>JBIKUE010000003.1:0-119058 GCA_044347755.1 Saprospiraceae bacterium
TACACAAGCCATATGCTTATGCCATTACATTCAATCCAGCCAAACCAGATAGCGTCATTTGCCATAACGGATTTGAATCCTGGACTTTACCTGTAAAGATCAATGTAGACACCATCACATTAGTGGGCGCCAAACCTGATAAAAACATTTACCTCATTTATCATTCTGGGGGAGAGAAGGATATGACCATGATCGACCCAACCAATTCAAAGGTTCAAATGGATCGGTTTATCAAATCGAGAGCAACAGTACAGGAAGGAATTAATGCCTTTGAAACTGCCTTGAATCATCATGTACTCAACGGAGTGTTCACACCCGTTGGTAAAGGCGCCACAGACAAAGTCATGTTTACTTCTACCGGCGAGTTACAAGGTATCAAAGGATATAACCGGTTTAAACTTTGTTCTGGCGGTGATTGTTTTGTAGCCGGGCAAGATATGGATGTGATCAGTTTTTACAATGCAAAAGACGAAGCGGGCAGTACCAAGTATTATGGTTACCGGTACAATGCAGATACCGATACTTTAAGCATATATAACCTGGTTAACACTAATCCAGCAGAAAAAGGCCAGTATAAAGCAGCTACTGCGGCTTATAAATTCTCCAGAAAGAGAGGACAGTAAACATAAATTGTTTTAAATATTTTTTTTCAGGAATCGCAGGGTGGGGGAGTCCCCTAGCCCCCTCCCTGCGAAAAACGCTTAAAAATGGCTTCAGCGCTTAAAAATCTATCCGTTTACGACGAAAACAATGTTCCAGATGCCTCTGAAATGAAGTTTGGCATTGTGGTAGCCGACTGGAACGCACACATTACCCATGTTTTATATGAGGGTTGCTTGGAGACCCTGTTGAAGCATGGAGCAAGTGAAGAAAATATTTTCATGTTGCAGGTCCCAGGCTCCTTTGAATTGACTTCCGGTGCACGGATCCTGAATGGCCAGCAGAGCCTGGATGCCGTCATTTGTCTGGGTTGTGTGATCAAGGGCGAGACCAGTCATGATGAGTACATCAATATGGCTGTTGCACAAGGATTGACCAATTTGGGTCTTACTACCGGCCGGCCGCATATTTTTGGTCTGGTAACTACCAACAATGAGCAACAGGCTTTGGATCGTGCTGGTGGCAAACATGGCAATAAAGGTATTGAAGCTGCTGTGACGGCTATCAGGATGGTTCAATTAAAAAAAGCCCCGGTAAAGGGCAAAGAAAAACGATCCATAGGATTCTGATTTTTCAGGTAATTATTTTTCTATAATTTATATTATGTTAAATAGGGTATAAAAAACGACCCATAATGCCCTGTTTTCACCTTATTCAAAAAAAGTAATCCCAGCGCCAAACAAAGCCACTACATTTGTGCCTTCACAATCCAAAATTTGCACCCCTGATACTGTTTTTCAATGAAAAACACTTACCACGACCTTGTAGCGCAGACATTCGATTTCCCCCAAGACGGATTCAGTCTAAGAAATAACCGACTGCTGTTCAATGAAATTGATGTGTACGATCTCATCAAAAAATACGGCACTCCACTTAAGCTTACCTACCTGCCAAAAATTGGCGAAAAAATCCAGACAGCAAGAAAGCTGTTCCGGGATGCTATTCAGCGACATAATTACAACGGTAAGTATGTTTATTGCTATTGCACCAAAAGTTCGCATTTTTCATTTATCCTGAATGAAGTGCTTGAGAATGGAACACAGCTGGAAACTTCCTCTGCTTTTGATATAGACCTGATCTGGCGCTTGTACAAACAAGGTAAAATTAACAAGGGTACTACCATCGTCAATAATGGCTACAAACCCCGTCCATACGTTGAACGGATTGTAGGCTTGATTAATGAAGGCTTTACCAATGTGACACCGGTGATGGATAATGCCCAGGAGCTTGAGTTATTTGACAGTCTGCTCCCAAAAGGCAAATACAATATTGGGCTGCGCATGGCCACTGAGGAAGAACCCAATTTCGAATTTTACACCTCTCGACTGGGTATTCGTCAGAGTGAAATATTGAACTTTTACAAGGAAAAATTGGCTCAAAATCCCAAATTTGAGCTAAAAATGCTCCACTTTTTTGTAGATATTGGCATAAAAGACACACTCTATTATTGGAGTGAACTCAAAAAGGGGATCAAAACCTATTGCCAGCTAAAAAAGCTCTGCCCTACCCTCTCCAGTCTGAATATCGGTGGCGGCATGCCCATCCGCAATTCTTTGGGTTTTGAGTATGATTACCCATACATGGTCAGTGAAATTGTGCGCATGATCAAAGTAGCCTGCGATGGCGAAGGTGTGCCGGAACCGGATATCTACTCCGAATTTGGTAAATATACCGTAGGAGAAAGTGGCGCTACCATCTTTTCGGTAATCGGCAAAAAACAGCAGAACGACTCAGAAGAATGGTATATGCTGGACAACTCCCTGATCAATACCCTGCCCGACAGCTGGGGCATCAAGGAGCGATTTATTTTGCTTCCGGTGAATCACTGGGAAAGAGAATACCAACGTGTAAATATTGGGGGTATCAGTTGCGATAATGCAGACTATTACAACTCTGAAGCACATATTAACCAGGTGTATTTGCCCAGTTACGATGAAAGCACGGACGAGCCGCTTTATCTTGGCTTCTTTCATACAGGAGCATACCAAGAATCTCTGAGCGGATATGGTGGACTGAAACACTGCCTGTTACCGGCGCCTAAACACGTACTCATTGACCGAAATTACTACGGTGAATTTGTTGACTGGGAAATATTTAAAGAGCAAGATTCTGACTCCATGTTGAAAATATTGGGGTATTAGGCAGTCAAACCTAATTCGAAATCGGTCCAGCGCCCCACCCCTCTCCTACCCTTCCTTAGGGTATTGAGAAAAACGGTTGATTTAGCAAAAATTCGTGCAATTTTTCCTTGCCTTGCGAGCATTAAATTATTGATATTTACCGCCGTTTATGTGGTACGCCCGGGATTACTCCGGGCGTACCGGTTCTAATTGGCACTGCGGTACTATGTCTAAAATTACCATTCTGACCCTCTTTTTATCGGTGGCATTGGCTTTTTGCCTCTGGAACGCCTGTAAATCAGCCTCCTCACCAGATTCACTGCCAGATAAAGTCAGCTACAATTTTCACATAAGACCCATCTTGTCTGACAAGTGTTTTGCCTGCCACGGTCCGGATAAAAACCAGCAAAAAGCGGGGTTAAGGCTGGACATTGCCGATCTGGCATATGCACCTCTGAAAGAAACACCCGGAGGTTTTGCCATTGTTCCGGGCCATCCGGAATCTTCCGAACTGATTAAGCGGGTTTCTTCACAAGATCCTGATTATCAGATGCCTACCCCGGATTCTCACTTAGGATCACTGACAGAAAGAGAGATAAAGTTGCTGGAAAAATGGATCCGGCAAGGCGCTGTTTACGAAAAACACTGGGCGTTCCTTTCTCCCGTTAAAACCGAACTTCCAAAGCCTTCCGACAAGTCGTTCCCTAGGAATGAAATTGATTATTTCACCTTGGCTAAAATGACCGATAATGGGTTAAATCCCAATCCGGTTGCCCAGTCAGAGCATCTTCTGAAAAGAATTAGCGTCGACTTGACCGGGCTTGTCCCTACTGCTGAAGAAACGGCCAATTTTTTGCAAAACCCTTCCGATGAAGCATACGAACAGTCCATAGACCGCTTATTAGCCTCCCCTCATTTTGGCGAAAAAATGGCCGTACATTGGATGGATATAGCCAGATTTTCAGATAGTTATGGGTATCAGGATGATAATATTCGGAGTCAATGGCCCTACCGGGATTGGGTCATTCATGCCTTCAATCAAAATATGCCCTATGATCAGTTTTTGACCTGGCAATTAGCCGGCGATATGTTGCCGAATGCCAGTAAAGAGCAGATTTTGGCAACTGCTTTTTTAAGAAACCATAAGTACACAGAGGAAGGTGGCGTTATCCCGGAGGAATACAGGGTTGAATACAATCTTGACAAGGTAAAGACGTACACCAAGGGCTTATTGGCCCTTACTGTGGAGTGCGCCCAATGCCATGATCACAAATATGATCCGATCACACAACAGGATTATTACCAGCTTTTTGCCTTCTTCAACAATTCTAAAGAAGCCGGTTTTGAAGGTGATGTGAGCATCTCCAAACCAGCCAAAAACCCTATCCTAACGCTGAGTGACGCTGAAGTGAAAGAAACATTGCAGTTCATTCAGAAAAAGGATACAGGCGCTATTATGATTTCGGTTATGGGTGAACTGGATACGCCCAGGGTAACCCATATTCTTCAACGGGGCGCCTATGATAAACCTGGAGCAATGGTGCGCGCCAGGGCCCTGGAATCGGTTTTGTCTTTTGATACCCTGCAATATCCGGCTAACCGATTTGGGTTGGCTCAGTGGACGGTTTCTAAGTCTAACCCATTGACAGCCAGGGTTTTCGTTAATCATATCTGGCAGGAGATTTTTGGTTCAGGACTGGTTAAAACCACCGGCGATTTCGGTATGCAGGGAAACCTCCCTACCCATCCGGAGTTATTGGATTGGCTTGCCGTGGATTTCATGGAAAACCAATGGAATGTTAAAAGGCTGGTCAAGCAAATCTTGATGTCGGCTACTTACAGGCAATCTGCTGAAGTAAAAATGCACCATTTGGAAACTGATCCTGATAACCAATACCTGGCCAGGGCTCCCAGATTGCGTTTAAAGGCTGAGTTTGTGCGGGATATGGTGCTGAAAACCAGTGGTTTATTGGTTCAAACCATCGGTGGTCCAAGCGTAAAGCCTTATCAACCTGCAGGACTATGGGAAGGCGCAACATCAGGAAGAGGCGTTCTAAAAATCTACGAACAGGATAAGGACAAGGATTTGTACAGAAGAGGGCTGTACACTTTTGTCAAGTTAACCCTGCCTCCCCCATCCATGATCCTTTTTGATGCTAGTAATCGGGATCAATGTGAAGTGAAACGAGCTCGTACCAATACCCCCCTGCAAGCCTTTATTATGATGAATGATCCAACGGTTTTGGAGGCATCCAGGTTTTTTGCACAACGGTTATTGACTGATAAAGGAGCCACTGAAGAAAATATTCAAACGGCCTTCCACTCAATCCTTTGCAGGGCGCCATCTGAGAAGGAAATTCAGATACTGAAAGATTACTACAAGGAACAACTTGATTTGTTCAAAAATAGGAAACTTGACGCTGCCAAAACCCTGGCTGTGGGGGATTCACCGGTAAATAAGAAACTTGATCCGGCCGAATCCGCTGCCTTGATGAAAGTGGTAAACACCATTTATAACCTGGAAGAAGCCATTACAAAATCCTGATTATGGAAAAAGAGATACTGGAACATGGGTTAAATATGAACCGCCGCAAATTTCTTTCCCGGTTGGGCATTGGCCTGGGAGGTGTTGCGCTGGGTTCGCTTTTGATCCCGGATTTGTTTTCCGGTGAGGATGAAGACGCTATTATGGCCGGATTGCCTCATTTTGCGCCGAAAGCGAAAAGGGTAATCTATCTGTTTCAAAATGGCGCCCCATCCCAACTGGACTTGTTTGATTACAAACCCAAGCTTCGGGAAATGCAGGGGCAGGATCTGCCTGCCTCCATACGTATGGGACAACGGCTTACCGGGATGACAGCCAACCAAAAGGCTTTCCCGCTGGCCGGCTCCAAGTTTAATTTCCAGCAACATGGTTCCCATGGTATGTGGTTAAGTGAACTCCTCCCCTACACCGGGAAAGTGGCCGACGATATATGTTTCATCAGAACCATGTACACGGAAGCCATTAACCATGATCCGGCCCTGACGTTTTTCCAAACGGGCGCACAAGTGGGTAACCGACCCAGCATGGGCGCCTGGCTGAGCTACGGACTAGGTAGTTCAAATAAAAACCTACCGGCATTCTGTGTGCTGCTTTCCAAGGGGAAGGGGAACAGCCAGGGCGTTTATTCCAAACTCTGGACCAATGGTTTTCTGGATTCCATTCACCAGGGAGTACAATTCAGCAGCGGAGAAAATCCGGTGCTTTACTTGAACAATCCGGAAGGTATAGACCAGGCTGATCGCCGTAAAATGCTCGACCGGGTGGCTCAATTGAATGATGAAAACTACTTGCAATTTGGGGATCCGGAAATCAAAGCCAAAATCCAGCAGTACGAAATGGCTTATCGGATGCAGACCGCCATTCCGGAAGTAACAGACATCAGTAAAGAGCCGGAAAGCATTGTCAAGTTGTATGGGCCAGAATGCCTGGTGCCGGGTACCTATGCCGCTAACTGCCTGTTAGCCAGAAAGTTATCAGAAAGTGGTGTGCGGTTTGTACAATTATACCACCAGGGCTGGGATGCGCACGATAACCTCCCATCTCAAATTGTTGGCCAATGTAAAGACACAGACCAGGCATCTGCAGCACTCATTACTGATTTAAAGCAGAGAGGCCTGTTGGATGAAACCCTTGTGATTTGGGGCGGTGAATTTGGAAGAACCAATTATTGTCAAGGGGTATTGACAGCGGATAATTACGGAAGGGATCACCACCCAAGATGTTTTACCATCTGGATGGCTGGTGGAGGTATCAAGCCGGGAGTATATGGTGAAACCGATGAGTTTGGCTATAACATAGCGTCTAATCCGGTTCACGTTCATGATTTTCATGCCACTGCGCTCCACCTGATGGGATTAAATCATGAAAAACTGGTGTACAAACATCTGGGCAGAAGGTACCGACTGACCGATGTACATGGGAATGTTGTCAAGGATATTATTGCATAGAAATTGCCCGCCCTTCAGGGTGGGGACAAATAAAAAAACATGAATAGAAGAAATTTTTGCCTCAACACAGCCCTTGGTACGGCAGGCATATTCCTGGTGCCCAAAATGCTGGCTGACCATGGCGTTGTATTGGGCCACAACAATAAAAAATACAGGATAAGCACCCGTTGGAGTCAGGCCGATGTATCCCGCAATCCGGTGAATGATTGCCACGAAATGGTACAGGACAGCAAAGGCAGAATTCTGCTTTTAACCAACGAAACAAGGAATAACGTGCTGGTATATGATAAGAACGGCAAAATCCTGGAAGCCTGGGGCACGGAATTTCCTGGCGCGCATGGCCTGACCCTGTTTGATGAAAATGGTACAGATGTATTATTCATTTGCGATAATCAACGACATCAGGTTATCAAAACATCTATGGATGGCCGCACACTGTTAACCCTGGAGTATCCAAAAGAAGCAGAGATCTATAATTCCAGGGATGCTTTTATTCCAACAGAAACAGCCATTGCCCCAAACGGAGATATTTATGTAGCGGATGGATACGGGCAGGATTACCTTATTCAATACGATGCCAACGGACGCTACATCCGGCATTTTGGCGGCAAAGGCGAAGGTGCTGAGTACCTGAAAAATGCACATGGCGTATGCGTGGACCTGCGCAATCCGGCACAACCCGGGCTAATCGTTACTTCCAGAGAGCAAAATGCTTTTAAACGTTTTGATTTGGATGGTAATTATCTGAGTACCATACCTCTCCCCGGCGCATGGGTTTGTCGTCCGGTCATCAGGGGAAATTTTCTTTACGCAGCTGTTCTTCAATCAAGCAGCAGACCCTGGCAAAAATCAGGATTTGTGACCATTTTGGATCAAAACGACCGGGTGGTCTCAAATCTCGCCGGATCGGAGCCATCTTATGAAAATGAGGTCTTGGGAGAAATGTACCAAACGGTAAGGGCATTTCAATATCCACACGATGTATGTATAGACGACGAAGAAAACATGTACGTAGCTCAATGGAATTCCGGAAAGGTTTATCCATACAAACTCGAACCGGTGGTATGAGTAAAAAGACAATCCAAATATGCCTGGTTGCTTTATTAACAGCAATTTACACACAGGCCTCGGCGCAAGATACCTTTCAGTTGGCTCCTCCTTTGCTGAAATTTCCAAGCATCTTTTTTGAACGAAGTGTGCAGGTTTCAGCTGAATTCAAACAGCCCGAGTCGGCCATACATTACACCCTTAACGGTTATATACCAACCGAAGAATCTCCTGTTTTTGACAAACCTGTTTCCATCCAGAAACCGGTTACCAAGCTCAGTGTGAGAACGTTTGCCAAAGGTTACCTGCCTTCAGAAATGGTACAGGTCAACTTTTATAAAATGGGGAAGAAGGCCAAAACATTACGCGTCCCACTCCCCCACCCTAAATACCTGGGCACGGGAAATACTGCATTGCAGGACGGTTTGGGAGGCAATACTGACCATAACAGTAAAACATGGCTCGGCTACCAGGATTCTGTCATGATGGAGATCGAATTTGGCGACAAAATAGCCCTGGAGCAGTTTATGATCAATACGCTGGAAAACCAAAATGCATGGATATTTCAGCCTTCTTCCATATCAGTGTATGGGTGGGACTATCTTTTTGGAAGGTGGCGACCAATAGGCGGTTCCAGACCAGACAGTGCCGAAAAGCAACCCGATGTGCGTTGTGCCATGCAAACAGTCAACATCCAGAAGCCCATCAAGACCGATAGATACAGATTGATTATCAGATCATTACAAGAAATCCCAGGCTGGCATTCCGGCAAAGGTCAACCTGCCTGGTTATTCATTGACGAATTAATCCTGCATTAAATGATGTCTGGCTCAAGGATGGTTTGGATCACCAATGGGTGCATAGCATTGAACAGCATGTTGTTGTTCCTGGCGATTATGGGTGATGCTATGCAATTACCTGCGTGGCTGCAAGTGACAGGCCGGATGCACCCGCTGGTCGTTCATTTTCCTATTGTCATGCTGATCGTAGCCATTGTATTGGAATGGCGCAGAAACGACGTCTTACAGGAGTTTAAAGACATCTGGCTTGGGCTTACAGCTATTGGGGCAGCCTGCTCTGCTTTGGCGGGGTTGTTTCTTTCGAAAGAAGGTGGCTACCAACCCGAAGTACTTTCCTGGCATCAATGGACTGGCGTTGGTGTGTCGGCAGGAGCTTTGATCTGGTGGCTGTGGCGGAATCAAATCAGATCTAAGTCATTGATTAGCAATGCTTTTTCTTTGAGTCTTCTTGGCTTGGTGGTCTTGGCAGGACACAAAGGAGCCACGCTGACACATGGCGATAATTATTTGCTGGAACCCATGTTTCCAAGTGAGCAGATAGCTTCTGTTCCCAAAGAAGATGCCCTGGTATTCCAACACGTGGTTAAACCCATACTTGAAAAAAAATGCATCAGCTGCCATAATGCAGGCAAGTTGAAAGGAGACCTGAATCTTGAAACAGAAGCATCTATTCTGAAAGGGGGCAAAAATGGTCCGCTTTGGGATCCAAATGCCCCTGATTTTGGTTTGCTATTGCGTAGAATACATCTGCCTGTGGAGGAGAAAGAGCATATGCCACCAAAGGGTAAGTCGCCCCTTGACGCAGAGGAACTGGCGATTCTGAATCTTTGGATCCGTTCAGGATCGAGTTTTACCACCCGGGTGCAGGAATTACCGGAAGGAGACACTTTGCGTTTGCTGTCAGAATCAAGGCTTCAAACAAGCGCTCCCCTCTCCTACCCTTTTGAGGCAGCCGCAGAAAAAACGATCCAGTCGTTGAATTCAGAATACAGAGCCGTTTACCCATTAGCGATTAAAAGTCCGGCGCTGGGCGTGTCGTTTTATGGAGTCACTGCTTTCCGATCCGAGGCGCTAAAAGAATTACAAGTAGTTCAGGATCAAATAGTTGAACTGGATTTAAATCAAATGCCCGTTAAGGATGAAGATCTGGCAACCATCGCCATGTTCAAGCAACTTAGCAAGCTCAATCTTGCCTCAACCAGTATCACCGGGAACCAATTATCGGCCTTAAAAGGGCTGCAAAACCTACAGGAACTCGTTCTTTCCAGGACTCCAACACAGGCCTTGCATCTTGAATTTATCTCCTCTTTACCCGGGTTAAAAAAAGTGTATGTTTGGAATACAGGCATTACCTCTCAGGATCTGGAAGTGTTGCGGCGCAACCATCCCGCTGTTCAGTTTATGAGTGGTTATACCGGAGAAGGTGTTGTTGCCAAGCTAAATGCCCCGATTATTGAATCAGGTTCCCAGGTTTTTATCCATTCCACCAAGGTAAAACTGAAGAATTATATCAATGGCGCCCAACTTCGATATACGCTGGATGGTTCACAGCCAGACAGTCTTCAGTCACTTCTGTACACAGGCGACAGTATTACCATCAACCAATCATGTGAATTAAAGGCGCGCGCTTTTTTACCTGGGTGGGTAAGTAGTGAAACATCCAGCCGTAGTTTTTATACATCGGGGATAGTTCCTGATTCGGTGGTGCTACGGTTCCCGCCGAACCCGCAATACAAGGCTCTTGGACCAAAATCACTTTCTGACCAGAAGATCGGTGATACCGATTTCAGGACCAATAAATGGCTAGGGTACAAAGAAACGCCCTTTGAAGCGTTATTTTTGTTTAACCAACCGACCCAGCTTCATGCTGTTTCCTTTAGCACCATGATTGATATTGGAAGCTATATCATGCCGGCAACGGAGTTACAGGTTTGGGGTGGAATGGACCCTAAAAGCTTAAAGCTATTAAAGCAAATCCGCCCTGAGCAACCGCAAAAAGTTGGAATGCCTGGTTACAAAAAAGGCTTCATCCTGAACTTCCCGGAACAAAAGGTTCGCTGTTTGAAACTGGTAGCCATTCCGGTTTCAAAATTACCAGAATGGCATCCGGGGAAACGAGACAAGGGCTGGGTGTTTATTGATGAGATATTTGCGGAATGAGTTGCCCCGCCCTGAAGGGCGGGGCAACTCATTCCTGGAATACCATATAAATGTCTGATAATCAAACATTAGAGCATTATTTCAGACTACAAAAGAGCCTGCTGGAGCGTTGGATAGCAGACATTGGACTGCCTGTCTGGGCGGGTTATCTGCTTGCCGGACTGACATTTCTGGTTGGCAATGCGGCGCTTTTTTATAAAACAGAGTTGGCACCATACATCCTAATGGTAATGGGTGCCATTCTATTGGTCTCGTTCAATCAGCCCGACAAAATCAGCTTTTTGAAGTCAACCTACCCAAACCCCGTTTTCCGGAAAATCAGGGTGCTGGAATGCCTGGTCCCTTCCCTACCCTTTTTGTTGGTGCTTGGCTTTGTTCAGGCGTTTTTTCCTTTTGTGCTGTTGGTGTCATTTGTCACTTTTATGTCGTTTACAAGTGGTATTCAAGGCGGCAGGTTTCGGTTGCCAACTCCTTATGGGAAAGAGCCGTTTGAGTTTTTGGTAGGTTTCCGTACCACCTTTTGGTGGTTGTTAGCAGTACATGGGCTTTTAGTCATTGGAATTACAGTCGACAACTTTAACCTGGGTTTATTTGCAGTGATGCTGGTATACGGCACTACCCTCTCCTATTACGGGCAACCGGAAAATCGGTACTGGGTATGGTTGCACCATGGTCGGGCAGAGGCGTTTCTTTGGCTAAAAATAAAAACGGCCTGGCGGCATAGTCTGATTCTTGCAGCGCCAAGTGCTTTGATTCTGACCGGGTTTTATCCCGCTAACTGGTATATTATGCTGGCCATTGTGGCTATTGGACTTTTATACCTCAGTTGTTTTGTCGTTGCCAAATACCTGAATTACCCACAACAAATGAATGTAGCACAGAGTATTTTGCTGGGTGTAGGATTGTTTATGCCGCTGTTATTGATCTGGCTACTACCTTTCTTTTACCGAAAGTCCGTTCTAAAATTGAAAGCGATTCTCTCATGATAGCAGTGAAGCATCTAAATAAATCATACGGAAACCATCAAGTCCTGAATGATATTCAGGCCAGTTTTGAGCCTGAACGCGTGTACGGGATTGTGGGCGAAAACGGAGCGGGCAAAACAACCTTTTTCAAGTGTTTGCTGGGCCTGGAGGCTCATGAAGGCTTGGTGGAAAGCACCTGGCAACCTTTGAAAGATCATCTGGGATGGCTACCTACAGAGTCGTACTTTTTCCCGTACATGACCGGCAGAGAGTATCTGCAACTGGTGTGCAATGCCCGGAAGACCGAGTTGAACAACGCGGATGGGAAGAACATTTTTGACTTACCCCTGGATGAATTTGCCGTACATTATTCCACCGGCATGAAGAAAAAACTGGCTTTGCTGGGCATTTTGCTTCAACCCAACGAGGTATTCATCCTGGATGAACCTTTCAACGGCGTGGATATTCAAAGTAATATCCTGATAACGGAAATCATTCTCCGACTCCGTGCGCTGGGAAAAACCGTATTAATCTCCTCCCATATTTTCTCTACCCTCCGCGATACCTGCGATGAGATTTTATTGCTTCAGCAGGGTCGCATCACCCAAAAAGTGGCCAAAGCCGATTTTGATCAGTTGGAGCGGGAGATGAAAGATGTAAGTATCGGAAATAGGGTGGATAGGCTTTTGGGGTGAGTACATGATTAAGGAGTACATGAGTACATAATTTAAGAGGGAATGCATTCCGCTTGGCATCCAAACCCATATCTAACCGAGCGCTATCCTCTCTTAAATCATGTACTCATGTATACTGTGATTAGAGTGATTTTGATGATTTGAGTGATGCAAATGCTTGATTTCAAAATGATTGAAAATCATCTTCGTTCAAAACCACTCTGTTTTGACTATAATTTTTAATCATTTAATTCACATCTTCACCACGCTTGGGTGTTTCGTTAGACCGCTATGCCCCAGCGCAACCCGCGTGTATAGCCAGGCATTACCTTCCAACTCATGGGCCATATATGATGTGTTCATTATCTTAACCACTCACGGACGTTTCGCTGGGTCAAAACCTGTCCCGATGAAGTAGGGACAGGTTTTGACCCAATCGCGGCGGGAGATACCGTTTAGCTATTGTAAGCGAGGTACCAGGCGGGGCGGAAGTTTAGTTGTCACGCACTGTCATTTTCATACATTATAAAACAAACCGAAGAACAATTGCCTCTTCTGCTGCAACAAAGCACCTGTAATCAGGTTTCACCATTTATGATCACTTGAATTAATAGTATTACTATCCGACTGTTTTGTACCCAAAGAACTCGAATAATCGGTATAAACACGATAGGTATGCGCTCAGGATTTACTTCGTTATCTTAAAAATTGCAACCTATGTTGACCATAAAGCCTTTTCGGATGATAACCGGGGTATTGATGATGGCACTTTCTGTGTTTATTCATCCGGCTCCCTCCGCCGCGCAAAAACCATTTACGTGCGAGGATCAGTTTTTTCTTACCCTTAGCTCCAATCCTACTTCGCTGAACGAAGTATTGATTGATCCTCAAACCAATGTTGTGGTATTTAAAAATCTCAATGCCAATATTCCTTTTAACATTAACGCGGCGGGGTTCCGTATCATCGACAATTTGATTTATTGCCTTAACCCTATCCTCGGTACGCTTATACGCATCGATGCTAACGGGCAGGCGCAGACACTGGCCAATCTGCCGCTTAATCTGAACATTTCCTATTTTGCGGGTGATGTGACCCCCGACGGAAAATATTTAGTGGTCATCGGCACTGGATATCCTATTGGGGGCTTAGCACAGATAGCCGAGATCGTACTCATAGACCTGGAGCTGCCGGGCTACCCCATCACCACCATCTCCGTTAACCGGGTGGGCCAGATTTTTGACATCGCCTACCACCCCGTTACCGGCGAACTGTACGGTTATGACTCGTTCGTCCAACGACTGGTAAGAATAGACCCGCTAAACGGCGCCTTTTTCTATGACTATCCCGCCTCAGGAGTGCCTTTCAACAGTGGTAGCCTGTTTTTCGACGCTTACGGCCGTCTTTTTGCCTACGGAAGCCCCACTCCTACAACCGACCAAAACCAATTGTACCAGATTGATCCCGTAACGGGTGTCAGCAAGTTGCTGTTCAACGGCCCTCCCGCTGTCGCATCTGATGGCTGCTCCTGTCCGTACACCATCATTTTGAACAAGACCGTGTCGGCCAATCAGATATTCCCCTGTACCGACGTAGAATACACCTTTGAGATTGTCAATACCTCCAACCGGCCACATGAAGGCATACGACTCGAAGACCAACTCCCTCCCGGGTTTACTTTCGTAAAAGTGGTCAGCAATCCGGTGGGCGGCAACGTGACCAGTCAGCCAGGCGACAGTTTTTTTGCGATTGAGGACATGGACTTGTCCAATGGCAAATTTGAGATCAAAATACTGGTGAATACCGGTCCGGCGGCGCCCGGCATTTACCGAAATCAGGCCGTGTTGTACAACCTGCCGGCAGCACTCGGCGGCAAACGGGTGTCTGACAACCCCGCTACTCCGATAAAGGATGACAGTACCATGCTGATTATCCGTGAGTTAGCTTTCGACAGCATATTCCTGAAAAAAGCCCTTTGCGAGGGTGTAGAGGTTGTTTCACTTGACGCCAGCTCTTATGGGGCATCCATCGGCAGCGTGCTAAAGTACACCTGGCAGGACGGCAGCACCGGGCCAGTCTTTGACGTGACCACTCCAGGTAATTACTGGGCCATGCTTACGGCCGGTTGCGACACCGCCTATGTCTTTTATGAGGTGGTGTATTCGTCCATTTCGCTGGAGTTACTCCAGAACGAAGGCCCCGGCTCCCTGCAGCTTGGCGACAGCCTGTATTTGCGAAGCGAGGTGATCAACACCAGCGACCAGACGTTTTACCAGTGGATGGACCCACAACCAGGCTCTGTGCGCTGCCTCACCTGTCCTGAGACCTGGGTGCGTCCTTTCAATGACATAACGTACACCCTGCGCGTGGAAAACGAACTGGGCTGTTTTGACTCCGCTACAGTGCAATTAACCGTAGCAAAAAACAAACGGGTGTATTTTCCAAATGTTTTCAATCCTGATGCTGAAAACGTGGAGAACACCTTTTTCTATCCTTCCGGTGACCGTTTCACCCGGATATCCAACCTGGCTGTTTTTTCCCGCTGGGGCGAAAAGATATTTGAGGCAATGGATGTCGGCGTCAATGATATGAATGCCGGTTGGGACGGCACACACCGTGGCCAACCCATGTTGCCCGGAGTCTATGTTTGGGTAGCTACAATTGCTTTCCTGGATGGAGAAAGTGTGACGTATTCAGGAGATGTTACGTTGGTGCGGTAGGAAGGGGCGGAGAAGAAATTACATGATTGAAGAGTACATGAGGGAGGAGGAGGACTCAAATACCTGTCTTCTTGTGAAGATCCGTCCACGCTAAGTGGTTGGGTCGCAGCATAAAGGGAAGCCCACGTTGCACATATAAACATTGATTATCAACCATTTTAATGTGCACACAGTAGATCAAGACCTGTCCAGATGAAGTCGGAAGACACAAGTGCGGCGGTTGAGAACCTGCTAACTTTTTGGATTGAATACCTTGGGCTTGGGATTTGGGAGCTTCGCGCTAGCTGGGTCGCGGTTATCGGCAAAGCCGACAGGAATAGTATGTTACGATGTTGAAACATCGCGCCAGCGTGCGTTGGGCTTGGGATTTGAGAGCTTCGCGCTTGCGGGCCGCCGCGTTTGCCGGCGAAGCCAAAGTTTACGCTGGCTTATAAAGGATTATACCTGGCAAAAAGTCAAAATCCCTCAAATTATAGGTGTATAGCGGTATCTGATGTACCACAGCAATAGCTCCAATTATAGCATCTGGTATTTTCAAACCATGGCTGAGGCTGTATGCTTCAATAAACTCGATTGCTTTTTCAGAGACGGCGTTGTCAATCTGAACGACATCATAAAACTTTATTCTCTTTTTCATTTGAGCAAGCTCCTTCTTATTGCCCATACCTTGAAAAAGTTCCATGACTGTGACGGCAGACAAGGCAATTTCAGCAAACCCAATTTTGTCCAACTGATCTATGGTTTCAGTCCTGCCATTGAAGGCGCTAATAAAAATATTTGTGTCACAAAGTACCATTTCAAATATTCCAATTACGCTTCCAGCCAGTTGAACGGATTTGCTCAATTGTCCTCGGATTGTCCTTCCAAATGCCGAAAAGTTCTTTAGGGTCTAACCTTTTATCGCCTCTTGTAATACATGGAGTGAGAACGATGGGCGATGATTGAACCTTTATAGTTTTGATATTTAGAGACTTAAGTACTTGAAGCAGTTGCTCAATTTCTTGAATGCCCGATGTTTCGATAGTGACAGTCATGACTTCAGTAGTTTTATCTGCAAATATACGATTTTTTAGCGAAGAAATGGTGTCCTGCAGCTATAAAGTGAATATGATTGGTCATAAAAACTGGGTAACGCTAAAATCCGTGCCGTGGTTGTCGGCAAAGCCGACAGGAATAGT
This sequence comes from Saprospiraceae bacterium, assembly GCA_044347755.1. Classification (GTDB taxonomy): domain Bacteria; phylum Bacteroidota; class Bacteroidia; order Chitinophagales; family Saprospiraceae; genus M3007. The sequence goes on from JBIKUE010000003.1 coordinate 16,316, forward strand.
ATGTCACGATGTTGAAACATCGCGCCAGCGTGCGTTGGGCTTGGGATTTGGGAGCTTCGCGTTAGTGGGGCCCAAATACCACCTCGTCGGGTCTTCCCGCTAGCACGAAGCTACTCAATCCTAAACTCAACGCACGCTGGCGCGATGGCTTCAGCCTCGTGCCGAGTATCCCTGTCGGCTATGCCGACAAACGCAAGGTGGGAGCTTTAGTCCAATGTGGAACAATTCCCTGCTGGTCACGGATTTTCTACTTGACACCCATTTCATTGGTTGTTCGGGTCATCAAAGTTACATCAAAAATTAAGGATGCTACTGTCGTAACGCTAAAATCTGTGCCGTAGTTGTCGGCAAAGCCTACAGGAATAGTATGTCACGATGTTGAAACATCGCGCCAGCGTGCGTTTGGCTTGGGGTTTTGGGTAGCTTCGCGCTAGCGGGCGGCGACAGTACGCAATCTAAGCGGCGGAGGACAGTCATGGGCAGGATGACCTTTCCGTAGTCGCTGCGTTTGTAATCCCCCCTCAGCAAGTCCGCGACTTTCCAGATCAGGTTGGCTTTTTCTTTAAAATCGAGCATATAATTTTGGGCAAATGCCGTTGATTCGTGTTTCCGCCTCGCCGGGTCTTCCCCATATCAAGGACACCCAGCATCCCACTGCCTCGCTTGGGTCTTCCCGACTTCATCGGGAAGACCCAAGCAGGGCAAAATTATGTGTGTTCGGCCCAATCAACTTATCATGCCTCCACCTTCGCATGCCTTTCCTCTACCCTCCTGGCCTTCCGAATCCTTACCGCCACCACTTTAAATTCAGGACACTTGGCTTCGCTGTCGCTGATGCTGGAGGTAACGATGTTGACCAACAATTCCGGGAAGTGGAAAGTGGTGCTGATCACGCCCGGTTTCACCTCGTCTGAAATGCGGGCTTTGATATCCACCTTGCCGCGGTCTGATTCAATGCACACCCAATCGCCTTCGCCGATGTTGTGCTTGGCGGCATCTTCCGGGTGAATGATCACCACATCCTCGGTCACGATTTCCAGGTTGGGCGTGCGGCGGGTCATGGTGCCGGCGTTGTAGTGTTCCAGTACGCGGTTAGTGGTCAAGATATAGGGATAATCCTTGCCATAAGTCAGAATTTCCGGACTTTCCACATATTCGCGGAACTGGAACTTGCCCTTGCCACGCTTGAAGGTATCGGTGTGGAGGATTTTGGTATCCGTGCCATCCGGCTGAACGGGCCATTGTTTGCCCTGCTCGCCCAGTTCGTCCCACTTCACGCCCGCGAAGAACGGAACGATCTGTGAAATCTCTTCCAGCATGCCTTTGGCGGTGTAGGGCGCCTGTTTGTAGCCCATCCGGTTCATGATGTCTACCATGATCTGACCGTCAGACTTGGTTTCACCGATGGGCTCCACTACCCTGTTCACGCGCTGAATGCGGCGTTCGCCATTGGTGAAGGTGCCTTCTTTTTCCAGGAAGGAGGCCGCAGGCAGGATCACATCGGCATGTTTGGCCGTTTCGGTCATGAAAATCTCCTGTACAATGAGCAGATCCAGGTTGTTGATTGCCTTCAGTACGTGGTTGGTATTCGGGTCGGATTGCACCAGGTCGTCGCCCATGATCCAGAGGGCCTTGAATTTGCCCTCAATCATGGCGTCGTACATCTGCGGAATCTTGAGGCCGGCTTCCATGGGGACTTTTACCCCGTAGAAATTGTTGTACAGTTCGTTCACCTTGGGGTCGGTGATATCGAGGTAACCGGCGCCCTGATAAGGCTGAACACCCATATCTGCCATGCCTTGTACGTTATTCTGTCCGCGAAGCGGGTTTACGCCACAGCCGGGTTTGCCCACGTTGCCGGTGATCATAGCCAGGTTGGCAATCTGCATCACGGTGTAGGTACCCTGGTAGTGCTCCGTCACGCCCAATCCGTGGAACAACATCGCTTTGGGGGCAGAAGCGTACAATTTAGCCGCTTCACGCACTTGTTCCCGTGGCACGCCGGATACTTCCTCCAGCTCATCCAGGTTGATGTTCAGGATGTTGCGTTTGAATTCCTCATAACCTTCCGTCCGGGCTTCGATGAAATCTTCCTTCATCAGGCCGTCTTTGATGATGTAGTACAACATCATATCCAGCACGGCGATGTTGGTACCCGGGCGCAACTGCAGGTGAATGGTGGCATATTTGGCCAGTTCCGTGCGGCGAGGGTCTACCACGATGGTCGGCTTGCCTTTCATGGCAAACTGGCGAAGCTTGGCGCCGGTAACCGGGTGACCTTCCGTCGGGTTGGCGCCGATGACCATGATGCAATCGGTTTCCTTGATGTCCGCCACAGAGTTGGTGGCAGCTCCCGTTCCGAAGGAACGCTGCATGCCGATGGCGGTTGGCGAGTGACATACCCGGGCGCAGCCATCGATGTTATTGGTGCCGATCACCGCCCGGATGAATTTTTGCATGAGGTAGTTTTCCTCATTGGTGCAGCGGGAAGAAGAAATGCCGCCAATGGAATCCGGACCGTATTTAGACTTGATGTCGGTTAGCCGTTCGGCAATGTAATCGTAGGCCTCATCCCAGCTCACCCGCTGCAATTCGCCATTGCGCCGAATCATGGGGTATTGCAGGCGTTCCGGGTGGTTGTAGAAGGAGAAGGCGTAACGGCCTTTCAGACAGGTATGTCCCTGATTCACTTCGGCATCCCAGGGCGCCTGAATGCTCAGGATGCTTCCGTCTTTTACACTTACTTCCAGGTTGCAGCCCACACCACAATAGGTGCAAACAGTGCGCACCTTGTCCTGGCCAACCAAAGCCTTGGATTCATAAATATCGGAAATAGCGGAAGTAGGACAGGCTTGAGCACAAGCTCCGCAAGAAACACAATCGGATTCAAAGAAACTTTGATCCATGCCTTTAATGATCTTGCTGTCGAATCCTCGACCGGCCACGCTCAGTACCAATTGGCCCTGCACCTCGTCGCAGGCGCGCACGCAACGGTAGCACATGATACACTTCGACATATCGGAGGTCATGTACGGGTGACTGAGGTCTTTTTCCCGCTCGAGGTGGTTTTTGCCATCCGGATAACGCACCTTGCGGATGCCCACGCGGGCGGCAGTGTCCTGCAATTCGCAGTTGCCATTTACTTCGCAGGTGAGGCAATCGAGCGGGTGGTCAGTGAGCACCAGTTCGATGATGTTTTTGCGCAGTTTCTGGATGGAGGGCGATTCCGTGTAGATGAACATCCCTTGCTCCACCATGGTATGGCAGGAGGCTTTGGTGCGGCGCGGACCGTTTTGTTCCAGCGCTACTTCCACGCTGCACACCCGGCAGGCCCCAAAGGCTTCGAGGTTGGGAGCGTCGCAAAGCGTGGGAATACTGTCTTTTCCCCAATGGCGGCGGGTGAACTGCAATATGGTTTCGCCCGGTTCGAAAACGTAGGGCTTTTCGTTTATGTAGGCGACTGTGGTGGTGATGTTAGACATAAGCTAGATCTGTTTACTTGTTTGAAAATCAGGCTTCAAACCGTTTATTTGAAATAAACTCCCAGTTCTTCCGGGAAGTATTGCATCGCATTTTTAACCGGCAGGGGCAGGCCTCCGCCCAGGGCGCAAAGCGAGCCTTTTTCGAGGGTGTCAATCAGGTCGTTCCAAAGCTCGCGATCGATTTTGTAATTGCCACCCTGGGCTTTTTGCAACAATTCCTTGCCGCGTGTGGATCCGATCCGGCAGGGAAAACATTTGCCACAACTCTCATGGGCAGTGAACGCAAACAGGTGCTCTAGATACTGAACCAATGGGAACCGTTCCGGAATGCTCAATATGGAGGCATGTCCGAGCAAGAAACCATTGGCTGCAAAGGTTTCAAAGTCTATGGTCAGGTCATCGATCTTGCTCATTGGAACCAATCCGCCCAATGGCCCGCCAATATGGAACGCCTTTACAGGTTCTTTATGACCACCTCCCAATTCTTTAATGGCAACGGAGAGCGGTGTGCCCATATCCACTTCATATAATCCAGGCCGATTGAAATGGCTGTCCAGAGAAAGCAGTTTGGTGCCGGAAGATTTTGCTGTGCCAATGGCTTTGTAAGCAGCGCCTCCTTCGGTGAGGATAAAATGCAGATTAGCAAGCGTTTCTACATTATTTACAGCAGTAGGTTTGCCAAACAACCCGTATTGTACCGGGAACGGTGGACGCGTTCGCACTTCGGGACGTAAACCTTCAAGAGAAGACAACAGCGCAGTCTCTTCGCCGCAGATGTATGCGCCCTGGGCTTTTACCACATATATCTTGTGGTTTACCACTTCGCCATTGGCCTTGGTATATGGGTAAAGCTGATTGAAAGACTCGGCTGCCTGTCTGGTAATGTCAATGGCCTCCGGGTATTCGGCCCGGATATACAGTACACTCTCTGTTGCTCCGGTAATGTATCCACTGATCGCCATACCAAACAACACCAAATGGGCTCTTTGCTCCATCAAATAGCGGTCGGAAAAAGCACCTGGATCGCCTTCGTCGGCGTTGCAAACGATATATTTTTGATCCGCAACTTCTTTTTTTACTCCGGCAAGCTTGATGGATAACGGAAAGCCCGCGCCACCCCTTCCACGTAAACCAGAAGCGGATATTTCTTCTAAAAGTGCATCCGGATCCCGTTCCAGCAATTGAGTGAGTGTACGCTCACATATCTCATGCGTGATTTTGGGGTCAGTAAGAATACCCTTCCCCATGGATCCAACATGATAATGGTCAGGAAGCGCCTTTGTTTTACCGGATTTAAGCGATTCGATTTGGGCTATATCATCGCCGGAATAGTTCAGACCATTGTAGTGGAAAGCCTTGTTTTCGTAACAACGCCCCAGGCAATATACTTCTCCGATTTCGGAGGAGTCAAAGTGCTTTTCGAGGGAATGGTGCAGGCCATCCTGGGTGCCTGCAAGCATGCAAGCACTACCGGAGCAGGCAAAAACTTTTTTGTTACTTTTTTCCGGATTCAGGAAATCATAAAAGGTGGCCGCGCCGTAGGTATTGGCAGTTCCAATCAGGTATTTATCTGCAAGGCTTTGGAGCTTCTCCTGATCCAATCCGCCTTTTTCCGATGGAGTTTCGGCCAGATTTTCGAACAGGTTATCTTCCATTCCCTTGCGAAACGACAGGTTTCTGACGTTTTTCGACATATAATTTGTTTTTATTTGCGCTGAGTAAAAGAATAACGGGATCTGGCTTTTGGAGTTTCAAATGTAAAGACTGTTTTGTTAGTGTCAAGTAATTTTATGGAGTAAAACTATTATCTGATTGTTTGTGCCAGCCTAAAGCCTAAATCCACCGATCTGGTATAGGCCCCATTATAGCTCCTGACGGTAGTGCGCAATACAATATTGCTTAACCATGAGCCTCCTCGGATAACCCTGGACTTGTTTGGTCCAGAAGTTGTTGTATCGCATGGATAAGGGGTGTAAGTATTCTGGCACCACTCCCAAACATTACCGCTCATGTCATATAGTCCAAGTTCATTGGCAATTTTTTGACCAACAGGCTGAGGGGTAAACATGGCGTTTTGGACATACCATCCGCTTTGAGCAATGTCGTTGCTTCCGGCATACACAAAACCCCGGCTCAGGTTGCCTCCTTTTGCAGCAAACTCCCATTCTGTTTCGGTAGGTAACCTGTATTGTTGTCCGGTTTTTGCGTTCAGATATTCTAAAAATATTTGAATATCGTTCCAGGATACATTAATCATAGGGCATTGATCGCAGACAAATGGCATTGTATCCGGGTATTTGCCCACAATCGATCGCCAATCTGCCTGAGTGACCTCAAAAACACCAATTTTAAAACTGGGCACAGAATCCAGATACTGGCACTCATCATCATCCCGCTCCAACACTTTTTCTGGCGCCCCCATAAGAAAACGCCCCCCTTCAATTGTTTTCATGGTAAACCCGGTTTTAGGCGCCAAGGTTAAAAGACTGTCCTGAGCTGCCATCCGACTGATCATAACAAGTGCTAAAAGTCCTGCGGTAAAAAGAAATTTCATGGTTCTGAAGTAGTTTTTGAAAATTTTGAAAATCCGGCATACGGTCAGTTACTTCATTGTTTCTCCACTAAATAAAGACGCTGTTTACATTTGCCGGCTCTAATATTCATCATTCAAATTTACTGCCAACCTTTTCATGAAACGCATTTTACTTTTTGTCATCACAACGCAACTCTTTCTTATTGCTTGTCAAAACCAACCTGCTGCTCCTGCCCCTGCAACCCCCGATGCATCCGGGATCCTGAAACACAAATACTGGGTGAGCAAACCCTATCATGATGCCTTGTTTGCTGCAAACGTAGTTGACACGCTTTCATACCTGGATTGTGGTGAGTTGATTTTTTCCAACAAAGACACAGTCATCATCACATCCTGCATGTCGGACGCTGGTATTGGTATCTTTACAGTTACCGGCCCTAACACCTTGAGTATCAAATTCCAGGGCCTGGAAGAAAACCCGATAACGGCTACCTTAGACGATAAAACCGGCGAACTCCATTTCACCTTTACGGGTCAGTCATTGGAATATTGGCCCAAAGCGTTCGTCGCCAGGGACGAGGTGAGCACCACCAATATGGACGGCCTTACTCTCCGACTTGCTCAGGTTCGCCTGGCAGGCAACTACCAATACCAAACGAAAAAAGGTGAAATGGCCACTACCTCAGTATCTGAATTGCGCGCAGACGGCAGCATGGTGAATTTTGGAGAATTCGACATGTACGAACCCTGGATTGCCGGCGTAGGCAGCAGTTGTATCACCACACCTCCCATGAACCTGATGAATATGGCTAAAAAAGGGCAGGAGGCCGAGGCGGTTGCTTTTGGCTGGCAACTTAGAGGTGATACCTTGCGCATCTGGGACACCCAAAATATGGGGCAGCCAGATGAGCTCCCGGAGTATAAATTGAAGGGGGCGGCTCGTGTGTATATTAAGATGAAGTAGGTGCGAAGTTTTTTTTACCGCGGAGTCGCAGAGACGCAGAGGAGATTGATTACATATCCTCTGCGTCTCTGCGGTAAAAAAAACTACCTCTTTACCCAAATCCCTCTTTCCAAAACCCCATTCAGCCAAACAGACACCACATACATTCCGGCTGGCCAGGTTTGTGTATGGAGGGCATACGTTTGGCCAGGAAGCAACCAAACTTTCTGCATCAACTGACCCGTGGAAGACCAAATGTCTGCCCTTATAGCGTTTTCAGGGGCAATTTCTCCAATGGTAAGATACAATTGTTCTGCACCAGGATTAGGCCACATGGTCAGGTTGCCGGTTAAAGTACCCTGCAGAGTTCTGTTTTCAGAGCCCGGATCATTGAAAGCCTCTGAACAATACAAGACCTGATTATTGCAAAAATTGGTGGCACTGGATTGTGCTGCCGGCGGGTAATTATTTGCCCAGCAATAGTATAACCTCAACACCTGACTTGAGCCATTATTGGCTTTAATATGCCAGCGGGAAGTTTGGGCATCTATATACTGAACATGCGTCTGGAAACTGCCCGTGGTAAACGCAACACCATTGAGTAAAGACATCGGAATATTGATGCCGTTACTTGGCAGGTTATCGAGTTCTACCGTTACATCAGCATTAACCTGATCAACCTGAATCTCAAAGTAGTAATCACCTTGAGGATTGCAGTTGCTCATGAAATGCGCTTTTCGCTCAAAACGACTGATGACCGGGCAGCTGCTGACCGGATTGATGGTGATACCAATGGAAGAACTGTACACCCATTCCGTGCACTGCAAGCGCCTGGCGCCTCGTCGGAAATAGGTGGTTTGATTCAGCACTGGAGGATCATAAGTGGCTGACATGCCTCCTGGTATATTTGCGAAAAGGGTTTGATCTAATGAGCTTTGCCATTGATAAACGATTGGGCTTGCCAAATCACCACCATTTGCATCTGATTGATTTTGAATCACATCCGGATCAAACGGCGACGTACCAGAGCTTACCGCAGGCGCTGCTATCTGCCCGGGATTGGTAACATTCATGCAGCCATTGCAAGACACAAGCCTGACAAATGCCGGGTATCTTCTGACAGTTTTAATCTGGGCAGTACCGCATTGTGCGCCTGAGCAGGCATCGAAAAACCAGCCGGCATTTTCACTATGGGCAAACAACTGCGCCATGTCTCCCTCGAGGCGGTAGCCGGCCGGAAGCCACTGTTGCCAGCTAATTGCCTGCGATACGGCCACATTTTGATCGGCATTTGCATCTGTGGTGGCCTTGGGCGACCAAAACACGATAAACGGATCAGTGCTGTCTGGTTTGGCCATCAGGATGGATACGACATCCTGATTTTCAGCCAATACGCCAAAGAACACATGCTCTCCAAACCTGGACTTCAGGTCCATCAGGCCATGCCAGGCTGGCTTAGGCGTGGCATTATGTTGTTCCAGTGGAGATGGCCAAGGCCCATTCTTGCCCTGTCGCCACAAACCGGAACTTCCATACAAACCGTCATAACCAGGCCCGTTTGGGTAGGTAGCATCAAAAGCATTATAAAAAAACACTTTTTCAAAATGAAATCTGCTGTGCAGAAAAAGACCTCTTAACAGGTAGGCAGCTTGTGTTTTTTCCCCTACGGTATAACTATCAAATCCAAACTCAGAACTCCATAAAGTGGTTTGGGCCAGGATGCCTGTTTGTTCATTACGATTTTCCTTTAACCAAGCCGCCAAAGAAGCAATTTGCCGGGTTTCTGAATCGGGATCCTCCGGGTGGGTCCAGGTGATAGTCCCTGTTTTAAAACTATAGGGGTGACAATCTATGGCTCCGACATCCTTCAAAAGCATGCAATTGGCTGGATTTACGTTCAAATAATCCCCAATATGGTCATGCCTTTTCAGATCTCCATTGCAATTGGATACATCTCTAAGAAATGTATTGCAATTACCATCGCGGTAAGCCTGGAATGAGCCTACAATCAGTCGCATTTTCCAGCCCCCCTGAGATCTTGGTCCATATATTTCATTAAAGGCATCCCATGCACCCAAAAGTAAATCCTGGTAATCAGACTTAACGGGGTAATCCCAAAGTTCATTACCTACCTGAAAATTGGCCGCCAAAAGTTGCTGATTACTTCCATTAGGGGGCGCAAAATGTTGAATAAAGGATTTGGTGTAATTTTTAAACGACAGTCGTATGCCTGCCGGACCTAGTACAGACCAATCGCTCTCCCGGAAGATTTTGTCTTTCCAGGATTGCGGTGCATATTGTAATATTTCGGTGGCGGCGGTTATACCGCTAAAGCCATGCGTGTTGTGGTAAAGTTGGTACAAACCTTTGTTGTATCCAATATTAGCCGGAGTTCCTTCCGGAACCGTGTTTTTGGGCTTTATGTTGCTGTTATAATCAGTGAGTGATGCGTCAAAATCCTCATCCATGGTGTGAAAATTACGAAAATGACGCGTTAGTTGGGTAATCTGGTTCGATGCCTGATTTTGGAAAGAACGAAAAATCAAGCCGCCGTCGTTGATGCCAATCATTTCTCCGAAAGAAAATGGACTTGGGCGATTATAGTGTGCTTTTACAGCAAGCAATTGGTCATTCGTCAGATTCTTGCCGGCATCTTTATCTGCTAAACAGGACAATACTGGTTCCGGCAATGTTGCGAAACTGGTTACAGCAGAATAATCGCTTAGACCGTTCTGGCAAATGGCCTGAATCCGAGCCTGATATAAGGTGGCTGGTAGCAAAGGTGCAAGCTGAAACAGTTGCCCGGCGCTAATGGGGCCTGTTTCTGTCCAAACACCCACTTGCCCGGCTCTATAGGCTACACGGTATGCGCTGATTCCGGAACTTGCTGGCAAAGCAATGGTTGCCAGATAAATATCGGATGTCACCTGTGGTGCAGCCGGAGTACCACAGGGGTTCTGGATTTGGATCGTAAGCTTAACTGCAGAACTGGCTGTAGTACTGCAATTTCGTTTCACCTCAATTTCATATGAACCCGGCGTTAAGGATGAAATGGTGAAGGAAGTGCTTGAAGTATTCATAGCCCCGGCGGGAATAAACCATTCTGGTTGGCCAACTTTTCTATATCTAAGGCCGTGTAATCCTGTTGATGTCCATTGTACCTTTACTGCATTACTTCCAACAAGCGCGGAGGTTACACCGGTTGGAGTGCCACATGAACCCGAACTATTTGAGGTAATAAAACCGATTTGTGTTGACCAGTTAGACATTGAAACCCCACAAACAGCCCGTATCTCTACTTTGTAAGATGTATTTTTTTTGAGGCCCCGCAAGGCAAAAGGAGATGAATTAGTCTGGTCAATAGTGGTCTTTTCGGAAGGATTGGTACTTTCCCAATACCGTAATTGATAATTATTACCAGGTACTGACGTCCATTTGACTGTTGCAGCCGATGACGCCAGAGGTGGATAGGTAGAGAATCCTGATGGAACTGAACATTGACTTTTTGCGATTTCTGGGCTACAACATATAGCAAAAAAAACCAATAAAATAAAAGAAGGTAACTTATGCATGGCGGGAAAGGTTATAATTGATTATGTCGGTGAATCAACCTGCGCTTGTATTATAATCGTAGGTTGCTGCCGCTATTATGATCCAAAAAATGGCTCATTAGCTTCACCGTTAAAGCAAATGTATGAAAACATATTAGATATATTTAAGTGAGTGCTGACTATCTAACAACCTTTAACAAAAAATCTGAACAACGATGGTAAGCAAACTGGCAGAAGGAACCCTGACAACAGCATTCGGTGAGTACCGGGAAATGTTGTTTTACGACGGACAAAAAGAGGTTATAGTGATGCTTTTGGGGGCGCCGGAAGACAAAGAAGATATCCTATGCAGGATTCATTCCTCCTGCATTTATGGGCATGTTTTCAATAGTATTGAGTGCGATTGTCGGTCTCAAATGGAATCGGCACAAAAACTAATGGAAAAGGAAGGCCATGGCATTTTGATCCTGATGGATCAGGAAGGTAAAGGCAACGGCCATTTGGCGCTTATGAAAAGCCAGGCCTATAAAAAAGCGGGGTATACACAGGCAGAGGCTTATGAGGCGGCAGGATATGCTAAAGACGCAAGGGATTTTAGTGCTGCAGGAAAAATTTTACAGTATTTAGGGGTAAAATCCATTAGGTTGATCACTGACAACCTATTGAAAGTCAATATATTGGAAAAATATGGCGTAATCGCTAGGAAATACGATTAGCGCCCCCCTACCCTGCTTCAAATACTAATGCCTCGTGATTCAATTTGCGGAAATCTACCGGAGTCACGGCAGATACTCCTTGTTCTGGCATATACACGCCATAGATGGTATCCACAGCGGCCATGGTAGCCTTATTGTGGGTTACCACGATAAACTGGGATTGCGCTGAAAACTGGCGTATAATCCGGTTGAATTTCTCAATATTAGCATCATCCAATGGAGCATCCACCTCATCGAAAATACAAAATGGTGCAGGCTTGAGCAGGTACAATGCAAACAACAGGGCTGTTGCGGTGAGTGTTTTTTCTCCACCGGATAGCTGGGCGATGGTTTGAGGTCGCTTGCCTTTGGGCTTTGCAATAATATTGATATCCGAATCCAACGGATTGTCCGGATTGGTTAACAACAAATCTGCGGTATCCTCTTCCGTGAAAAGGGTTCGGAACACCGTGATAAAGTTTTCCCGAACCTGAGCAAAGGATTCGAGGAATCTGGCTGTAGCCGTTTCCTCAATCTCTTTCATGGTTTGAACGAGATTCTCTTTGGCTGCCAGAATATCATCCCGCTGTCCTGCAATGGTATCATGGCGTTCCTTGATCTCATTATACGCTTCAATAGCCATGGGGTTTATTTCGCCGTAATTATCCAGCCGGCGTTTCAGGTTATTGACATCTCGCTCCAGGGTTTCCGTTTGAAAAGCCGGATTAGGATCCTGATTGATTACTTCATTGACACCGATACCGAATTCCGCCCTTAGCCGTTCACCAATGGCTGTAATTTCAAATTTTACGTCGTTGAATTTTTCTTTCAGGCGGTTTACTAATACTTGTAGATCCTGCTGTTTCCGGAAATTTTCACGTTGCTTGTTTTCCAGTTCGTGAATTTCGTTACGTGCTTTGAAGTACGCCTGCTCTACCCCACTCAAAGCGGCTTCTTTTTCTTTTTTCTCTTTATAAGATTCGGTTAACTCCTGCGCAAAACGTAGAATTTCGGATTCAATCAAGCTTAACTCATCTGTATTCTTTGCCAGGGAGGATTGTGCATTTGCCATGGATTGACGCAGGTCATTCCTTCGGTTTTCCCTGAATGTAAGCTCCTGACGCAGCGTATTAACCTTGTTTTGCTGGCGGATGAACTCAATGTTTTTTTGATTGTATTGGGCACTGGCATGACTCAGTTGTTCTGCCACATCCCTGAAAGAGCCATCCGCATTATTTAGGCGTTCCCGGAGTGCCTCTGCCGCCGCATTTTTCCCGGAAAGTTGTTGTTCGATATGTGTGTTATTTTCCGTCAGGTGTTGGATACGCTGGTTGGCATCGCCGGCTTGCGCGTCAAAATTGGCAACAAAAGCTGCAATGTTGTCCAATTTTGCCTGCATTCCTGCCTTTTCCTGACTTAATCGGTTCAGAATCTCACGTTCTTTTTGCAGGGCCTGAGATTGATCTGAATTACGTAATGCGCTAATATGGGCACGGAGCGTATTCAACTGCGTATTCAACTGATTTTCTGTACCCTCCAGTTTTTTAATCTCCGTATCCAACATCTCCAGGTTTTTCTTCCGCCCAATTTTTTTGCCTTCAAAAAGCCCAACCGAACCTCCACTCAGAGAGAATTTCCGTTTCACATATGTGCCTGCTTTGGATAAAACAACCAAATCCCCACTTGACTGCGCAGGAGGCATTGAATCTTCAGAGATCACTACGTTTTCCAGCAAATACTCTATTAACGGCCTGAACTGTGGCTCCACCTCCACTACATCTACAGCCCTAACTCCGCCGGCAAACAACGATAATGGTGGCTGATAATCTTTAAAAGCATCCAGCAGGAAAAAGTTGGCGCGACCTTTCTGGCTTTGCCCGAGTAAGCCAATGGCTTTCATGGCTTCTGCTGCATCAGGAACCACATAGTAATTGAGGTAATTCTCCAGGTAATTCTCGATCACAATCCTGTACGCTTCCTGCACATATAGCATATCTGACAGCAGCGGACAACGCTTGGCCCACTCCTTGTCCTGACTCAAAAATTTGATACTTTCAGGGAACCCTTCCAATGACTCCACCATGCTTTTGGTGAGTTTGAATTCATTCCTTCGGGCATCCAAGGCGCGATTATGGTCGGCAAGCTTTTTGGAAAGCGTATCTTGTTGTTTTTCAGCCACTTCCAGATCACTTTTCCGTTTGTTTTCAACGGTTTCCAGATCGCCTATTTTGCCTGATTGCTGGTTTTCTGCCTTATGTTGCTCGGCCAGGTTTTTTTCCAGCGTTGTCATTTCCGCTCTTCGAAGCGCGATGTCTCCAAGTGTGCGTTCAACGTCCCGCTTCAAACTTTCTATTTGGCTGGTTTGAATAGCTTTGGTTTTTTCCAATTCTACTATTTCCCGCTCCAAACCTTGCTGTTCCTTGATGAATTCATCCAGGTTGCCTTTCATCAGGTTGTGGTCAGCGCGTACTTTTTCCAAATTCTTTTGCGCTTCATTCAGGGCAATTTCAAATTCGGCCTCCTGATTCCGTTCATAATTCACATCCGTCTGATAGCCTTCAATTTCGTCTTCCAGCGATCGGAGGGTTTGAGTATTTTGGGTAACCTGATCGTTTAATCTGTGCAGGTCATTATTGATGAAAGTACGTTTTTGCTCCAGCATCGCTTTTTCATTCTCTTTCCCCCGTATCCTACCGGTGAGCTGATTAACTTCCTGTTGCTGATCGCTTAGGCTCGTTTCCTTGTCGGTATGACTTTTGCGTTTGGCCTCTGTGTCTGCTTCCAGTAGGCGGGCCATGGCCTCGGTACTCCGATAGTTATCTTCCTCCCTGGTTATCTGACCTTCTAATTCCTTATATGTTTTCTTGTGCCGTGCAAGGTTGTGTACCGCCAGTTCAATGCTGATGGTTTTGTATTCGGCTTTCAGTTCATAATACTTTTGCGCCCGATCTGCCTGCTTTTCCAGTTTTTTCAATTGGTCGGAAATCTCAAACAGAAGATCTTCTACCCGATCCAGGTCGGCAGCTGTGGCTTCCAGTTTTTGCTGCGTTTCATGCTTTCTGGCCTTATACTTACTTACTCCTGCTGCCTGTTCAAACATTCGACGGCGAGCCTGCTCCCTGTCAGAAAGCATGTCTTCCACCATGTTCAAGGCAATAATTGCATAACTATCTGCGCCAATGCCGGTATCCAGAAAGAGTGAAGTGATATCTTTTAGCCGGCAGGTAACGCCATTCAAGCGGTATTCACTTTCCCCGCTTCGATATAAAATCCTGCTAATAGCAACGGTAGTATAGTCCGTTGGCAGAATGTTCTTTGTGTTGTCAAAGGTGAGGGTTACCTGGGCCATCTGGCCCTCTTTCCGCCTTTTGGTGCCATTGAAAATCACAGACGCCATCTTATCCAGTCGCAATTGACTGCTTTTTTGTTCGCCCAATACCCAGCGAATGGCGTCTACCACATTGCTTTTACCAGAACCATTGGGACCTACTACGCCGGTAACATCCGCATTGAAATGCAGTATTGTTTCGTTGGCAAACGATTTAAACCCTTTGATTTCCAATGATTTAAGCCTCATGAGTCAGTCAATCCAGTATAGAATACATCACAAAATCGGTGAACAGTGTGCACCTGAAAAGAGGGCGAAGATAATTGAGTCTGCAGGAATGAAAAAGGGTAAGTTTTCAACATTTGCATGAAATTTTCTCTTAAGGAGTTACTTTTGAGCATGGATTCGGCCTATCATAATTTCCGTTTGTTTTATAATCAGAGCATTCATCCGGAGCTGCAAAACATGGAGCAGCGCCGTAGAAGGCTGTTGCGCTTGTTACTCATTTCCGTATTGCTGATGCTGGGAATAGTAGTACTGCAGGTTTATGTGTCCATTTTTGTGATTACATTGGCTTTGTTCATTCCTGTTGGACTTTGGATTACCTATCTTGGGTTCAGGGTTCAGGTTTTTTACAAAGAATTCAAGCCCAGGCTGGTAACGCTACTCCTTGATTTCATCGACAATGATGTGAATTTTACATTTGATGGGTATGAACAAAAAGGCTTTATACCCCCGGGGAAGTTTCTTGAAAGCCGAATTTTTACAAGTACGGACGATTATGTTGGGGAAGACCTTATTCGTGGACAGGTGCGTGAAACGCCCTTTGAGGCATGTGAATTAAGGGTTAAGGAGTTTTCAGAGGTCCGGAACCGGTTAGACACCGTATTCAGCGGCATTTTTCTGATCGCTGATTTTCAGCGCTGGGATATGCAAGGAGGTGTATTGGCCTTGCCTGATTTATATCGCAAGTATCTGAGCAGAAGTGAGCGAGCTTTTCATTTGCTGGGCGGACGCCGGGTTAAAAGTGGCATTTTGCCTGAATTTGAGAAGGTTTTTGATACCTACGCTACCAAAGATGTCAAGGTAAAAGAGGTTATTTCTGAAGACTTCCAAAGAGCCATATTGCGTTTCAGAAAGCATTTTCAGGAGGTCAACCGACAAAAGGAAATCTACTTCTCCATCATTGGAGATAAAATTTATTTGGCTTTGCGTCAGGATCGCAACTTGTTGGAACCCTCACTTTTCCAGTCCAATACCAACTTTGAAGTAGTGTATGAGTTTTATCAGGACATCCGGCTATTGTTGGAATTGGTCATGGAAGTAGATGCCATGAATTAAGCAAACAAGGGTGAACAAATTTTTTAGATACAAAGGTGGTTCACCACTTGTTAAATAATCCTAAAGTGTCTGCTTCAACACGCTTTAGTGGAAAACTCCTCAGTTTTAAGAATCATGACACAAGCTAAAACTTTTTTGCTACTAGGCATGCTCATGGCATTTGCCGCCTGTAACACGACTAAAAAAACCTCCGCATCCAAGTCTGTCTCCAAGGCTTATTCGAATGCAGTTGCAACTCCTTTTCGGCAGAAGGTGATAGACTATGGGAAAAAGTTTATAGGCACCACCTATAAATATGCCGGCCAAAGTCCTAAAACCGGTTTTGATTGTTCGGGCTTTACGAGTTATGTTTTGAAAGAAAACGGCGTACAGGTTTCACCGGCCTCTGCCATCCAGGCCACCGAGGGCCGGAAAGTGCGCCTTGAAAATGTGATGCCTGGCGATCTGATCTTTTTCGGAGAAAGCAAAAAAAAGGTTTCGCATGTAGGTTTGGTCGTCAAAAGAGGTCCTGAAGGGATCACCTGTGTGCACAGCACCACCAGTCGGGGGGTAATTGTAGAAAACGTAAGTCAGTCCACCTACTGGAAAGACAAGATACTTTTTGCCCGGGATGTGATTTCGGAAGATTGAGTCTTTTTTACAACACTACTGGATATTTTCACTCCTTTAATACAGGTCATGGATAAGTTGCAGGATTCGCTGCATCTCCACCTTCAAGGAGCGATTGCTTCCCGCAAAATTGTTGTGCATAAAACTGAAAATCAGCACTTTGCCGGTTTTTGACTTCAGGTAACCGCTTAGGCACATTACCCCGCTCATACTGCCGGTTTTGCCAACCCAGGAACTGTTATCAGGCCAATCTTTCAGCGTGCCTGTTCCTCCTGGAGCCGGGAAATAGAAAAATAATTTATCCTGTGGCTGCGTTTGCCACATCCGACGCAAAACCAAAGCCAGCCCCCCGGGACTGATAAGGTTGTACCTCGATAGTCCGGATCCGTCCACCCAACGCGGAACAGGATTCACGTTAGCCAAAGAATTGCCCAACATATCCTGAATGACCAACTCTTCCTTCAATTGGTCAAAACGCTGGTCCGCGCAAATCAGTAATAATTGTTCCGCCAGTAGATTGTTGCTTTCGTGCATCATGTGGCGTAAAACAGTATCTAAGGGGGCAGAATGAATAGTCTGCCAGGGACCATCCAGCTCTGTTTCACAAGAGCCGGGAAAATTGCGAAAACAAAAATGCGCAAAGCGCTTACCCATTGTATCGGGCAAAAATCGGGCTAATAAACCTTCTTCACCCGTCATCTCCGGAAAGGGGACCTTGTCAATAAATCCCGTTGCATAAGCGGAATCTGGCAAGCTCAGAAAGTAATAGGGTATGTGTTCTAACCGGTAAATTCCGGATGTATTAGGGTATAATTCATTCCCAGGTTCATAGGGGAAGAGTCCAGAGATATTTGGGGTGCTGCGCCATTGGTCATCCCTTTTTTCGAAGGTGACCACATTGCCGTAAATGGGAAAATCAGACCTTTCAGCTGAATATTCATGCACATAATCGTCCCAGGCCCACCCAGAGCCGAACCGAGGCACCAATTGGCGCTCCAGAATAATGGGGGCTTGTTGGTCCTTCAGCCATTGAAATGGTTGTTGCCACGCTTGATATTCCGGATGCAGAAAAGTTGGATCTCCGGTACCTCTGACAATCCATTGTTGATCAGTAGTGTGTGCAACTTTGATACCTGGCAGGGTGTCGCCCAGATATTCCAGGCAAGCCGCTAACGTCAGAATTTTCGCGTTCGATGCCGGAGTAAACAAATGTTGATCATTTACCGAGGCAAGTGTCTTCCCTGTTTGGGCGTCCATCAGCGTAAAACCGCTGAATGCCCGTGCAAAAACTTTCGATTCCCGAATCTCCCGCTGAATATTTTGGGCGTTACGAACTTTTTTGGAACGAAAAGCCGAACAGGATTGCATACTGACAAAAATCAACAGCATCATCCACCAAACCTGTGGCAACTCAAACCGGGATAGCATATTTTCCAAAGCTTGAGATCTGACTATTGTTGTTTGGATCTGGCCAACTTACTATTCGAATACCCATACCCAAAATAAATCACCAGGCCGGCCACCAGCCAAATGAAGAATCCCGCCCAGCTTTTTGCCGGAATTTGGGCCATCATGTAGAAACAGGATACTAAACCCAATATCGGGATCAGCGACAGGTTGTGCCTGAAGGCCAATACAGCCATTATCAGACTGGTCAGGATGAACAGCCACATGGGAATTTTATGTTGAAACAGCGACCAGCCGGACTCAAATTTGGCAGAATCCGGCACCGGAGCAGCCTCTACCGTACGTACGTATGCATCAGCTTCTAGGGCGGTGAGGTAGTCGCCAATGGCGCCATTCGCTGCAGCCATTCCTGCGCTATCGCGCGCGCTCAGGAAGCGTTGCAGTTCGGGAATTTGCGCTTCAGGCACATGATGAAGGAAATCCTCCACGCCATACATCTGTTTTTCGTTGGTCACCCAGGCTTTGGTATCTGTTGGGTTGTGTACGGCCAGATAATACCCTGCTGCGACCAACATAAGAGGGAAGATCCATTTGGCATTGAGGTACGGCGTACGGAATTTGCCCCGGGGGGCATCAGGCTGCACTTGAAGCTTTAATACCCCGCCACACACCAGCACAAAGGCAAAAAGCGTACCCATACTGCAAAGGTCCAACACGGTGTCGCTGGGAATGAAGAGCATCGGAATTACCACAAAAAAGCCGGTAATAATTGTTGCAAACGTTGGTGTGCGAAACTTGGGATGGATATAGGAAAAACGCTTGGGCAGCAAACCATCGCGACTCATGGTCATCCAGATGCGTGGTTGTCCCAGTTGGAACACCAAAAACACCCCAGCCATGGCCACCACCGCGCTGACTGCAATGATACCAGAGAACCATTTCAGGTTGATTTTTTCAAAAACATAAGCAAGTGGATCGTTCACATCCAATTCGGTGTAATTAACCATGCCGGTTAGCACCAACGCAATAATAATGTATAAAATGGTGCAAATAATGATGGAATACACCATAGCCCTTGGTAAATCGCGCTGAGGATCCTTGCACTCTTCCGCAGTGGTAGAAAGCGCATCAAACCCAATGTAGGCAAAAAAAACTGAAGAGACGCCTGCCATGACCCCGCCAAAACCATTGGGGGCAAAAGGATGCCAGTTTTCCACATTCACATATCCGGCCCCAACGATGATTACCAGAGCCACTACGATCAATTTCAACACTACCATCAGGTTGCCTGCATTTTTTGATTCTTTCATGCCGATATACACCAGAGCAGTGATCAATATAGACATCACTATGGCCGGAATATCCAGAATCATGCGCAATCCACCCAGTTTGGGCGCCGATTGCCAGGCCAGGTACGCTTCCCGTTGGGATTGGCTGAAATCCGCCTCGGTTTGACCTCCCTTGATGACTGCGACTGCCGCATCGTATCCCTGATGCGCTGACACATAATCAATGGCCGCCCACTCTGGAATATGCCAACCGGCGCTGGCACACAAACTGGTGAAATAACTGGACCAGGACACTGCCACCGTGATATTGCCTACGGCGTATTCCATTACCAGTGCCCACCCAATAATCCAGGCGATAAGCTCTCCAAAGGCTACATATGAATAAGTATAGGCGCTACCTGAAACGGGCAACATGGAGGCAAACTCCGCGTAAGCAAAGGCGGCAAAACCGCATGCCAGAGCTGTAAATATAAATAAAAAGACCACTGCAGGACCGCCGTTATAACTGGCAGATCCGATGGTGCTGAAGATGCCTGCGCCAATAATGGCAGCTATACCCAGGGCCGTCAGATCTCGGACACCTAAATTCTTGTGCAATCCACCTGAGCCGTGAATTTCCTCATGCTTGGCAGATGAAATAGCATCATGGACTGATTTTTTGCGGAATAGATTGTTGAAAAGAGCCATAGGGTTGATACTGTTTATCAAAAAGGAGACCTGAGCAAGTCAGATTTCCAGCGTCCAAAGTATGGCATTCCAACCAATCAAATCTTTGATTTTTGCAAAACAGCAACCTCAGAGCCCTCAGCAAGAAAACAGGAAGCCGGCTTTTGGGATAGGTATTGTGCAAACTCCGCACCATAAAGCCTGGAATAATCACCTTTCACTTCTAAGGTACGCACCGGATAAATATCCCATCGCGGGTGCTGAACCTGATATTCATTGGTCCGATTGAGGCCGGTTTGAGCATAACCCCAATAATGCTCTGTGATAAACTCTGCTTCGCTGCCTACTTCCAGCGTACTGGCTATTGGAGAAGCTTCTGCAGCTAGTTTGTACCAGTTTCCACTCCAAAATGGCTTCCACTCATAGGATACTATGTGCCGTTCAGGTTGCAAATCCCAGGTATGACGCATTCTGTAAGTGGCGTAATGCTCGCCATAAACGGTATTGGCAATCAGCGTAATGGCCGGTTTAGGGACAATTTCTTTGATAAAAACCACTCCTCTGCGCCATTCGCCGTCTACTAATCGCCGAACATAAAACCGGAGATTGACCTCTTCAAAATCTTTGTGAAAGGGCACGGAAACACCTAAAATCCGGGTATCCATAAACATAAACCCTACCAGGCTGACGTAGCATTTGCCTTGCCAGAAATCCAGTTCTGTGCCATAGGGAACATACGGCAATAAAACCTCCGGAGCAATTTCGTAATTAGCCATCAGAAGTTTGCGCCAGGAAGCTGTCAGGAATGTCATATTTGTTGAAATAAAAAGGGGAGCTGCATACGAAGTAAAACGTTGCAACTCCCCTTTGGGTTTAAAGGATGTACCGGAACTACGCGTACGCCTCAATCGGCGGGCAAATGCACACCAGATTACGGTCGCCAAAAGCCTGGTCGATCCGGCCCACCGTTGGCCAGAATTTGAAGCCCTGACGCAGATATGGCAGCGGGAAAGCGGCCTTTTCACGGGAATATTTGTGTTTCCAGTTATCGCCGGTCACTTCTTCGCAGGTATGTGGAGCATTGTGCAGCGGATTGTTTTCGGTATCGAATTCGCCGCGTGCAATGGCGTCAATTTCTTCCCGGATAGCCAAAAGGGCATCGCAGAAACGATCTAATTCAGCCTTGCTTTCACTTTCTGTCGGCTCGATCATGATGGTGCCTGCAACCGGGAAGGAAAGGGTTGGTGCATGGAAGCCGTAATCCATCAAACGCTTGGCGATGTCTTCTGCGCCTACCAATGACTTAAATGGACGCATATCCACAATCATTTCGTGTGCGCAGCGACCATTTTCGCCGGAGTACAGAATTTCGTAGGCTCCTTCCAAACGCGCTTTAATATAGTTGGCATTCAGAATGGCGTATTTGGTGGCGTTGGTTACGCCTTCAGCACCCAGCATCCGGATGTATGCATAAGAGATCAATAAAATGCTGGCGCTTCCCCAGGGGGCCGCAGATACTGCGGTGGTACCTTGAGCGCCACCCATTTCAACAAACACGTGCTTAGGCAGGTAAGGCGCCAGGCTGTCGTTACAGCAGATCGGCCCCATGCCCGGGCCACCGCCACCGTGCGGGATAGCAAAGGTTTTGTGCAGGTTCAGGTGACAAACATCCGCGCCAATGGTGGCCGGGCTGGTCAGGCCTACCTGTGCATTCATGTTGGCGCCATCCATATATACTTTGCCACCATGTTGGTGAATAATGTCACAAACCTCTTTGATGCTGGTTTCAAAAACCCCGTGAGTGGAAGGATAAGTAACCATCAGGCAGGAAAGGTTGGCAGAATGTTGCTCAGCTTTAGCCCTTAGATCATTCAGATCGATGTTACCACGCTCGTCGCAAGCCACTACAACCACTTCCATGCCGGCCATTACGGCAGATGCCGGATTGGTGCCATGTGCGGAAGAAGGGATGAGGGAAACATTTCTGTGTGCTCCTCCGGTGGCCATGTGATAGGCACGGATAGCTATGAGTCCTGCGTATTCCCCCTGTGCACCACTATTTGGTTGCAGGGAGCAGGCAGAAAAACCGGTCACCTCACAGAGGTACTTTTCTAATTCGCTGATAATATGCGCGTACCCTTGTGCCTGAGATACCGGCATGAACGGGTGCATGTTCGACCAGTTTTCCCAGCTAACCGGAATCATTTCAGCCGCAGCGTTCAGCTTCATGGTACATGATCCCAGGGAGATCATACTGTGCACAAGCGATAAGTCTTTGTTTTCCAGGCGCTTGATGTAGCGCATCATGTCGCTTTCGGTATGGTAGGTGTTGAATACCGGATGCGTCAGGTAATGAGAATCGCGAACCAACCCAAGATTATTGGATTTGGATTTAACAAGCGAAGCGTGTATCCCAAATACATTCAGAATATCGTTCAGATCCTGCTCAGTTACCGTCTCATCAAGAGCAATTTGAATGGACTGAGCATCATGGAAGAAGTTGATTCCAACGGCTTCTGCATTGGCAAGAATGGTCGATAATTGCGCCGGAGAGACCTCTACTCGGAGCGTATCAAAAAACCTGGCATTGGTTTGTTTAAAACCGGCGGCCGTTAAGGCAGCGGCCAATGACACAGCCATATCATGTGCCCGTTGTGCAATGCCTCGGATACCTGCAGGGCCATGATAAACCGCATACATGGCAGCCATATTGGACAATAACGCCTGAGCAGTGCAAATATTGGAGGTTGCTTTTTCCCTACGAATGTGTTGCTCGCGCGTTTGAAGCGCCATCCGCAATGCGCGATTTCCGTGTTTGTCCACAGAAACGCCAATGATACGACCCGGAATTTGTCGTTTGAAATCTTCAGTGCAGGCAAAATAGGCTGCGTGCGGACCTCCATATCCTAGTGGAACACCCATGCGCTGTGTGTTACCAATCGCAGCATCAGCGCCCCATTCTCCAGGCGGTGTGAGCAAGGCGAGAGAGAGAATATCGGCGGCAACGCATACAAAGTTGCCATTTGCCTTTGCTTTTTCTACGAAAGCCCGATAATCTTCAACGTTACCCTGAGCGTCCGGATATTGCAACATGACGCCGAAGGTTTTATCGGAAAATTCAAAAGATTTCCAATCTCCGATTTTCAGCTCGATGCCATGCGGCATAGCACGGGTTTTAAGAATATCTATGGTTTGCGGCAGCACTTTATCGGAAACAAAAAACTCATTGGCTTCCTGACCTGCTTGGGCGCGCTTGTTTTTTTCATGGTAAAACATGTTCATCGCCTCAGAAGCAGCCGTTCCTTCGTCCAGCAAACTTGCATTGGCAATCGGCAGGCCCGTCAGGTCGCACACCATTGTTTGGAAATTCAAAAGGCTCTCCAATCGACCTTGAGCAATTTCAGCCTGATAAGGGGTGTATTGCGTATACCAGCCGGGATTGCTGAACAAATTGCGTAAAATAACCGGCGGAGTGATAGTGCCATAATAGCCCATTCCGATGTAATTGCGCATAACCCGATTCTGCAAAGCAACATTTTTGAGTTCCTGCAGATACTCAAATTCAGATTGAGCCGGAGGAAGATTCAATGGCTTTTTCAGCCTAATGGATGCAGGAACCGTTTGTTCAATCAATTCGTCCAGAGAATTTACCTTCAGGACTTTGAGCATTTCTTTGGTTTCAGATTCACTGGGGCCGATATGCCGACGCTCGAAGCGGTCGGGATGTGGAAATAAACTCATAAACAATGAGTGAGTAGGTGATTGAGTTAATGAGTGATTGACAGAATGAGTGGTTGTATTGTGGTGCACTCAAAACGCGGCGAAGGTATAAAGGTTCAGGGAGATTTTCGGGCAGTTTTGGAGACAATTCTGCTTCGGCATTCCCAAATAAGAAACAAACTGAATAAGAGGTATTCAAGCAGGATCAATGGGTAATTTTCCAGGTATTTGTTCTGATCATAATGGCTGTAGGACAACATGATTAATCCAGACCATACAATCGGGGCTCTCCAGGAACTGAGCAGGGAAAATGACAGAGGAATGCCCAAATACCATGGTTGCACCGTAGCGGCAAACAACAAATAAATGGTATTGCCGGCAGCAATGGCAGTAAACACGCTCCAATTCTTTGTTCCCTTTTGATTGTCAGGAGTGAACCATGCCAGGCCTAGCAAGATCAATAAACTTATTCCTCCTAATACCGGGCCTGACTTCTTGCCAATATCCCATCCGGTTTCCCATAGCCCAATTTCTCTGACCAAATAATAAATGCTGGCATTGAATTGAAATTGCCGGAAATACAGGTCAATGCTACTGAGCATATTGGGGAGCATGATCAATATGGGCAGAAATAGCAAGCCCGTGAATACCATCACCCAACCAACGAACCGCCAACCGGTGCGCAATCCCAGCCAGCGCCAAACCATAGGTACAAACAGTATGGGTAGTAGTTTGGTCGAAATGGCAAGGCTCCAAAAACCTGCTCCTGCCAGTATTTTTCCACGTTGAAGGGTATAGAAAGCTGCAAGCATGAAAAAAACCATGATGCCCTCAAAGTGACAATTGCCCGTAAATTCAAGAATCGCCAGAGGATTCAAAGCGTACATCCAGCCTGCGTGGGATACATTCAATTCCCTGCCTAACCTTTTTAACAACCAGATGACACCTATTTCACCTGTAATAATAAAGAGCTTTATCAGAAATATACTTCCTGCTTCCCAGGAAGGAAATAACCAGGTAGCCAATCCAAAAACAAGCTGGCAAACCGTTGGGTAAACGGTGAAATATTGTGGCGAATTGAGACGGGCATACAAATCAGAGGTCAAACCCGGCTCCATATCAAGCTGGTGAATCCAATAAACCGGAGGATGTGAAAAAGGGTGAATACCTGCATTGAGTAAGTGTCCATCCCAAAGAAACCGTGCATAATCATCTGAAAGATTGGGGATACTGAAAAGCAACATGACCCTTAACCACAAACCTAAACCAATCAATAACCGATCATCAAGCACCGGTTTTTTCTTGCCCCACCACCACAAAGTGACCAGGTAAGCAACAAAGAAAACAGAATACCCTCCCATAAACAAAGGAAATTCCGTTCGTTCTACCTGATAACCCAGATAATAGCAGCAACAAGTGGCTATTCCGGCAAGAACAATATATAGATGATAGGAATGCATAAGGCCGCAAGGTATTAGCGCTACAGGATATCCCCAAGAAGCAATTTGTTTTCATATTTGCGGATATTATGAAAAAACTTCGTGGCATTTTCCGGCTCCTCTATTTTGTCATTTATACCCTGATCAAGGTTGGCCAGATCGTCATGATGAGCCTCCTTGCAGGGCAAAACATTCGACGCTCCATGCGTATCCGAAAGCAATGGGCCCGACATTTGCTTCCGGCCATAGGGGTAAGGATAAAATCCAGGGGTATTCCACCAGACTATCCATGTATTTTAATGGGTAATCATCGATCCTACCTTGATCCATCCATTATCTTGCACGATGCATTTGCCTACCCTGTTTCCAAGGCTGAAGTCTCGAATTGGCCTTTAATTGGCTACGGAGCTAAGGTTTCGGGGGTTCTTTTCCTAAAACGGGAAAGTAAAGCAAGTCGAAAATTTACCCTGGATGCCATTGCCTCGAAACTGCAGGAAGGATTCCCTGTAATTCTTTTTCCTGAAGGCACCACCCACTCAAACATGCAAACCATTGACTTTAAGATTGGTGGATTCAAGCTGGCTGCAGAAAATAATTTCCCAATCGTACCGGTAGCTATTGATTATTCCGATCCGGCGGATCATTGGATTGGCGACGATACTTTTCTTCCTCACTTTTTAAGACGTTTTGGCGAACCGGTCATGCGGGTACAGGTAAGATATGGAGATGCTATTTGGAGCGACGACCCGCAAATCTTGTTGGCCGAAGCAAAAGCCTGGATTGACGCTCAACTTTTGGAAATCCATGAGGGTTGGGTGTAATCTTGGATTTCTTGTGTTATTTGTTTGAAATAAATCAGATATCGCTCTACCTTTGCGACCCGTTTTAATCTGCACGATTTGGCTCCATAGTTCAACGGATAGAATGGAAGTTTCCGGAACTTCAGATAGTGGTTCGATTCCACTTGGAGCTACCTCCCATAATTCCCTCCTCAGTAAAGCGCTGACGAGGGTTTTTTTCTAAAAGTTATGAAAATCAACATTTTCTTGGGCATTCTGGTCATCACATTGGCTATTCTTACTTGTAAAAACATTCAAAAAACCAAGGATAGCGAAGTTGCTGTTCCTGCTCCTCCTGTTCAGGAACAGGAACAATACGGCTTTAAGGCCTCACATGTCATTGAAGGCGAACGGGCTGACACCATCCAGGGTACACTGCAGATCAAAAGAGCACCTAAAATGGTACAAGTGCCTGTTGATGTACTGCCTCCGCCTACAGCCAGTAAAAGAGCGTACCTAAGCACCGGATGGTGGCACCTGAATATGGCCTACCAGCCCAGTGATACCACTGTTCACCAAAATTACCAGTGCAAATGGTTGCGATTCCGGGAAGACCAAACCTTTGATGTTCTCATTAAAGGGAAGGTGGTAGATACAGGCAGGTGGAATTTTGATTCAGCCCATAATGAGATCCTATTGTCTTGTAAGGATCCTTATATCAATAATTCCTGGAGTGTTCAGGAAAAGGGATTTGTTATGATTTGGAAAGGAAATACCTCAATCAATGTGACGGGGATTCAGGTTCGGGTGATTGGATCCAGGGGCGAGCCGGAGTGGTAGGGGGTTATGGGGTTTATGGGGTTTATGGCAATTTACCGTTTAAATATATGGCTGTTAATAGCATTCAGGAGGTACTAAGTAAATTGGAGGAGATTATCCGGCAGGCCAAGGAGGAACAATCTTCCATCGGCTACTTTGCTGCGCTTTATTACCGCATGACATTGGCTGTAAGCGAAGCCATTCAAAGGGGTGAGTTTGAAAATGGCTCCAGGATGGAACAAATGGACGTGGTCTTTGCGCGCCGTTATTTTAATGCCCTCGAATCCTGGCAGTCTGGACAGGCTACTACCCTTTCCTGGAAGATTGCATTTGAAGCTACGCAAAATCCTAATCTTACGGTCATGCAGCACTTGTTGCTTGGTATGAATGCCCATATCAATCTGGATCTGGGCATAGCAGCAGCAGCCATTCGACAAAAAGATGCCATTTTCGGCATGCGCAAGGATTTCATGCATATCAACGGCATCATTGAGCGGCTAACCAACAAAACACAGGAGCAATTGGGTGCTATTTGGCTGCCTTTCACCTGGCTTGACCGGCTCTTCCGTTCCGAAGATGAAGGATGGATTGGGTTCAGTATTCGCATTGCCAGGGGCACTGCCTGGAAAAGCGCACAATTGTTGGCTTTTGCCCCCGACAGAAACGCTGAAAAACAAATTATTCAGCAAATTGACCAGCATACTGCTTTCCTGGCAGGAAGGTTGGAGAAACCCGGTTTTTGGCTGGGAATCCTATTGTCCTGGATGCGCCGTTCTGAAAGGGGCAGTATCAGCGACAAAATTGATGTCCTGGAAAAGGGTTGATCAATCCTGAATCATCATTTTTCAGAACATGTTTGACGATGCATTGTTTGTACGGGAATATTTGGAAGCATTGATCCACATTTTCCTCAATGCATACGCTACCTTTGCGCACCCGTTTACTACCAAACTTTATTTACCTCTTTATGGCGGTCGTCCATTTTCAATTTGAAGATACCAGCATTGCACCCAAAACTGTTGAAGGCAACTTTGAAGATCAGTCCATTCTGGAACTGACAGAAGAGTATGATGTTCACCTGAATCATAACTGCGGTGGTGTGTGTGCCTGCTCTACTTGTCATGTTTATATCGAGAAGGGAGATCAATTCCTGGAAGAGATATCAGACAAAGAAGAAGACTTTATCGATCGCGCCATCAACCCGCGACTGGAAAGCCGTCTCGGCTGTCAGTGTATCATTCTGGACAACAAGGCTGAGATTACAGTCACCATCCCAGACCAGCGCCGAATCATCGGCCACGAACATTAACCACATTAACCACATTCCCCACATTAACCACATTAACCACATTCCCCACATTATCATGGCTTTTCAGGATTTTGACAATATGCCCATAAGCTGGGCTGACCACGAAGATGTAGCAATGGCATTGTATGAGCGTTTCGGCGAGGAGTTTGATGAAAGCAAGATCTACCGCATCCGGTTTACCGACTTATTGCAGTGGATTCTCGAAATACCTCATTTTGAGGGAAAACGAGAGGACTCCAGTGAAGGCCATCTCGAACAGATACAAGCTAAATGGGTCTACGAATGGAGAGCCAACAACAAGTAAATCCAGGATTTTCTCCTGAAAAGCCTGAGGGTGGCATCCCGCTTCCTCCAGTAGGCATACCTTCTGTAACTGGTGGTGTGTCTTTTGGGGATGACCATGCAGATGCTGTACAATTTGAATTAGCCAGGGTGTTTGATAAAATGAAAGCGGTTAAAGCTTTTGTTTTTGATGTAGATGGCGTTCTTACCGACAATGGTATCCAGATTACAGAAGCGGGGGAATACCTGCGCACCATGAATGTCCGTGATGGCCAGGCCATCAAATGGGCAGTTGCTGCCGGATACCAAATTGGTATCATTACAGGAGGCGCTTCTGAAGGCGTAAAAAAACGGCTTACACAACACCTTGGCATTCAGGAATATTATTCCGGGATTAGCGACAAAAGCATTGCATATCAATCTTTTATGCAAAGAACCGGGATTAAGCCCACAGAAATATGCTATATGGGCGATGACTTGCCTGACCTTCCACCCCTTCGCAAATCAGCCCTTGCTGCTTGTCCGGCAGATGCTGTGCCGGAAGTATTGGCCGTAAGTGACTATGTTTCTCCTTATCCAGGAGGAGCCGGTTGTGTGAGAGACCTGCTGGAAAAAGTGATGAAGCTCCAAGGCAAATGGCCCAAGTATTAATTGCATCTATAAACGCCCATAAACCTCATCAACCCATCAACACCTAAAATCTCCTATGCATTTACTCGACGGAAAAGTTCTTTCTGAACAAATCAAACTAGAACTGGCAGCAGAAGTAGAGCAAATCAAGCTTCAGGGCGGTAAAATCCCACATTTGGCAGCTATTATTGTTGGCGAAAATCCGGCAAGTCAGGTGTATGTAGCCTCCAAAATCAAATCCTGCGAACAAGTAGGGTTCAAAAGTACCCTGATCCGCTGCGAAGCAGATACCAGTCAGGAGGAGTTGCTTAAAATCGTGGAAAGCCTGAATCAGGATCCCGACGTAGATGGCTTCATCGTTCAGTTGCCGCTGCCCAAACACATCAATGAAGAAGCTGTTACCCTGGCGATCAAGCCGGAAAAAGATGTAGACGGTTTCCACCCGGTTAATTTTGGTCGAATGGCGCAAGGGTTGCCGGCCTTCCTTCCTGCTACTCCAATGGGCATTCTGGAAATGCTCAAACGATACAACATTGAAACTTCCGGAAAACATTGCGTGGTGATTGGCAGAAGCAATATCGTGGGTACTCCTATGAGCATCTTGCTTTCCAGAAAAGGCTACCCTGGCGATTGCACCGTTACTTTGACGCATTCCCGGACTAAAGACCTGGCGGCAGAAGTTCGCAGGGCAGATATTGTGGTAGCTGCTATTGGTATACCCGAGTTTGTAAAGGGCGACTGGGTTAAGGAAGGCGCTGTGGTGATTGATGTTGGCATTAATCGTATTCCTGACGACACCAAAAAATCTGGCACCCGTATTGCCGGAGATGTTGATTTTGAACAAGTTGCACCTCGCAGCAGTTTCATCACCCCTGTGCCTGGCGGGGTAGGATTAATGACGGTGACTTCACTGTTGATGAATACCTTGAAGGCGTCCAGAGGGGAAATTTATGCGCATTAAACATATCAGATTCGGGGAGGAGCACTTAATTAACATCTCCCCGAATCCATAATATTTCAGCCTTCCGTTGTTTGTTGAAAAAAACCCGGATCTTTTTACTGAAGCTACCACGCTGGTAGGCATCATATTCCACTACTATTTCTCCTTCGGCACCGGAAGCAATCTCTCCTTCCGTCCAGGTAGCGGCTGTACATCCGCAAGTTGTTCTTACGTTTTCAATAAGGATGGGCTCAGAATGGATGTTTTTAAACCGGAAGATGAATGTTTGAGGGCGCTCATGCCTCATTTTACCAAAATCGTGGTCTTTTTCCGTTTGCCATGATACAATTGGCGTTGCGGAAACTGTATTAGAAGCCGCATGGAGTTGAAAGGCCATCGCCAGTTGAAAAAACATTACGAACATAAATCTTTGACATTTTATCGAGGCTCTCTGTAACCTCAGATGATTAATGTGTGTCCAAGTTGAAATTGAAACGCAAAGACCTTAATTCTCTGTATCATTCCAAAACAAAAATCAAAATACCATGCGCAATTTGCTAATTTTCATGCTTTTAGTGGGATTATTTGTCATCGGCAACCGCACTTGTAACGGTGTGCATTGGGGATTTGGCGGTGTAAAAGGTGAAGGCCCTGTGCAAACAGAATCACGTACCATCGATAACTTCCGGGGTGTTCTGTTAGATCTATCTGCTGATGTAGAAATTACCATGGGAGAATCTTTCGCCCTTGAGGTTTCAGCCCAGCAAAATCTGTTGCCACTGATCCAAACCAAGTCCGAAAATGGAAATCTGAAAATTTTCAGCACTGAAAACTACAACAATTCTGAACCAATTAAGATCCGCATTACGATGTC
Organism: Saprospiraceae bacterium; assembly: GCA_044347755.1. GTDB lineage: Bacteria > Bacteroidota > Bacteroidia > Chitinophagales > Saprospiraceae > M3007. The sequence goes on from JBIKUE010000003.1 coordinate 46,952, forward strand.
AGCCCTTGACCAGCTTGCAGTTTCCGGAAGTGGTTCTATAAAGGTTACCAATGCTTTTAACACTGATAAATTGGACATCAGTATTGGTGGTTCAGGCGAAGTATTTTGCACGCAGGCCACTGTCAACTCCTTGCATACAGCTGTTTCAGGGAGCGGCGAAATTACCCTGGGCGGAAAATGCAACGACTGGTCCGCAGATATTTCAGGGAGCGGCGAAGTGAAAGCTAAATCTTTCACCACCAATACTTTGAATGCAAGTATTTCTGGCTCTGGAACAATTACAGGTGATGTGGTTACTTCACTCACTGCAAATGTTTCCGGCTACGGGAATGTGTATTACAGTGGATCGCCTACCGTGAATTCCAGTGTAAGCGGTTCTGGCGAAGTCAAAAAGATTGAAGCTCAATAAATTAAATAGAAAAGGGTGGCTCAAGGGTTGCACTAGCCGAAATACTCAGCCAAAGCAGCCCTTGAGCCACCCTTTTTTTGTTATTGCTTAATAAACTTGCCGGTATAAGTAGCCTGTGAGCCGGTAATTTTAACCAAATAAATACCTGCTGGCAGACTTGCTGTATTCAGGGACACCAAGCTTCCCTGTGCATCAAAATCAGTCTGAAACCGTTGACCGTTCAAGGCAAATAATTCAACCGCTACCGCCTGATCCACAGCAAGATCCAAAACGGCTGTTGCTGTGGCAGGATTAGGGAATATCTGAAGTTGTTTAGGAGCAGATTCCGTTGTAGAAGTGAGAACCGGATCAAAACGAGTTCCACTGTTAAGCACGGCCTTAGTATCTACTTCTTTGACAAAAGCCAATACATATATTTCATCCGGGTTCCAATTATTGCTTACACTATAAGAAAAGTCGTATTCAACGATTTCACCTGCATTCGGAACGGCAAACGCATTGCCCTGCACTGCTGTCAGCATTTTTCTGAAAACATTGTGGTGCATGGATTCTCCATTACCCGTTTGCTGATTGATCTTTTTTTCAACAATTGCTACAAACAACTTGTAATTACCTGCAGGAATTGCATCCAAAGCTTTGGCTGTAACTTTTACCTGTCGGGCGTTATTGGGCCCGGTTTCCGTAACTTTTATATGCAATGGGCTCGTTTGATTCAGATAAGTTAGCAACTTGGCCTCCGATAAAATAGGATTGGACGGATTCTGGTATGTGCCATTCAGCGCTATAGATGGGGTGCCTGCAACAGGATAAAGGTTGGTCCATGCAGTATTTTCAGCTGTATTAGCCTGATAAAACACGCAGGAAGAGTACGGGAACATTGGGTGAATGCTCACATGGTGTACATCGTCTGCATATTGTGCTTGGTTAATTAGGTTGAAGAATGCCGGGTTTCTGCTAGCGCAGGAACTGCAATTTGAATTCGTAAAGTGCTCGATCAATACATACTTCTTAGCTGTAACCTGACCGAAGGCAATGGAAAAAGTGCCCAAAAAGAGCAAAAGAGAAAGGATTTTTTTCATAATTTGAGTAGATTTTAAATCTGATAAACAAAGGTATTGACTTTACAATCAACCATGCTAAATGTCAGAATTGAGAGTGCCTGAAATGTCGCCTTGCGAACCTTTCCAACATTCGTCGTACCTTGCCCCTCGAAAAAATCACTAAAGCAATTCATTGATTATGTTTCTTCTTGCCATGCCTGATTTCGCTTCCGGCGAAGTATGGGTTAGTTTGTTAACCCTGACGTTTCTGGAAATTGTTCTGGGTGTAGATAACATCATTTTTTTAAGTATTGTTTCGGCTAAACTGCCACCACATGAACAGCCCAAAGCCCGAAATATTGGTCTGTTGCTTGCCATGGGCCTGAGGATTATCCTATTGTTTGGCATTACATGGATTATGAGCATGAATGAACCGCTGTTTCATATTGACTTTTTGGGACTTCACGGTGGATTAACGGGTCAGGGAATTATTCTGCTCATAGGAGGGATATTCCTGTTGTATAAAGCCACCAATGAAATTCACCACAAACTGGAGGGGCCTGAAGACAGTGATGACCCTAAGGTTGGAAAAGGGAAAGCGGCTTTGAATGCAGTAATCATGCAAATAACATTAATTAATGTAGTGTTTTCTTTTGACTCCATTCTTACAGCAGTAGGTATTGCCAATGATCTGGTAGTGATGATCCTGGCCATTGTAGCCTCTGTATTAGTCATGATGATATTTTCCGGACCGGTGAGCAAATTTGTGAATGACCATCCAACTGTTCAGATGTTGGGCTTGTCTTTCCTGATCCTGATCGGATTTTCATTGATCGCTGAGGCTGCCCACCTGGGCCATTTCATCGAAGGATCAGTTCCAAAAGGCTACCTTTACTTTGCCATATTCTTCTCTTTATTCGTGGAGGTGTTGAATATCCGGATGCGAAAAGTACAAAAACCGATTCAGTTGCACGGATACGCGGAAACAGCAAAGAAACGTGGGTTATTGGATGAGGATCTACTTGACGAAGAAAAGCAGCAAAATGGCAAAGGGTGACCTTACATGCATATGAGACCAATTATTTTCCCAATAGTGATGGCAATCCTCTGGGTTGCCTGCCAAAACCAACCATCAACCACTGTGGATCCACAACCCAGCACCCAATCCAGTACTGTGCCAGAGCCGGAATGGGTAAGGAGTGCTGTATTGTATGAGTGTAATGTACGGCAATTTTCCCCAGAAGGCAATTTCCAGGGGGTAATAGCACAATTGCCAAGACTTAAGGAGTTGGGTATTGATGTATTGTGGATCATGCCGATTCATCCGATTGGTGTTGAACGCAGAAAGCAAAAACCCGGAGATGAAGGCAGCCCCTATTCCGTAAAGGATTACTTTAAAGTCAATCCGGATTTTGGCACAGAAGCTGATTTCAAAAGACTGGTATCAGAAGCCCATACCCTGGGGTTAAAAGTCATTCTGGACTGGGTCCCAAATCACACCTCCTGGGATTCTGAATGGAAGGATCAACATCCGGAATATTTTACCAAATACAACGGCGATTTTACAGTACCACTTAATGAGCGCGGTGAACCCATTCCTGATTGGAGCGATGTGTGTGATCTGGATTACAATAATCCGGCTACCCGAAGTGCAATGATCGAGGCCATGACCTATTGGGTAAAAGGGTGTGACATTGATGGGTTCAGGGTAGATATGGCCGGTTTGGTTCCTAATATTTTCTGGCAGGAAGCCAGACCTGCATTAGATACAATAAAGAAGCTTTTTATGCTATCTGAATGGCAAGATGAGCCGGCGCACTTTAACTCCTGCTTTAACGCCAATTATGGCTGGAAATGGAAGGATGTTACCAAAGACATTGCACAGGGAAAACAAAGCGCTCAATCTTTAGACACCTTGTTGCGGTTCTTAAATGGTTTTTATCCGGAAGGGTACACGCAATTGTACTTCACCCAGAATCACGATGAGAATTCCTGGTCAGGCACAGAAACAGATTTGTATGGTGCAGCTGCAGACGCCTTTAATGTGCTATCCTTCACCTGGCAGGGTATGCCTATGATTTATTGTGGCCAGGAAGATGGCTTAACACAAAAACTTGCCTTCTTCACCAGGGATCCTATTCAATGGAAAGGAAATACCAAGACCTCTTTTTATCAAAAGTTGTGTGACCTAAAACACAACAATCGGGCGCTCTGGAGTGGGAAACATGGTGGAAAACTGGAAAAAATTGAAACCGACCACGATAATCAGGTTTATGCCTTCACAAGAGAAAAAGATGGCGACAGGCTGGTTGTTATCGCGAATCTGAGTGTAAAGCCCTGTTCAGTTACATTAAGGCCAGGCGATGCAGTTGTATCTAACGTTTATCTGAGCGTTTTTGAAGCCAGCACTGTAGAACTTACCAAGGATATGCAATTAAATTTGAAGCCTTGGGAGTATATCGTATTGACCAATAAGTAAGGTACTTAGGCTTTTTTCAAACGGGCAAGCATAATCTGCTCTGTCTTTTCTTTCAAAGAAATAATGTCATCCTGGCTCATTTGAGAGGTATCTATGGGGCTTTCCCAGGCTATGCGCACTGTTCCCGGACGAAGGCCACTACCTCCGGCTGTGATGTAGTCTATGTTCAGGATGGTCTGAATAGCCAACGGGGCCCCAGTTTGAACGGCAATTCTAAAAGCGCCATCGTAAAATTTACCGATGGGTTGATCTCCTGAATTTCGGCTGCCTTCAGGATATATAAAAATGCTCCAACCCTCTGCCAGTTGTTGCTTCAATCCAACGACACTCCTGGCCCTGCTCATAGCGCTACTACGATCAACATTGAGGCACATTTTTTTTACGATGTACCCAAAAACAGGTATCTTCTGCAACTCTTGTTTGGCCAGAAACCGGAAAACGCCTGGAAAGGCATGTGCATTCAAAATAAAATCCAGCGAGGAATTGTGGTTACCTACGATCACATAACTTCCTTTGGGATCAAGCAACTCCTTGCCTTCCACTTTCAGGCGGATGCCCACCAGAAACAGAAAAACGGGGGTGAACATGTGGTGCAGGTAATAAATATTACTTCTCAATGCCCTTTGTCCCGGCGTAATGATCATGTTTAACCCTACAATGGGTAAACTTAGGGTCATGAGAATCAAAAAAACAGCAGCAGCGAAAATAGCCCAAATCTTTGCCATGGCGCGAAGGTAATAAGTTCTGAATGCCCGAACACACTACTCTAGCCATCCAGCAAGGTTTTATAGTCATCCCAAGGCGCATCTTCCTGTTTCATTTCAAGCAGTTCGAACAATTGGCCTTCATACATAGCTTCCAGTTCAGGAGCTGTTCTGGCTGTACGCACTTCAAGAAGTCCTTTATTTAATTGGCTCAACCGCCAGGCATAGGTTTTTTCCATTTTATCAAAAATGGCCTCTGCCACAGTCTGGTGGTTCATACCAGGAGATCCGGCAACGATGGCCTCCTTGAACGCTTCATTATTCCTGGCAATCATTTTGCCTTCTTCCAGGATAAAATAGGCAGTATGTGGCCACTTACCCTCAGATGCCAACATCCTGGCGTAAAGCATCAGCTGTAGGTCTTCCTCGTTTTGGATTAACTCTTTCCTCCGGCGGGCGCCGCTCCATTTCAAATCTACTATCACCTGTTCATCCCCTCTTTTTAAAACCAAATCCGCTTTTCCCCGAACAGGCATTTGCAAAAAGCTTCCGGTAAGTGGCACTTCAGTTCCGGCCACCTCCCATTGATTATTACGGATCAAAGTGATCAGATTCCAGGCTGCGTTGGTCACTCTTTGTAAAAAAGCAATCCGCTCCGGTTCTTTGCCATACAATAACAAGGTGGCTCCTTCTTTCGGTAATAACACTTGCGCCTCCTGATTTACCCATTCCTGAACCGATTTTCTGTCCAGTCCTGCCAGGTCCTTTTTAAGCAGGTTTTCAAAAAAACGGTGTGCCAGACTACCAAGCAAAGTCGTGTCGCCCGTTACGCTAAGTAAGCTAGATCGATACATCCGCAATTTTTGGCGAAAAAACCACCGATGCGGGTAATAGAAGAGGAGTTCCAAGTTGGTGGGGGTTTCATATTCGGAGCTTTGCATCCACTCCGGATGTGCGATATGAATCTGTGGTTTGGGTCGAACGGCGTTGCGCAAAGGCAGGCTTCTCCAAGTGGGCATTTTTAACCACTCGGCCAATCGCACTCTGTCTTCAGCCCTGGAAATATCATACACAAAATTGTGTAATTCAGAACCAAAAAATGCTTCCAGATCACTCCACAGCAAAGGAGCAACCGTTTCGGCTCCATCCGCCTGCTCAGGAATGACCAGCAATAAACTATCTTTGGTTTGATGGATCGGACGACGTTGGGTTAGCTGACTGCGTTGACTTTGCTGCTTAAGCGTTTCCAGAAATACGTTTTGCTGCGCCAGATACTGTCGCTCCGCTTTTTGCCATTGATCCGGAGGAGGCGTAATGTTTTCATACACGCAATTCCACCAAACCAGATCATCCAGTTGATCGGCTAATGCACCGGGATGATGAAAGTATGACATGCTGCCGGGTTCGGGTGGAGCCAGCTGCATGGGGGATGGCTCATAAATGGTTCGCACGATACGCTCCAGTTCAAGATATCCTATGCGTTGCTCCGGAAGGGTATCCAGTAATTCCCGAATTCTCCGTGCCTGTTCGGCAAGTACCAGCAAGGAAGAATTATTGCTTCCGGTGCTATCAAACTGGCGGATGGCCCATTTTTGCAGGTAGTCATATAAGCCTGCGGCATCCCGTTTAGGGGCGCCAGATTCTATGGAATATCTTTTTCGGTCAAACCAGAAACTATATTGCTCTCTGGTCTCTTCCTGAACCTCCGCCTGTTCCAAATAACCATATACGGCTGCAAACCAGGTATCGCTGAACAAACCTGGCTTTTCAGCCAAAACACGTGCAATTTCAGTAGAAAGTCCGGTATCCAGAGGTTTAACCGGAAGTGTAACGAACTCCATTAATTTGAAGACATCCACAGGTTCCCAAAGAAATGCCGGCGCTAATTTCAATACTTGTAAGGATGGTCTGGCTAAAGAAGCGGATAATATGCCCATGGGAGGAAAGCCTTCCTGAAGCAGATTCTGTTCCAGGAGCAGGTTCATTTCAGGAACCAGAAAAGTGGGCCGGTAGCCTGGGTTTTCTGGTAGTGTTTGGGCCAAAAAAATCGCGGCGTCAGAATCGCGGCGCGCCTTCAATATAGCCAGTTTGCCAGCTCCCCCACCCGATCCGTGCATCCATCTTCCCAAAGGAGAATTGGGTGCCGCTTCGCTATCGAACCGGATCTCTTCAATCGGCACGCCCTGATCCCTGAATTGGGCTAAGATTCGCTGAATAACAGGTGTTTGTAGATTAATAGGCTCGTAAATGTGTATTTTTCCCAGGTTAATTGGGGTAATACTCAGTCTTTCCAACACCTGTTTGACCCGGTCTGAAAATCCGATGGCCTCAACTGCCAGTTCTGGATCCTGAAGCTTTTTTTGATAAATACCTTCCACCCCGGCAAATACCTTGAGCCTTACAGGCAAGTTTAGGCGATCCTGAAAGTCCCATCCTGCCAACAATAATTCGTCACGCCTTTGCAACAACACTTCTGAGGTAGCAAATCGGTCTGCATCAAAAGAGGCCTGATAAAAACAATCTGACTCTTTGGCAAATTGGGCCAAAGCTTGTCGATAAAGCTCTATCCTGAGATAAGTTGTGTTGTTCGGATAGCCTTTCAGGCCGAGCCTTGATTCCAGCCAGTGTAACCATTTTACCGGTCCAACAAACCACTCGCCCTCACGGTGGTTCTTAGGAGCATACACTATGGAATCGAAGTGGTGGCCAAAATGAATCTGCATAAATATCTGTTGCCGGCTGAAAACCTTGATAAATGGATCGGGGAAAGACAAAGCCTTTTCCTACCTTTGCGGCTCAAATATATTCACAATGGACCCAAACGAAGTAGTAAAATCAAGCGATATCACCCTCCGTGTAGGACTAAATGCGGAACATGTGCCTGTAAAGATTGAATGGGGCGCCAGTGACCGGAATGGCGGTGTATTAGAAGAATGCAAAGCTATGGCTGTGGCATTATTCGACAAAGAACATAGGGACACTTTGCGTATTGATCTTTGGACCAAAGAAATGCAAGTCCTGGAGATGGATCGGTTCATGTACCAAACCTTGCGATCGCTGAGCCAGACTTATCTAAAAGCCACCCAAAACAAGGAACTGGCCGAGGATATTGCCAAGTTCGCTCATTATTTCGGCCAACAAACAGAAATTGTACCGAAAGACCAATAACCTTATTGAGTCAACAAAGCATGGCAAATCCAGTTGGCTATTGCCTGGCGGTTATTTTTCAATACTAAACGTTGCTGGTCCCAGTCGTTCTGAATATTGGCCAACTCAATATAAACAGCCTTTTTAGACATGGTTTCCTTCAGGGTAAATAAGGTCCTGGCAGTAACGCTGCCACTATATCCCCTACCCCCTTGCGCTTTCCGATATTTGGCTGCAAATGTTTTTTGAATGTGCTCCGCCAAAGCCTGGCTATGTGTGCTGCCTGGACGAAAATAAAAGAAGATATCCTGCTTTTTCTCCAAACTTCTGGAATCCACATGGATTTCAATTATGGTTTGATTCGTCTGGCCGGCTTTTGTATGTTTCTCCGTAAGAGCGTTGATTAGGTCAGTTCTTTGTTTAAGTCGTTCCTTCTGGTCAAAAGGTATTTCTTGTTGCCCTAAAACCTCCTCGTCTTTATCACAATCCAGGTACACATCGTCTCTAATTCCATCATTATCCCGAACGATCATATAAACTGTTGCGCCATGGCTTATCAAAAGCCGGTGTAACCGGAGGGTAACGTCATAGGCGTATTCATCTTCACAAAGGGTATTTCCGCCCCTTTTTCCCTGAGCACCTACATCAGGGCCTCCATGACCGCTTATAAGATAATATACCTGGCCTCGCATACTTCTGTTTAACAACGGGGTATAAGCGTATCCCGGGCCATATAGGTCAAAGGTTCGGTCGCTGTTAAGATCTTTCTCTCCTCCATATACCCTGTTAGCAATGGGAAATACATATCTGGGAATGTCTACTTCCGTAGGAGCCGCCAGTCCAATACCGGCAGCCATTTTGGGAGGGGCTTCCGCATTGTCTTCTTTACAATTCAATTCATGCCAGGGTACCCAAAGTTTCTTATTATCAATAAAGTATTCAGGCCGCAACCCTTTTTTATGCACGGTCTTGTTGTAGGCTTCAATCCTTTTTGCAGTTTTCCAATCGTCCAGATTCAAAGTAGTCCGGATACTTTTACCATTATAGGACACCACTATAACCGGAAGCTTATAAGTACTTCCGACTTTGAGTTTGTGATTTTCCAATTGATTTATTTTCAGAAAATGACCAAGGTTGCAATCGTATTCTGCAAGCTCAAAGCGGTCTAGAAGATCCAGCGCATCCTCCCCGGTTTTGGCCACCGAGGTAAGGTAGTTATTTGCAGAAGCAGATTTTTGGGCTATCATAGTAACACCCCCTGCAAGCCAAAAAAATACAAAAATCAAATAGGTTTTGGAAGGAGACATTGAAAATATCAGGTCGATTTTGGGACAAAAATAGGGGAAAACATACAGACATTGTGCCTAAGTAATGCTCAACAATAAACAAATCAAAGATTTTGACATTCCTGTTTTGTTTTTTTTGACCTTTGTCTCCCCAAAAACAATTTCACAAGGAAGCACAACACTTATGCAAATCATTCCATCATTTGACCTGCTCGATGGCAAACTTGTTCGACTCCGTCAGGGCGACTTTGAACAAAAAACAGAATATCCGGCTAATCCATTGGAATTGGCCAAAGAATTAGAGGCTGCGGGAATAAAGAGACTACACATGGTAGATTTAGACGGTGCAAAGACCGGAAGGCCTGCCAATCTGCATATTCTGGCAGAGGTTGCAGCACATACCAGACTAGAAATAGATTATGGCGGCGGCTTACGTAGCATTCCCTCGCTAAAACAAGTATGGGATGCCGGAGCCATGTTGTTTTCCGTAGGAAGTGTTGCGCTATTGGCACAGGACGAGTTTTCCGCATGGGTTGATAAATTTGGACCTGACCGTTTTCTGGTTGGTGCTGATGTACGGGATAATAACCTGGCAGTTCACGGATGGGCACAACAAACGGAAGTAAGCATCTTTGATTTTCTGGTTAAAATGACCAGTTTGGGTCTAAGTACCTTTACCGTCACGGACATTGCAAGAGACGGAGAACTTTCCGGCCCGGGACTGGAGCTATACCGCGAAATTCTTAAGCGTTTTCCCGGCATTAATCTGGTTGCTAGTGGCGGTGTGCGCGATGTGGCAGACCTGGAAAGTTTGCGTGAAATCGGATGTTCAGGAGCTATCGTAGGTAAAGCCTTTTTTGAAGATAAAATTCCACTGCAATTCTTCCGTGTTTACACCAAGGGAGATCAGTAAGATTCCCTATCCCAATTGTCATAAATCTTACAATTTTTAATATTTCAGGTTTTTCAGGTACGATTGGACAACCATGTGCGTTTTAGCACATATCTGTCCAATCGTACCTGCCTTTTTTACGTGGATAGGCGTTTTGTGTAAAATTCTTCTCCCTAATGATGTGGTTATGTTAAAGATTGGCATGGTATTTTATATTAGATTGTGTCTTATTTGTAAAATTCGAATAGGCATTTGCTGGAAAGAACATTACGCACCTACCTTTGCGGCACTTTAAAATTCAAAACTAACCTTTAAGTTTCTTGTTTATAGGACAAAATTTTACTTAAAATCATTTCACGGAATTTTAATTAAAATTCATCCATTAATCATGAACGTAAAAGTTTTCGCCGCGGCTGCGTTTGTAGCCATCCTGACCGCCTCCTTTGCTTTACCAGCTCAAACCCATTACAAAATGGGTGTAAGCCTTGGCAGCAATTACTCCAGCCTTAATTCGGACCTGTATACCACCTCCTCAGGCAGATTGAGTTCTGCTTTAGGCTTCTCGGTTAATCTGGGTTTTGGTGATCGCTTCGAATTAAATCCGGAGATCATGTTTACCCAGAAAGGCGCCACCATTCAAACGGCAACCTTCAATCCGGAAAATGTTCCAACTGTTGGTACATACGATTTCTATTATAACACTTTCGAAGCCGGCTTTTTTGCCGGATATCAGCCGTCAAAAAACATTCCGGTTCGCATTCAGGCCGGTGGATTTTTCGGAAGTCACTTCCATAGCCTAGATCGGACAGAGCGAAATGAATATGTTGGCGATTACAAAAACATTGTAAAAGCAACACAGGTTACCCTTTTGAACGAATCTCTTTCTGGAATTGATTTTGGGCCAGCCTTTGGTTTAAGCGCAGGAACCGGCCGCTTCAATGTAAGCGCCCGATATTACCTCGGTGCCCGGAACTTGTACGAAAACCTGGCTTTTGCGCCAGATGGCCATTATATCCGTACCAGCTCACTCCGGCTCACTATGAGCTACTTTTTCAAGCATAAAAGCAGTTGGGTGGATTGATCATCGCCCTTGTTCCGATTTAATATCCCCCTACCGCTCAACGACCTTTGGTTGTTGAGCGGTGTTCATTTAAGGAACTTATTGCATGATTGTTTCGTTGAAATCATCACAATCCTTAAGGTATTAGCCGGGCTTGTCGTAATTTTGCGCCTTCCATTGAAAGGATTCATATTCAGCCATCAGTACAAATGACGGAACAAGAAATACAACGTAGAGAATCGCTGTCAAAGCTTCGTGAAATGGGGATTGACCCCTACCCTGCTGACATGTTTGACGTGACAGCTAATGCCCGTGAAATCATTGCCAATTATCAGGAAGAAATACTGGAAGACGGAACTAAAAACCGCCTTAACTACCAAACGGTAGCGCTTGCCGGCAGGATCATGGCTACCAGAGAAGCCGGAAAAGCTTTGTTTTTAAACTTGCAGGACGCAACGGGACGTATTCAGTTGTATATGAGACGCGACGATTTCATGCAGGGAGAAGAAGCGCCATTTTTTGATGTTGCTATCAAAAAACTGCTTGATTTAGGTGATTACGTAGGCATTTCAGGTTATGCGTTTAAAACCAAAACTGGAGAAGTAAGTGTACATGTGCAGGAATTCAAATTCCTGGCCAAAAGTTTGCGCCCGCTTCCAGTTGTGAAAAAAGACGCTGAAGGCAATGTTTATGATGCTTTTACGGATCCGGAACAGCGTTACCGCATGCGCTATGTGGATCTTACTGTAAACACTGAATTTCGCGAGATTTTCATCAGGCGTACCAAACTGATCAAAACCATGCGGAATTATTTGGATGAGCTCGGATTACTGGAGGTAGAAACGCCCATCCTTCAACCCATTCATGGTGGTGCTGCAGCCCGACCTTTCAAAACCCATCATAATACGCTTGATATGACCCTATATCTGCGTATTGCCAATGAATTATACCTCAAGCGTCTGATCGTAGCCGGTTTTGACGGGGTGTATGAATTTGCCAAAATGTTCCGAAATGAGGGTATGGACCGTACCCACAACCCGGAATTTACAGCGCTGGAATTTTATGTAGCGTACAAGGATTACAACTGGATGATGGACGTAACGGAGCAAATGCTCGAACGCGTGGCCCGTGCCATTCACCCGGAAGGAGGCAGTACTGCAGAAGTAGGTGGCAACGTGATCAATTTTGCAGGTCCATACCGAAGATTGACCATGTTTGATGCTATTCAGGAATACACCGGCTTAAATGTTGAATCCGCAGATGAATCCGAGTTGCGCACCTATTGTAAAAAGGAACATATTGAAATCGACGCCTCCATGGGCAAAGCCAAGTTGATTGATGAAATTTTTGGCGAAAAGGTGGAAAAACACCTCATTCAGCCTACATTTCTCATTGACTATCCGGTGGAAATGTCGCCGCTCACCAAAAAACACCGTTCCAAGCCAGGTCTCGTGGAGCGATTTGAGCTGTTTGTCAATGGCAAGGAAGTTGCCAATGCTTATTCAGAATTGAACGATCCACTTGATCAGCGTGAGCGCTTCGAAGACCAGCTAAAGCTGGCTGCACGTGGCGATGAGGAAGCGATGGCCATGGACGAAGACTTTTTGCGCGCGTTAGAATATGGTATGCCACCAACAGCAGGCATCGGATTTGGTATTGACCGTTTGGCTATGATGTTTACAGGACAAACTTCCATTCAGGAAGTGCTGTTTTTCCCGCAAATGCGCCCTGAGGTGTCGGAATAGTTTAATCTTATGGCTGGCGCGCTATTTAGCAATCAAACATTTCAATCGCAAACTGCGTTGGAGCCTGGCGAGTACGAGGATTGTATTTTCGCAGATTGTCAGCTAGCTGGCATCAATCTATCGTCCTATGTATTTGATCATTGCCAATGGGTTCGTTGCGATCTGAGTAATGTAGTGGTTCAGGAAACTGCTTTTAGGGACAATAGCTTCGACGAGTGCAAACTGCTGGGCATTCATTTTGAGGATGTCAATACCTTTTCACTTTCCTTACATTTTAAGGATTGCATTTTAAATTATGCGTCTTTTTTTCAATTGAAGATACCCGGAACTGAATTTCTTGGCTGCAAAATGGAAGAGGTAAATCTGGAAGAGGCCGATCTGAGGCGGGCTGTATTCCGGGACTGCATGTTAGTGAATTCGAGTTTTTCTTACGCAAATCTGGAAGAGGCTGATTTCAGAACCGCATTGCAATTCAGCATAAATCCGGAGCATTGCAAATTAAAAGGCGCCCGTTTCTCCCGCCACAATTTGGAAGGTTTGTTGGTCTCCTGTCAAATCAGGATTGAGCCTTAACAATATTTATGGCCACCTGAATAATCCTTTTTATGATTTGTTCGTCTATAGATCATATCATTAAAAGGCTGTAATGCCTCAAATCTCTTTACCTATGATTAAGCAACTAAAATGGATCGCTGGACTGGTTATTTTAACACTTTCAGCCACCCTTCAGGCACAAACCAAACCAGCCGCACTCCAAACACCTGAAAAGCCAGCTTTGGAATCCAAGCAGGACAGGATTGATTTAGGCCAGGAATTAAATTTGACAAACGAACAAAAAGAAGCTTTCCGGAAAATTGATCAGGACACCAAAACCAAGCAGCGTGAAATAAAAAAGGCACGACGCGAAGAATTGGAAAAAGTAAGAGCAGATCGTCATGCCGCCCATAAAGCGCTGTTAAACGCTGAGCAAGCCGAAAAATATGATGAGATCATTGCCCAGAAAAAAGCACGGAAAGAGGCATATAAGGCTGAGCGGAAAGCCGGAAAAAAGGCCAGAAAGGATGCTAAACCTCTTGAAAAGAAGCCCGCCAGCGACCATAAATAAGTAAATATTAAAAACTTTTTTTGACGGCCAGGCCATGCATTGCAGGTCTGGCCGTTTTATTTTAAAAAAAATAATTTGAAAGATAGGCGACAAAACATACAAGTATGCACTTTTTTTGCATAACGTTGTGCGACACAAAATCTACCTACTACTACTTATGTTGAACGCCAAATTTACCTTGGTTGTTGGGCTGTTTGTATTCGCACAAACCTTGCTTTCTGCCCAAAACCTGCAAATCACTTATAAGAACAGTGATTCTCTTTTTGTCTGTGGTGCAGACACCTTTTTTATTCAAATTCACAACCAGTTTATCAATCCAGTTGCAGATGCGGTGGTCCAGATTACCCTCCCGGCCGGTTTACAATATGCAGCAGGAAGTGTTTCCGGGGCAATTGAATTGAATATCAATAATTTATCAGCGCCCACTTTTTCAATTCCGGTGTTACCCGGCCAACAAAGTCACCCATTTTACCTACTGATTAATGCCCAATGCGAGGCAGCAGACTTACTGGATGCCGGGCAATTATTTCAAGCTATCCTTTCGCTTACATCTGCGTCTGGGAATGTGCAAGTTGTGACAACATCCATTCCGGTAGAAACCGGAGCACTAGTAATCCAGAGCATTACACCTACCATACTATCAGGCGAAAAAGGAGATACCTTATACCGCACCATATGCTTTAAAAACACCAGATTAGGCAAGATTGGCAACCTGCATTTCCAGGACGAGCACCAAGATGGTTTTGAGGTATTTGTGCAGGGGGCTGATTTATTCCAGCAAGACCCAGGCCTTGCAAAGGCGGAATTTGGGCCAAACCTTTTTCAAACCATTGGAAATAGTGACGAGTGGCTGGATCAAAATGAATCTGTTTGTATTATTGAACGAGTCATTATTACAGATTGCGGGATACCGCCTGTTACCCGCTTTTCCACCTTACGTGCAGGATGGGGATGTGGCGTCGATTGGTGCAGATATGATAGCCTGCTTTCTCTGATTGAAATAAAAACCTCCACTAAAATACCCGAATTGGACATTGTTCCAATTTGGTCTCCGCCGAAGGATTATTGTGGAGAAATCCCTGCGGTTATGGGTTTTAATATTCGAAATATTGGGAAAGCAGATGCTACAAACGTGGTATTCAATGTACAGTTAACCGAAGGTTTTGGCCAAGCTGGAATAGCCACAGGATCCTTTAGAATTGTTTCAGCATTAAGTACACAAACCATAACACCTAGTCTTTCCTCACAAGCCTTTCTGCCAGGTTGTGGGAAAGCCCCTCTACTAAGCGCCAATTTTCTTATTCCATTGGTTCCGGCCTTGGACTCTATTCTGTTTTTGTTTGATGTGATCACCTGTGTTGATCCATGTGATCAGGTGGAACCAGAATTTAAGGCAGATTTCTTCTTCCAAAAGGCGTGCCCGCTAAACGGATTTAGTTCAGGGAATGCAGAGATCAAACATGATGAAGATTACGCTATTGAAACAGCGTTTTTTTCGAATCTGGATGGCTGTATGCTTCCTGATGTTTCCTATCCATTTACCTATAGAGCGGTCAGTCAGTATTTGTTAGAAGATGGATTTTGGCATTTAAGCTTGCGTATTCCAAAGAGCATTACGATAGATCCTGCCTGTGGACTTTCCCTAGGCAACCAGTCGCCGGTTTTATTTGAAGCTAGCTTAGATAACTCAGGTGATCAAATCGTTCATTTGGCCTGGAAAACGCCTTTAGCCAACGATACGGTTTTTCTTAATTATTGTCTGAAATTAACCTGTGATACTACGGTAATGTGCGGATCTGAATATATCCAGCCTGGGGTTATATATAATGAATACTGTTGCTTTCAGGACATGTTGGATACTTCCTATTGGACCCTGGCGCTTCAAACACCCAAAGAATGTGGCGTCAGTAATTGTGACGGTAGGCCTATAGGAATTAGTTTAGCATGTAGTCAGGATGACTATGATCCGGACATTGGAATAGGCGGGAATTCCTATATTTTAGGAGTTTCCTCAAATTCCAATGCATATAGGAAAAATACAGGATTTCAGGATTCGGATGATAACCGGAAGGCAGACTTACCCTTAAATATTGCTACGGACAATTTGCGGACCGACAGATTTTTACCAGGGGACACCATTCATGTAGCATTGTGGGCGGCTATTGACTCCTTTATATTAATTGACTCCATTTATTACTCCATCTTGCATGAAGTAATAGCAAGCGATATGGGAGAAGATGACAATGATATTTTCGTTACGGAAACGTCCATTGATGGGTTCGTTGGTCAAAATACAATTATACCGGTTGGAAGCAGTCTTCGCATAAAATATGCCAATGGCCAGGAAGTAATATGTGATTTTGATGACCTGATTGAAACCAAAGCTGGGAATTATATCAGACTTGAAAAACCAAATGTCTTTCCGGCTGAAGCTTTAGATGAGCTAACCAACATTCGATTTTTACATTTGCTTCCATTGCCGGAGATGATGAATAACGGTTGTTTACCCAGTCAATTCCTGGCTTTGGGTGATTCCTTATTTATCACCAAGGATTACAAGATCAATTCGAATTTTAAGCCAGCCTCCTCCAATGCGCCTGATCCTCCTTTAGTGGGGTTCAGGACTGCAGCAACGCTTGGCATTGCCAATTCAGCCTGGAATTTCCTGCCGAGCTTCAAAATGCAGTATTCTGGCTGGAATCTGTCTCGTACCGTTAATCAGCACACCATTAAGCCCTGTGCACTTTCTACGGAACCCAAAAAATTCAAATATTCCATGCGTATTGCAAGGGAAAATATGTTCCCTAACGAAGTGCGCCCTCTAGGCTGGATTTCTGAATATGGACAAACCAATCCAGAAGGGCTAGAATTGCAATCCGCCATGCTGGAATACCTGGTGCTGCAGGACAGTACCCCATGGCTTAGTAATCTGACACTGCCCTTCATACAGGCGCCTCTGGATTTACAGATTGATTTCTCTCCAGCCTTTTTAGATCCTATTGATGAAGGGTATACATTGAGAACCAACCTGATTTTTAAGCCTGACTGTCAGTTTTCCTTGCCTGATAGTTCCATCCAATTCATGAAAACTACTTTTAATGGCTGTCTGAATGGGGATGAGATGACCAGGGCAGATACTATCAGAAACCCAATTGGCTTTTTTGCATATACACCAAGGTTTACCTTGATCACAACCGATAGTATTGTAAATTCTCCAACGAGGGCCTTTTCCGTAGAATTTCCCCTCAAAAACGCATTGGTTTCGCCAGCTCCATATGCATGGGTTTATGTAGATGCGCCATCGGGATTGGTTAATCAGCTTGAGTTGATCCAATTGCCACAAAACCAGTCTGTGACAGGCAATAATGGTTTTTTTGGTTTAGGTCAATTCAATGGGCTATCAACCAAGGACTTTAAACTTATTGGTGAGAGTTTATCCTGTAGCCTGGACTCAGTGTATATTTATTATGGATGGTCATGCGATCCAATTCAACAAATTTCTGACGCAACTTGTGGTATAGATACTACTCTGATTTTCCTAAATCTGGAGCGTCCGGAGTTAGAACTGGAAATTCATCAGGAGCCGGATCAAATTACCCTGTGTGAAATATCGGATTGGTTTGAATTCGAAGTATATAATGCCAAATCTGGTTACGCCTACGAGTTATTGTCCACTCTTAAACTGCCTGCAGGACTAAAAATTGCAGCGGGAACCAGCCAGATTTCATACCCGGAAGGTTCTGCATGGGTCAACATTCCTGATCCAATGGAAGCAAGCAGTAGCTTTTACGAGTGGCAAGTAAGCGATTTGTTGCCCGTAGTAGCCATGAACGGTCTGCCCGGGTTTAACGTGGCACCTCAGAATTCTTTCAGAATACGCTTCAAAGTAGTTGCGGAATGTGGTTTTGTAGCAAACACGCCTATCGTATATGGTACCACTGGCACAGAACCATGTGGAAGACAGGCAAATCTGTTAAATAAGCTTGGAGAACCTTTGAATGTTGTTGGCGTAACGCCAAGTTATGGTGTGCAAATCAATATTCAGCCATTTGGTAATTTGGCTGATGGTTGTGGCGAGATCCAAGAATTTGAAGTAAACATGCAATTGCTTGGCACTCCATCACCCACCGACAGTGTTTATATCAGTTTACCACAGGGTGTTCACATATTACCCACCACTTATCTTCCTGGCACCAACGCGCCAGCCGGGCCATTGGTGATTAATATACAAGGATTTCAATTACCACTGCCCATATTACAAGGAGGAGGTCCGGTCAGTTTCCGTTTTAAGGTGAGTTATGATGGTATTGCAGGTTGTTCTGACAAAATTATCCAGGTGCAAACCCGTGTTCGTACAGAAGCATTTTGTGCAAGCCTTGGCGCCCCTTGCGTGGTATATGTGGCAACTGGAGAATCTATTTGGAACATAAATGTTGAACATCCAACTTTGGTAATAACCAGTGCTAATTTTATGCTTACCAATGGTGAAACACAAGCTGAAGTTACCATTACAAATAGTGGAGATATCATTACCCACTGGGCCGAAGTGGACTTTTACCATGATGTAAATGCCAACGGGGTTGTGGATGCCGGAGATGTACTTTTAGGCGGTTTTGTTCAAAACGCTTCAGGGCTATTATTACCTGGGGAATCCATTACCTTAGAAGGTACCGTTCCCGGACTGGATTCGCAAGGATGGTGTAATTTGTTGATTGTATTGCCAGCCAATGATAACTGTTTGTGTTCAGATCAAATTTTTCAGCCGGAACAATGGCAGATTGCTCATACAGAATTGAAGTTTTGCGCTTTGGAGCCGGTCCAGTTAGGCATTCCTGGTCAAATTGGCTATACATACCTTTGGCAGGCAAACTCCGGAATTTCCTGTCTGACTTGTCCAACGATCACCTTTACACCCGATTCCAGCATCAGCTTAAACACTCCGATTGAATTAGAGCTTACAGAAATGGACGGCAATTGTATCGTTCGGCATCATTTCTTGCTTTCCTTTAGTACCGTAGCAGGAATTACAGCCTCTGACCAGACAGTTTGTAAAGGACAATCTGTTTCTTTATCAGCGATTCCGACTTCCGGTGATGCTTACTTATGGACAGGCTCCGGCATTATGGATCCTACGCTCGCTACACAAACCATTCTGGCGCAAATCAACAGTACATACACCGTAACCATATCTTTTGCCAATGGCTGTACTGCTTCAAAATCTATTGATATTCAAGTATTAGAACCAGACACAGTGGTGCTGCCGGGTCTAATTACCTGTCAGGGAGTACCCGTTAATATCTTAGGCAATACAACCGAAACGCCCGGCACTTACCAGCTTTTGCTGAGTAACAGTCAGGGATGCGATAGCCTGGTGTTCCAAAGCCTGGCTATTCTTCCTCCGATTGAAACAGTTGAGAGCTTTACTTTTTGTTTGGGTGACACCCTTAAAAATGTGTTGGACACCTCCTTTACGACCAGCGGACAGGTTTGCCGAACTTACCAAAATCTGAATGGTTGCGATAGTGTGCACTGTGCCATTGTGACGGCCGTTGATCCGCCTGATTTGCCTGTGCAGGATACGTTGTATGTGGAATATGGCCAGTTAATTACACTTTCAGGGCCATCCGGATTTGAGTCTTATTGGTGGATACCTGCTCCTACCCCACCCTGTGAGGATTGTCAGGAAGTGACCTATCCAGCTGATTCGACCGCATATCAGGAATACCGATTGCAGGTAATCGATGCAAATGGATGTTCGGGTGAGTTGATTTTCCGGGTGTTAGTGTTGCCACCTTGCTCTCCGGATAGTCTGCATATCCCAAATGCTTTTACACCAAACGGTGATGGCTCGAACGATGTATTTCGTGTGGTCCCATACGAAAGTTCTGAAGTGATCAGCAGTCTGGAAATCTACAACCGGTGGGGCCAAAAAGTTTATGAGAACTTTGGAAACTCCTCCTGGGATGGCACCATCGATGGTCAGCCGGCTTCCTCAGACGTATATGTCTACATCGTAACTATACAATGCGGGGAATTGGTGGGGAAACGTGTGGGAGATGTAACGCTCCTTAGGTAGCCGGGCGGGAACGGTCAAATTCTTGTCGCGTCCAATATTAAACGAAGAAACCCATGGTTAGAAAGGAGACCAAGTGTTATCCTTTCTGACTATGGGTTTCTTCGTTTTTACGATTTATCTGTACTGGAGAAAACCCAATAAATTAAGCCTTAACGAACCGGCCTTGAAACTGCTTCTCGCCAGAAATCAACTGAATGGTATAAATACCCTTCGGCAAATTATTTAGCAACAATTGTTGATTCGCAACAACCCCAATCTGAACGGCTTGACCGGAAGTGTTTAAAATTCTGTAGGCAAATTCCGGCCCAACCTCTGCATCTAAGATCAACTGATCTACAACAGGATTAGGGAATACCTGAATTTCCTGTACTAATGGGTTGTTTGTTACGGAAGGTGCGGGAAATTCATATGCCCACAAATCTTTCATATTCTCGGAGCTCCCATCACTAAGCAAAGCAGTGCCGCTGGTAGCGTAAACCGTATTGCCAATTACGAAGGAAGACGGAGCCCAACGTCCGCTACCAGGCCATGAGGCAAGTTGCTTCCAGGAATCCTGTTCAGGAGTATATTCCCAGAATTCTCCCTCTTCGAGATAATAATGATCTTCTCCCTCCCCGGATAATACATATCCTTTGCCATTCCAGGAAAATTGGGTACCGGCCACTCGTTTTTCACCGGGAAAATCTTCCATACGCTCCCAGGTATTGGTGAGCGGATCGAAACGATGTAAATCATTATAAATAGTCGAGCCACCAACATTTACACTCCCGTGTCCGAAAGCAATATATACCATTCCATTAATAGAGAAATGGTAGGGGTGATGTCTCTTGTAAGATGGCAAATCTGGCTTTTGGGTCCATTTATCAGTTTGGATATCGTATTCCCAAAAGTCATTCAGGT
Source organism: Saprospiraceae bacterium (assembly GCA_044347755.1). GTDB lineage: Bacteria > Bacteroidota > Bacteroidia > Chitinophagales > Saprospiraceae > M3007. Next base: position 67,795 of record JBIKUE010000003.1, read on the forward strand.
TACCCATGGCACTTCCTCCTGCACCAACATAAATTTTTCCGTTAGCTTCCATCAAAGCCGGGTGCCCACGTCCATCGCAATCACAGGCCGTTCTTTCAGTCCAAATTCCAGTAGCCGGATCATATTCCCAAAGATCTGTCATATCTGAGGTTGGACCAAAACCAAAGCCCATATATGCTTTATCATTATATACCACGGCATAAGCATAGCTTCTGGGCGGGCCGGGGAAAGCAGGCAATGCTTCCCATTGGTCGGCAACCGGGTCGTAACGGTAAAAATCACTTAAATACGGGTTTTGCAAAGCGCTTCCGCCCAATAAATAACCATATCCGCCAATAGAAAAAGTAACGGCATGGTGCCGACCAAAGGTGGTATCCGGCAAAGAGGCTTTTTGTGTCCAGCTTTGGGTAAAACCTGATGCGGAATAGCATAGGATAATCCCTACAAAGAGTAGTTTTTGAATGGTCATGATATAATTTGAGTTAAAAACTTTTCCTAGAACCAAAGAAATGACATAAGGTTCGCATGAACGGTTCATACCCTCAAAATTGCTATTCAGATTCAAAAAATTGCCGCCTACAGGTATTTACTTTCCAGCGCATCGCCATAACCGGATGTTTGTGCCATCATTCATTCAAAAACAACTGGCTATGCAAACGAAAGTTATACTGATCCTGATATCAGTGTTTTTTATTCCCAAACTAATCTTTTCTCAAAATCAAACTATCCGGGGGTGGGTTATTGACCAACAATCTGAATCACCACTGATTGGTGCTATGGTTCAGGTGCTGGATCAGGAGCCCACCATCGGAGCGATGACTGATGCAGAAGGCGGATTCGTTCTGAAAAATGTTCCGGTGGGTCGCCAGGGCTTGCGAGTGACTTACCTTGGTTACGAATCCCAAAACCTGCCAAATATTCTCATTACTGCAGGAAAAGAGGTAGTGCTCACGATCAAACTGGTAGAATCTTTTACCACTATGCAGGAGGTGGTGGTAACGGCCCAGGTGAACAAAGACAAGGCCATTAATGATCTGGCCACCATTTCTGCCCGGCAATTCAACACGGAAGAAGTAAGCCGTTACTCTGGTGGTCGAAATGATGTTGGCAGACTGGTAGCAAATTTTGCCGGCGTTGCGGCCAGCAACGATGCCCGTAATGATATCATTATTAGGGGTAATGCGCCAACGGGTGTCCTCTGGCGTCTGGAAGGTATTCCAATTCCAAGTCCAAACCACTATTCCACATTAGGTACAACAGGCGGCCCGGTTTCAGCGCTAAACCCAAATATGATCGGAAACTCTGATTTTTTAACCTCTGCCTTTCCGGCTGAATATGGAAATGCAACCGCAGGTGTTTTTGACATCAATTTGCGTACAGGTAACCGGGAAAGATTTGAATTTATGGGCCAATTAGGTGCTTTTACCGGAATGGAAGCCGCGATTGAAGGGCCTTTACGCAAAGGGAAAGGGTCATTCATTATGGCGTACCGCCATTCCTTTGTGGAAATTGCGGGAGCCGCTGGCTTGAACGTAGGCACATCAGCTACACCTAAATACAAGGACCTGACCTTCAACCTGGATTTTGGCCAGACGAAACTTGGCAGATTCAGCTTGTTTGGCATAGCAGGACATAGCTCTATAGATTTTCTTGGTGCTGAAATTGACACAACAGATTTGTTTGCCAACCCTAATGAAAATGCCTATAACATTTCCAAGTTTGGAGTTGTCGGGCTAAAACATCATTTGTTGATTAATGATCGTTCCTATGTGAGAACGATTATTAGTGCATCCCACAGTGGCACATCCTTTCAGACAGAGGATTTGGAACAAAAAGATGAAAACAACAATCTGCTCGACATGACCGATGTATTGGATGCTGGCAATACCTTCAGGTTATCCTCCTTTTATAATTATAAGCTAAACCGTAAATTTACCGTACGAACGGGAGTGTTGCTGCAGCAGCAAATGCTTGACACTCATGTAAAAACGCGTGAGGGCATACCAGATGCCAATGGTGACGGAGTACCTGATTTATTCACGCAACGGGATTTTGATGGCAGTTTCGGCCAGTCAGAAGCCTATGCACAAATGCAATGGAGAATCACACCAAAACTTACTTTGAATACAGGTTTGCACGGTATGTATTTTAACAAAACAGAGGATGTTGCCGTAGAACCCAGAATTGCTTTGAACTACCAGGCAACCCCCAAAAGCACCATTAACGTGGGATATGGCATGCACCAACAAACACAACCCTTGCCAGTTTTCTTGTTCCGGGAACGATTGCAGGATGGTTCTGCCGTTGAAACAAACAAAAACCTTGGCTTTACCCAAAGCCAACATTTTGTACTGGGCTGGGACTACAAACCGGCGCCTTCATGGCGCATCAAGACCGAAACCTATTACCAATCCTTATCTGACGTTCCGGTGGAAACAGCGCCTACCAGTTTCTCCTTGTTGAATTCAGGTGCAGACTTTGTGTTTCCGGAAAAAAACAACCTGGTTAATGAAGGTAGTGGTACTAATTTTGGAGCCGAGTTTACTGTTGAAAAGTTCTTCAATCAGGGATGGTACAGTCTGGTTACGATCAGCCTTTTCGACTCCAAATACAAAGGTTCAGATGGCATTGAACGTTCCACCGCTTTTGATGGCGGGTATGTAGCTAATGTTTTGGCCGGTAAGGAGTTTAAACTGGGCAGCACAGGAAAAAGATTCCTGACGCTGGATACAAAATTCACCACCGCGGGAGGTAGACCCTATACTCCGGTAGATCTGGAGGCAAGTAAACTGGCCGGAAGAGAAATTTTGAAAGAAGACCAGGCTTTTACGATGAGGCTTGATGATTACCTGCGTTGGGATGTTAAAATCGGATTCCGGGTTAACAGTACCAAGCGTAAACTTTCGCAGACCTTTTTCCTGGATTTCCAGAATGTTACTAACCGTCAAAATATCTTCGCCATGCGATATAATGAGGTTCGCAATGAAATAGGAAAAACATATCAGATTGGTTTCTTTCCAGATTTGATGTATCGGGTTGAATTTTAAGGGGAACATTTGATGCCAAAGAAATTGGTTTCAAATGTAATTTTACCGCAGAGGCGGAGAGACACAGAGATATCAATAATTTGGCTATCCTGATATTGTACGGTAAGCATTAATTTCCGATTCCCGTACATCATGCGGTTAGTCAGTTAAATAATTGGTTGTAAGCACTCTGCTCCTCTCCGCCTCTGCGGTAAATTACTTACAGACACCCTTTTGACAGCAAAATTTGATATGAAAAAGAAGGTATGTTTTGAGGATGTTTCCGGGTTCAACGATCGTTGGATCATTCTCTTTGGTTTGCCCACAGCAAGCTTGTTTATTACTTTTTTGCTGTTTAGCGACGCCATACTCAAGAATGGACTTGGCTTTGTTACGGTTTGCATGGGCATGTCAGTCATTCACACCGCTACATTCTGGATTTCCTTACGATGGGTGTACATCCGTTCCAAATTAAGGTATCCCAAATTTGAGCAAATAGGCCATCGGATTATGTGGTACCTGATAGCTTTTTTAGCCATTTATTTTGTGGTTAACAAGCTCCTGATTGTGACAGTAATGGATTGGTTGTCAGAAAACCCTAATGAAAATGATCCAAATCCAATCGTTACCTTCATCTCGGCATTTCTGATGTCGGCCCTGTTGATCATCCTGTATGAGGCCATATCTTTTTACATCCAACTGCAAAAAACTGTAGCCGAAAAGGCCGAGCTGGAGCGACAAAATGTAGAATCGCAGTTGGAAGGACTTAGGAACCAGGTGAATCCGCACTTTTTGTTCAATAGCCTCAATACTCTGGCCTACTTAATCCCTGAGGACTCAGATAAAGCGGTGCGTTTTCTGCAACAACTTAGTAACGTATACCGGTATGTGCTGGAAAGCCGGGAAGCGAAAATTATTCCGCTTCAAAAGGAATTGGAATTTCTGGATGCCTATGTTTTCTTGCTTAAAGAGCGATTTGGCGATAATTTCAGGGTTCGGGTGGATCATTCGGTTCAGGAAGAAGGTATTGCTATTGTGCCTTTGACCCTGCAAATGCTGTTCGAAAATGCGATCAAGCATAATGTCATTTCTGTTGAAAAGCCACTCACAATAGAGCTGTTTCGTGAAAACGGCACCCTGATCGTCAGAAACAACCTTCAGAAAAAAAATCAGGTGATGGATTCTACCGGAGTTGGATTGCAGAATATCCAGAACCGGTATCGTATGCTAACCGATAAAGAGGTGGGGTTAATTGCATCTCAGCAGTATTTCACGGTGGCTTTACCCATCATTCACATGAATCAATAATATAAGGATTGCATGCAAACGCTGTTAATTGAAGATGAAATCCCGGCTGCACGTAGGCTCCAAAAGATGCTGACAGCAGCGCGTCCGGGCCTGAAAGTATTGGATACACTCGATTCCGTAGAAAGTGCCGTGCGCTGGTTTCGCACCTTTCCTATGCCAGACTTGATTTTTATGGATATACAGATAGCCGACGGTCTCAGTTTTGACATCTTTAAGCAGGTGGAAGTTCAGGCTCCGGTGATATTCACGACCGCATTTGATCAATACGCTGTTCACGCTTTCCGTGTAAGCGCCGTAGATTATTTACTTAAACCCATAGACCCCCAAGACCTGGAAAAAGCATTATCCAAATATGAGCAACACAATGCCAACCAAAATCCATTCAATATGGAAAGCCTGGCTAAATTGCTTAAAAGAGAAGTATACAAAGACCGGTTTTTGGTTAAAAATGGATCAATGCTGCTTTTCATTGCCGCTTCAGACATAGCCTATTTCCGCTCCGGTGATGGATTAACCCAAGCTTTTACCTTCCAGGGAAAGAAATACTTTGTTGAAAACACCCTCGAAGAGCTGGAAGAGCTGTTAGATCCGCGAGACTTTTTTAGGGTTTCAAGAGGGGTAACTATTCGGATAAATGCATTACAAAAAATCCACCCCCACCTGAATGGGCGTCTTAAATTGGAACTCTCCCCTGCTGCATCTGAAGAAATATTTGTGAGCCGAGAACGCTCCGCCGACTTTAAATCCTGGCTTGGGGGCTAGTGGCGAACCAATTTAGGAATCCTTATCTTTGCCCTCCCTATCCATTTTATTTCCTGGTTTTCACTTATTTCTGTTATCGTTGACGAATGTATCAGTCAAGCGGTACAGATTTTGCTGTATATCCATTTTTCATCATTTCGACTGTAGAGGAGCCATACCACATGGAGCGAATTGAGTTTATCCTTGACTGTCATTAAAACACAAACACGAATATGTGTGGATTTATCGGACTATTTACCAAAAACAAAGCGGGGCAATTGCGTGAGCAGGTGCTTGGCATGTCAAAAAAACTGCGACATCGCGGGCCAGATTGGAGTGGTGTTTTTAGTTGTGATCAGGCCATCCTGTCACATGAACGTTTGGCCATAGTTGACCCCGCTTCAGGGGGGCAACCATTGTATTCTCCAGATCATACTCTGGTACTTGCGGTAAATGGAGAAATTTACAACCATCGGGGAATCCGTCGCCAATACGATGGAAAATACGAATTCCAGACAGAATCTGACTGCGAGGTAATCCTGCCTCTTTACCAAACGAAAGGCAAGTATTTCCTGGAAGATCTGAACGGCATTTTCGCCTTCGTTTTATATGACACCCAATCAAATGCTTTTTTGATTGCACGCGATCATATGGGGATCATTCCGCTCTATATGGGTTGGGATCAACATGGCAACTTCTATGTAGCCTCGGAACTGAAATCTCTGGAAGGCATCTGTAAACAGATTAAAGAGTTTCCTCCCGGTCATTTCCTGTACAGCCCTGATGGAATGGAGCCACAACAATGGTATAAAAGAGAGTGGACCTCTTTTGAAGAAGTTAAGAATAACACTTCTGATATTGAAGTACTCCGCAACGCACTGGAACATGCTGTGGAACGCCAGCTAATGTCGGACGTACCTTATGGTGTATTGCTGTCTGGCGGCCTGGATTCATCCATCATTGCAGCCATTGCCAAAAAATATGCTCCGCGACGTATTGAAACTGGCAGTATCAGTGAGGCCTGGTGGCCACAATTGCACTCTTTTGCTGTTGGATTGAAGGGATCTCCTGATTTAGTCGCAGCACGCAAAATGGCAGATTACCTGAAAACCATCCACCACGAAATACATTTCACCATCCAGGAAGGCCTGGATGCTATCCGTGATGTGATTTATCATCTGGAAACCTACGATGTCACCACGATACGCGCATCCACGCCTATGTACCTGATGGCGCGGGTGATCAAATCTATGGGTATTAAAATGGTACTCTCCGGTGAAGGCTCAGACGAACTTTTCGGAGGATATCTGTACTTCCATAAAGCCCCTAATGCACAGGCATTTCATGAAGAAACAGTACGAAAACTGAGCAAATTACACTTATATGATTGCCTGCGTGCCAACAAATCGCTGGCTGCCTGGGGTGTTGAGGGTCGGGTTCCATTTTTGGACAAAGAATTTATGGACGTGGCTATGAGGTTGAACCCTAAAGACAAGCGTCCTGGAAATGGCCGGATAGAAAAATGGATTCTCCGCAAAGCATTTGAAGACGTTTTGCCTCCGGAAATTGCCTGGCGGCAAAAGGAGCAGTTCTCTGACGGTGTAGGATATAGCTGGATCGATACATTGAAAGACGTTGCATCCAAAGCAGTATCAGACGAAGAACTGGCCAATGCCAAATATCGTTTCCCGGTTCATCCGCCTATGAGCAAAGAGGAATATCATTACAGAAGCATATTTTCCAGCCATTTCCCTTCTGATACAGCTGCAGCATGTGTACCTTCAGTACCCTCGGTGGCTTGTTCAACACCGGAAGCCCTGGCCTGGGACAAATCCTTCCAAAACCTAAACGATCCTTCCGGACGGGCGGTGAAGGCGGTGCATAATGATGCGTTGTAAGTTAGTTTATGGGGGTTTATGGGGGGTTATGGGGTTTATGATGTTTATGAGGTTTATAGGGACTTTCTAAAGTTCGCCAAATAGTAAGCTGTAATACCAAGCCCAGCGACCCCATAAACTCATAAACCTCATAAACCTCATAAACCTCATAAACCCGATAATCGCTCTCAGGGCTTGCCGAGCAATCGGAACATATTCTTCTTATACGCTTCTACTCCCGGTTGATCGAATGGATTGACGCCCAACAGATAACCGCTTATGGCGCATGCTTTTTCGAAGAAATAGAACAATTGTCCAAGATAATAAGGAGTGGCTTGCGGGATCCGGATAATAAGATTTGGAACCCCGCCATCAATATGGGCCATTCGGGTGCCTTCAGCTGCTTTTTGGTTAACGTATTCCATGGACTTGCCGGCCAGGTAATTTAGTCCGTCGAGGTTGTCTGCAGTAGCGGGAACTAGTATTTGGTGTTGAGACTGGCTAATTTCAAGAACTGTTTCAAATAAGGTTCTGCGACCATCCTGTATATACTGCCCCATTGAGTGTAAGTCGGCTGTGAACGTGACAGAAGCCGGAAAAATCCCTTTCCCGTCTTTGCCTTCGCTTTCCCCATAAAGCTGTTTCCACCATTCGGCAATGAATTGACACCTGGGTTCATAATTAGCAAGTATTTCAATCTCTTTTCCTTTGTTTTTCAACACATTGCGAACCATTGCATATTGGTAGCATGCATTAGCCTCCCAAGGCTGCCGGTAAGCTGTTCTGGCTTCAGCTGCACCATCCATCAATGCTTTAATATCTACACCAGCTGCAGCTAATGGCAGTAAACCAACAGCCGTTAGCACAGAGAATCTTCCACCAACATCATCGGGCACTACGAATGTTTCATACCCTTCCTGACTTGCCAGCGTCTTTAGGGCTCCACGTGTATGATCCGTGGTGGCATATATTCGATTGTTGGCGCCTTCTTTACCATACTTTTCTTCCAATTTCTGACGGAATAGCCTAAAAGCAATTGCTGGCTCAGTGGTTGTGCCTGATTTGGAAATCACATTTACAGAAAAATCCCGGTCGCCGATTGCCTCCAATAATTGCGCATGGTAATCAGCGCTGAGGTTTGTGCCGGCAAAAACCACGTCAAAATGCCTCTTCCTACTGTTTCGGAAAGGAATTGGCGGAGTAGGGAGGCAAAACTCAAGAGCCGCTTTGGCCCCCAGATATGACCCTCCTATACCTACCACCACCAAAACCTCACTTTGTTTACGGATTTTTTTTGCTGCGGCAAGAATTCTCCTGAATTCAGCACGGTCGTATTTTACCGGTAAGTCCAACCACCCAAGAAAATCATTCCCCGGTCCGGTTTTTCGTTCCAACTGACGAGCCACAGCATCTGCCATTGCACCCATCGCGTTCATTTCATCCTGTGATACATGTGCAGCAGCATGTGCATAATCGAAAGAAATCATTTTATCCATTGAATGTTGCATATCTTTTTTGTCGATGTCTTTATTTTAAATCGTTCATCCAATCTTAAGCCTACAATCCAAATAATGGAACCATCCTGGTTGGTTAGAATCCATGTTTTTTCCTTCTCCAGGCGTGATATCTTTTGATTAGTGAAAAAGTCCTGAAGTTTTTGATGCTTGCCACCCATCCCTAATGGCTTAAAAGTATCACCTGGTTGCCAGCGGCGCAAATGTAAAGGAAAGCGTAAAGTTGAAGCATCCACTTCGGCTCTAAATGGATCAGGATCGAACGCAGGGCCAGATGCAACTTTATCGGTATGTATCAGGCATATACGTGTATCATCTGGCAGGCGGAGCATCAAATCGTCTTCCATGATTTTAACAAGAGGAAGGTCTTGGTCATCCATACCCAAAGGCTGAAGGAGTAAATGTTCACGGTCCATCAAGGCTTTAAATCCCTTTGATGACTCCCATTGCAAGCCCGTATGTTCCAATTGATCTGCCATTTGTCTGGTTTGTTCCGCGTCAAACCCGTATTGTTTTAGCAATTGCCGAAGCGCTTGACGGGGAGAGGGAAGTTGCGCTAGTTGATGTTTATTCAATTTCCCTCCACCCTGCTCCAATTGAACAAACTTTTTTAGTAGAAATTCCAAATTGCGATCAGCAGCATGAATTCGGCGCATATTTCGGGCTGCAGTATCTAATAAATTGGGGTTTAATGTTTCCAGCACCGGAATCACCATATGCCTGATCAGATTTCGGGCATAATCATCTTTGTCGTTGCTGCTGTCTTCCCGCCAGGATACTCCAACCGCTGCAGCAAATTGTTCCAGATCTTTACGCCCGGCAAACAACAATGGCCTAAATACAAGCAATCCTGAAAAATCACTGCCGACTTCAAATTGCTTTACAACCTCCATTCCCGATAAACCGGGCAAAGACGTTCCTCTGGTGAAATTAAACAGCGCTGTTTCCAGCGCATCATTTGCATGATGTGCCGTACAGACTCCGGAGAATCCATGATCTTCTACAAGCTCCCTGAACCAGACATATCTGAGATTTCTGGCAGCCATTTGTGTGCTCCAGCCATGTTCTTCGGCAGAACTTTGGGTATCAAAGCGTCTGGTAAAACAGACAACATTCATCCGAGCTGCCAAAGCTTGAACAAACTGTTCATCCTGATCGGATTCCAAGCCCCGAAGTTTAAAGTTGGCATGTGCGATGGCAAATGAAATTCCTGCTTGGCTGAATAATTCCACCATGACACAGGAATCCAGCCCGCCACTTACTGCCAACAAGACCGGTTTGTCCGGCCTAAAAGGCAAGTTGTGTGTTTTTAAAAACTTAAAAAATTCCTCAAGCATTTCCATTAAACAAAGTCAGAATACCTTGCTGGCCAAACAAAATGAACAAAAGTTAATTGTGTTTGTATAGCAATTGAAACACAATTGAACTAACTAATTACCATGAAAAACAAAATTTACCTGATACTCCTGTTCCTGCCATTGTTTTCCAACGCTCAAATATCAGGAAAAGTAACGGATGAAAACGGAGAACCCATGCCTTACGCGACCGTTTATGTCCGAAATACCAGCAATGGAACTGTTGCCAACGGAGAGGGCGAATACCGGTTAAGTGTGCCAAAAGGGACGCAAGAGATTGTTTTTCAATATATTGGATACAATCAGCATGTAGAAAAAATAGTAGTTTCCGACAAGCCTGCTCGGCTGAATGTTCAAATGCAACCTTCTAATCTGGAATTGAAAGAAGTGGAAATTTCTTCCATTGACCCTGCGGTTCGGATTATGAAGGAAGTTATTGCTCAACGATCCCTGAATAAAAGAAAGACAGCAACATACTCCTGTGATGCATATATCAAAGGTTTCTACAAGTTGATGGAATCCCCCAAAAAGATGTTGGGACAGGAAGTGGGTAATATGGGCGGGGTGCTTGACTCTACGGGGTCCGGGGTGATTTATTTGTCAGAATCAGTATCAAAAGTATGGTCGCAGGACCCTCCGGGGAATAAGAAAGAGGTGATGGTCTCCAGCAGAGTTAGTGGAAGTGAAAACGGGTTTAGCGTTAACCGGGCTACACTGACAGATTTTAATTTGTACAGCGAGCGGGTTGAAATTGAAAGAGAAATATTATCGCCCCTGGCAGACAACGCCTTTAGTTATTACAATTTCAAGCATGCTGGAAGATTTAAAAATGAGATAGGATTTACCATTGAGCGCATCAAGGTAATACCTAAACGGCCTGCGGATCCTGTTTTTGCCGGCTTTTTATATGTAGTAGATGAGTTATGGTTGTTATCTGGCGTTGATTTATATCTAACCGGGGCGGCCATCAAACAACCTGTTTTGGACACCTTGCGCATTCAGCAGCAATTCGTGCCATTGGGCACCAGGGATGAATGGGGTTTATTGACGCAATTAACCACCTTTAAATTTGGCGTTTTGGGTTTTAAGATTGGAGGATTCTTTAATGGAGTATTCTCCAACTATAATTTGAGCCCCCAATTTGAACCAGATTTTTTCAGCAAAGAGGTCTTTAAAATTGAAGAAAAAGCGAATGAACAGCCTTTGTCTTACTGGAGCGAAGTACGTCCCATTCCATTAACAGAGGAGGAAGATAAAGACTATGTAAAAAAGGACAGTTTGCAGAAGATTTGGAAATCAAAAGCCTACATGGATAGTTTGGATCGAAAAGGCAACAAATTTAAATTCAATAATTTATTGTTTGGTTATTCCTGGGAAAACTCCTATAAACACACCTCTGTTTCTTACCCTGCCGCATTCAAATGGGTGCAATTCAACACCGTTCAGGGCTGGCTTTTAGACGTACGCCCTGAGTGGAATAAAGATTCAGACGACCGTGCTACCAGTTTTTGGCGAGCCAACGGGGCCTTGAATTACGGATTCTCCGAACAAAAGGTGCGAGGCAGTTTAAAAGTACAACGAAGATTTGACAGCATTAAATACAGAACCTTATCGGTAGAGGCGGGTACCACCACAGAGCAATTCAATGATAGATCGCCTATATCACCCATCATTAATACCTCTTATTCCTTGTTTGCAAAACGCAACTATATGAAGTTGTACGACAAAAAATTTGCACGACTGGAATATAGTCAGGTGTTACGTACCGGCTTAACTTTTGCTGGCACGGCCGAATGGGCACAACGAGGATGGCTGGAAAACAACAGCGATTTCACCTATAAACGCAAAACAACAAGAGAATACACCAGCAACGAGCCCATTCCAACGTTAATTCCTGGTGAGCCTGGTGTTATTGCACCGGCAAACCGATTTATCCTGCAAGCACAATTTGTTTTCCGTCCCAAACAACAATACAGCAGTTATCCCAAATATCGGGTGTACGAAAATTCTAACTGGCCAGAGTTTATTGTCAATTATAAGCGTGCCATTCCGCTTGCAGAAGGAGATTGGGCCGACTTCGACCTGTTGAGAATGAATATTCGTCAGAATGATCTAAACTGGGGTTTAGGTGGTTATACCCAGTGGAATATTGGTGCAGGTATTTTTCTTAGAAAGGAAAATCTGGCGTTTATGGATTTATACCATTCTCTGGGCAATCAGACCATTTTTGCAAATCCGGATAATTATCAGAGAGGTTATTTCCTGATGCCCTATTACGCCTATTCCACTGCCGAACCATTTGTTGAATTACATGCACAGCATCATTTGGAAGGATGGTTGCTTGATAAGATTCCTTTTCTTCACAAGTTAAATTGGAAGGAAGTATTCGGCGTGAATTTCTTTTATGCAGATCAGCCATCCCGCGACCCCTCCTTTACCGGGCAACTACCCTATTGGGAGGTCAATTGGGGATTTGAAAATATTGGCATAAAAGCAATTCGACCGCTAAGGATAGATGTTGCTTTTGGCTTTTTTGGCACTGACTTTTATCGCTCAGGAATCGTTCTGGGAATAAATCTGTAACAATATAAAAAAAATTTCATCTATTTTGCGGTAGCAATTCAAATTGGAACGGTTCTTGAATACACAGGAACGGATCGTCACATGCTTAATCCCTTACATTTGTTGCGGTTCCCTGTATTATAATCCGATTACAATCATTTTATTCAAGAACTGCCATGACTTCTGTCCCAAAAGCTGCAGTTCAAGACACGTATGTCTTTGCAGCACAACCGATTACACCTCAAAAACAAACCTAAGAAATCTTTTCTAGATCCAAGGCAATTCACAGTGAAGTCGTTTTTGGATCCCCTACCATGAATTGCAACGGAACCGGAATTTGCCGGATATCTTCCTTGCATTCCGTTCGGCCGGAGGCCACTATTGGCGCCTGCCAGAAAACAATTGCACAGATTGTTCCTGGTGAACATGGAAAAATCACCCTGTTTTTCCAAAGATCCATGCTTTGCATCAACCTGTTTCGAAAGCACTTTTACAAGGGTTTATTAGAAATGCAGGATCCTTGTGATATTCCTGCTGAACTATTGCAAAAACTCAATATCCAAACGCGGGTAATTCAGCCCGGTAAATATGCCATTACAGAGCAGGATGGTGTGTTTCGATTAGAGTTGGATTGTCAGTAAAGCTAAGTATAGTCTTATTTGCATGTAAGGTTTGTATGTCATGGAGACATCCAAACCTTACTTTATTTTAACCTACACCATACTTTTATTTTACATAGACCGTTGATTAACAACAACTTAATCAACACTTAACTGGCAAACCTCCAGAGCCCGATTTTTACCGCTCTACTTTTGCCTTCGGAAATTAAATACCAACAGCAAGATTTGGTTTTTGGGTTTCCGCTTCCGGATGCGTGACTCGCATCAACTGTTTTCAACACCAAACATTTCTATCTATGAAGGTACCTTACCTATCCTTCAAGGGTCTTGCCATGACCCTTGTACTTGCTTTATTGTCTTTCTCCAGCCTGTTTGGTCAACAGGTTTCTGGAACGGTGACAGACTCTGAAACCAGTGAATTGCTTCCTGGCGCCAACATTATAGTTAAAAATGGCGGTAGAGGCACAACAACTGACGGCGACGGAAAATATGCAGTCAATGCCCGCGCCGGTGAAGAGTTGGTGGTCTCATTGGTAGGCTATGCTCCACAAACGATTACAGTTGGAGTATCTACGACCATTAATATTGCTTTGGTTCCTGATAATCAACTTAAAGAAGTAATTGTTACTGCCCTCGGTATTAGCAGAGAAAAGAAATCTTTGGGATATGCTGCCCAGGAGGTGAAGGGAGATGACTTGGTCAAGGCAAGAGAAACAAACATCATCAATTCTTTATCTGGCAAAGTTGCCGGTTTGACCATTGTTGGCAACCCTTCAGGCATTGGCTCATCCTCCAGAATTACCATTCGTGGTGAGCGCTCTTTGAATATCAATAGAAATCAACCTCTGTTTGTAGTAGATGGCGTTCCGATTTCCAATGAATTTCGTGGCAATTCTGGTAATTCCTTCCAGGATGCAGACTACGGAAATGGTGCAGGTTTTGTAAATCCTGATGATGTTGAAACCATCACGGTATTGAAAGGTGCAAGCGCTGCGGCACTTTATGGTTCCCGTGCAAACAATGGTGTTATTGTTATTACGACAAAATCCGGTAAAGGCACTAAGGGTATTGGCGTTTCCGTAAATTCTACGGTAACCTTTGAAGATGTGTTACGCCTTCCCGAATACCAGAACCAGTATGGTCAGGGCTTGGGCGGCAATTTTGATTTTAAAGACGGCAATGGTGGCGGCACAGCAGACGGCGTTGACGAAAGCTGGGGACCTGCTTTCAATGGTCAGCTGATTCCTCAGTTCGACTCTCCTACCTCAAACGGATACCGTGGCGGTGATGTGGGCAATCTGTTTACTTCCATTGGTCCTGTAAATCTTGCCCAGCAACTAGCAACTCGTGGCAGTGTTACCGCAACACCATGGGTGGCACGTCCTGATAATATCCGTGACTTCTTCGAAACAGGTGTAACACAAACACACAATGTTGCGCTCACAGGTAGCAATAGTAATGGAGACTTCCGTCTTTCTTACACTTGGCTTGATCAGATAGGTACAGTACCCAATACCGATTTAAAGCGTAATACCATTTCGTTTTCCGGTGGTTACAACCTAAGCGAGCGTTTACGTGTGCGTACTGCTATTAACTACCTTACCAACACTAGTGCAAACCGTCCAAATCTCAGCTATGGCACTGAAAATATCATGTACCTCTTCAACTGCTGGTTGGGCCGTCAGGTAGATGTTTCGGCCATGAGAGATTACTGGCAGGCTGGACGTGAGGGCTTGAATCAATTTGGTTTCAACTACAATTACCATGATAACCCATACTTCAACCTGTACGAAAACACAAACAGTCAGAATTTGGGGCGTGTGTACGGTAATGCCTCCATTACTTACGACTTTACTGATAATCTCAGCCTGATGCTCCGCGCAGGTACGGATGCCAGCAATGAATTCCGTGCTCGCCGACGCGCTTACAGTACACAACGTTTCCAACGTGGCAGCTACCGTGAGGAAAGAATCGGGTTCACAGAACTGAATACAGACTTTTTATTAAGTTACAAAAAGAATCTTTCCAAGGATTTAGATATGAACCTTGGTGTTGGTGGAAACGCGATGCGCCAGGTTGGCCGTTTCTCTGATGTGATCGCACCAGAATTAGCCGTACCGGGCATCTACACCCTTTCTAATTCACGCGTTGCCCTGCAGAATTTAACCAATACGCCGTTTACGGAGAAGCGCATTAATTCCTTGTATGCTACTGGTCAATTGGGCTTCCGCAACTTCCTGTATCTTGATCTTTCTGCACGTAATGACTTGTCAAGTACCTTGCCTTCTGACTCCCGCAGCTATTTATACTATGCTGCAAACGTAAGCGCAGTACTGACCGATGCTTTCAATATTAAATCTGATGTGTTGTCATTTGCCAAAATCCGTGCAGGTGTGGCTCAAGTAGGTAACGATACTGATCCATATCAGTTGGAAACGATTTTCAATGCACAACAAGCCGTGTTAGGCTCTCCTTCTTATAGCGAATCCAGTGTATTGGTAAATGCCAATCTTAAGCCGGAAATCAGCACATCCTTTGAAACCGGCCTTGATCTGCGCTTCTTCCATAACCGTATGGGTATTGATTTTACTTATTACAA
This sequence comes from Saprospiraceae bacterium, assembly GCA_044347755.1. Lineage (GTDB taxonomy): Bacteria > Bacteroidota > Bacteroidia > Chitinophagales > Saprospiraceae > M3007. The sequence continues at coordinate 83,397 of JBIKUE010000003.1, forward strand.
TACCCAAAGTAAAAACCAGATCCTCCCTATTCCACTGACAAACACCTCCGGTTACAGCGCTCGTATAATCAACGCTGGTCTGATTGAGAACCAGGGTATTGAATTAACCTTTAATGCTACACCTATTCGCAAGCGGAACTTCAGCTGGGATGTTTCATTGAACTTCTCACGCAACCGCAGTGAGGTAAAAGAGCTGTTTAAGGATCCGGAATCCGGTCAGGAAGTAACCAACTATGTAATGGCTTCTCGATATGTAACGGTTGAAGCCCGTGTTGGAGAGCAAATGGGTAACATGTACGGAATTGGTTATCAGCGTGTTAGCAGCGATCCTAGCAGTCAATATTACGATCCAACCGGCCAGTTTGTTGGCCAGGTAGTGTACAACAGCCAGGGTAAACCGATCCGCACTTCCAGCCGCATTTTAATGGGCAATTATAACCCTGATTGGCTTGGCGGCATTGGCAATACGTTCACATTCAAAGGTTTATCACTGGGCGTTTTGTTTGATGTTCGTGTGGGTGGCGAAGTGTACTCTCACACGCAAACAGTAGGCCGTGAAGGAGGCCAAATCATTGAGACACTGGAAGGTCGTGCCAATGGTTACGATCTGAGCCTGGAAGGCAATGGTGTTGTTGGCGAAGGTGTTGTAAAAAATGCAGACGGTACTTACAGTCCTAATACCGTAGAACTTAGCGCACGTGAGTGGCATACCACTTATACCTTGGGTCGTAGCTTGATTGAAGGGGTGATTTATGATGCTTCTTTTGCAAAGTTGAGAGAAGTTCGTCTGGGATACACTTTACCTAACCGTTTCTTGAAAGGTTCTTCATTGAGAGATCTCAACGTAACACTTGTAGGCCGCAATCTTGCTCTATGGACGGAAGTGCCGCACATTGACCCTGAAACATCTTCTACCTCAGGAGGAACCGTAATTCCTGGTGTTGAATCTGTTGCGCTCCCTTCTACCCGCAGCTGGGGTGTGAACCTGAGCTTCAGATTCTAATTGCAATACCTGACCGGAAGGAGTACTCTTCCGGTCAGGTACCCCAAAAAACTTTTCATTCACTTTAGCCATTTTTTCAATGAAACATATCAGCATAAAATTCCTGGCTGTAGCTGCACTGATTGCACTGGCATCAGGCTGCACCAAAGATTTCGATGAAATCAATAACAACCCAAATGCGCCAACAGCAGTAAATTCTGGCTTATTGCTGCCTCAAATACAACGCGATGTAATGAACTCCCTGATGGGCGAAACCTGGGGTATCGGCAATATTGTGATCCAGCACACTGCAAAAAACCAGTTCGTTAATGAAGACCGTTACCTCTGGGGAGAGTTGAACGGTATCTGGAATAGCGTTTTTGATAACATGCGTGATGTAAAAATTATCATCCAGCAAAGTGAAGCAAACGGAGAAAATAACTACAAGGCCGTTGCACTGATTATGAAATCATGGATGTTTTCTTTGGCTACAGATGCCTATGGCGACATTCCATATTCTGAGGCAATCAGCGCTAAAGAAGGCCAGAACTATCCAAAATATGACTCACAAGAGTCTATTTATAACGGCATTCTGGCGGATCTGAAAACAGCAAGTGACCTGCTTGGCACCAGTGGCGAAGTGGTGGCTGGTGACGTGATTTTCAAAGGTGATATCACAAAATGGAAAAAACTTGCCAATTCACTTCGTGTTCGCGCACTCCTTCGTATCTCTCGCAAGCGTGATGTAAGTGCTGATTTACGTGCCATTGTTGACAACCCGTCAACATATCCAGTGTTTGCGAGCAATGCTGACAATGCTTTATATTCCTACGCAGCAACTGCTCCTGATCAATTCCCGCTTTACAATTCCCGTATTGGTTCTTTTAACGAATTCCGTGCCAGCAAAACACTTCTTGATACACTGAAGAGTCTTAGCGATCCACGTATGCAAATTTTCTTCCGTCCAACCCCGGATACAGAAAACGCTGCTAACCCGATTTATGCAGGCATTCCAAACGGTCTCAACGATGTAGATGCTCTCCAGTACAATGGCGGCCCACAGTTCCAATCTCGTATTGGCGCCCTGTATTATGAACAAGCCATTTCTACTACCGGATTGACCATTGCAAAAGGCGTAATCATGACCTATGCTGAACTCCAGTTTCTGCTCGCAGAAGCGGCAGAACGCGGTTTGGTGAGTGGTGATGCAAAAACCTATTATGAAAATGGCGTGAATGGATCCTTTGCTTTCTATGGCCTGACTACGCCAGTAGATTACCTGCCTCGCACCAATGTTGCCTATGAAGGCACCCAACAAGAGAAATTATCCAAAATTGGATTTCAAAAATGGATCTCTCTTTATTTCCAGGGCATGGAAGCTTGGTATGACTGGCGCCGCACCGGAATTCCTGCATTGGTTCCAGGAATCTCCAATCAAAATAACAATCTGATTCCTGTCCGTTTCCGTTATCCAATTATTGAACAATCCTTAAACGAGGCAAGCTATAAGGAAGCTGTTCAAAGACAAGGGCCAGATGATCTTAACTCCAAAATGTGGTACCTGAACTAACTTTTAGACTATATAACGTACCATCATTGACTTCATACAACAATGGGTTTTCAGTTTCGGAGGAAAACGGCGCAATGCCGTTTTCCTCTCTGTTACATAAAAAACTTCCACGTTCATAAAATGATTTCTACTACCAATTTATCAACCATCCTGTCCGCTTTCAAGGATCGGGGCCATGAAGAATACCATGGCGAACCGGTCAGTCAACTGGAGCATGCTGTACAAGCTGCAACGCTTGCAAAATTTCAGTACCCGGATGATCCGGAATTTATCATAGCAGCCTTTCTGCATGATTTTGGTCATTTATGTGAATCACCCAACGGGGAAATGGATGGGTTTGGAAAATGGGATCATGAATCTATTGGAGCACAAAAACTGCAATCACTTGGATTATCCTCCAAGATAATAAGATTGGTAGCCAACCACGTTACCGCAAAACGGTATTTAGTGAGTACCGACCCACTTTACTTTACCCATTTATCAGAAGCCAGTAAAATCACTTTGGAAAAACAAGGTGGGCTGCTAAGTGTAGCGGAGCAAAAAGAATTTGAAGATGATCCATTGTTTCATTTGCATATCGCTCTTCGAAGGATTGATGAAAAAGCAAAGGAAACAGGAAAACCAACTGATTTTGGTTGGTTAGAGACATTAATCCAGGACAACTGTTAATTTCTCGACAAAAAACAGAATGATGGTTTCCTTAATCAAGCAAAAAGTTTTTCAATCCATTCACGGAGGAAATCTGGTCTATAACACATGTTGGGAAGACCCACGGTGCGACAGGGCGCTGCTGAATTTTGACCAAAACAGCAAAATAGTGATGCTGACCTCTGCCGGCTGCAATGCACTGGATTACTTATTAGACGATCCTTTGAGCATTGATTGCATTGATATGAATCCGAGGCAAAATGCCCTGCTGGAATTGAAAATCAGTATGATTCAACATGCTGATCACCAATCTCTGTTTGAATGGTTTGGCAAGGGCCGCAGTAATCATGCGGCAGCTCTTTTCAGGGAAATATTAGCTGCTGAATTATCCGAATATAGCAGAACCTATTGGGAACGGAATCTGCATTTTTTTACTGGAAATAAGTTGCGAAAAAGCTTCTATTGGTATGGAAGTGCAGGCTCAGCGGCATTCCTGCTTCATCAGCGGATTCGTTCCAGAGGGAAAATCAAAAGCGGAATTGAGGCTTTACAGAAAACAGAAAGCCTTCAGGATCAGAGAGCCATTTACGAACAACTTGAGCCGCAGGTTTTGGATACGTTCACCCGTTGGCTGGTGAACAGACACGTTTTTCAGAGTATGTTAGGCGTGCCTCAGATGCAACAAAACCTGGCTAAAGAAAAGTATCCTGACGGTATGGCAGGCTATATAAGAGCATGTTTAAGGACTGTATTTGTGGAACAAAGTATCACAGATAATTACTTTTGGAAAGTATACCTTAATGGACATTATTCCACGGATTGTTGTCCAAACTACCTAAAAAAGGAACACTTTCTCACCCTAAGGGAACGGGTAAATCGTGTCCGAGCCCATACTAATACGTTAAGCTCGTTTTTAAAACAACATCCAGGCTCTTACACCCACTTCATTTTACTGGATCATCAGGATTGGATGGCAGAATACAATATGGCTGCATTACAGGAAGAATGGCAACTCATCATACAAAATAGCGCTCCTGGCGCCAAATACCTGCTTCGATCAGCGGCTCATTTGGTGGAATTCATCCCTTCATTTGTACATGATAAGGTAGATTTTTTGCCATCTACCTCCATTTCTTCCATTCCAAATGACAGAGTGGGTACTTATGCCACAACCTTAAGAGGTACTTTAAAGCATTAATTTCATGGATATTCAGGCAACAAGCTCAAATATTGATCAAGCTCAGGCCATTAAAAATTATTATAAATGGCATTCAAAACTGTATCAAATTACCCGATGGACTTTCCTTTTTGGAAGAAGACGGATTATTCAAGCACTTGAAATTCCTATGTTCAGCGAGCAAACAGTACTGGAGGTGGGTTGTGGAACAGGTTACAACTTAAATATCCTTTCCAAGTTTTATCCGAATTTGAAGTTGATCGGTCTGGACCTTTCACCTGAAATGCTGAAAATTGCCTCTAAGAAGCTCAGTCGTTTTTCCAGGCGCATCCTGTTTTTAGAAAAACCATACGAACCTGGACCATGGAAACTTCCTCAACAGCCGAATGTAATTCTGTTTTCTTACTGCCTAACTATGATTAATCCAGGCTGGGATAGCGCCATAAAGCGTGCATTTCATGATCTGCCTGACGGGGGACGCATTGCAGTAGTAGATTTTTACGGCACCCCTTTGGCCTGGTTTAGAAAGTGGATGGGATTTAATCACGTAAGAATGGACGAGCACTTATTACCTGTGCTGATGGAAAATTTTGAATTGCAGAGGCTTGATATCCTAAAGGCATATGGTGGATTGTGGACTTTTTTCATTTACATAGGGAAGAAAAAAGCATCAGAACCTGGTACAAATGCTACTTCCCAAATGCCAATTGAAGGGTAACAAATATAGACCTTCCATAGCCGTTAATTCCTGAACCATGAGTGCGATAGTCCTGGTTAAGGATATTTAACATGCTTAGTTGAACCTTCAAAAAACGCTTCCATTCCTGCTCGAAATGGAAATTCAAAACATTCCAACCAGGAGTGCCGCCTTTCGGAATCCGATTATCATCCTTATCGCCCTGGGCAAGCCTGGACTGTTTGTTTGCAGCCAGCCATTCTACTGTCAAATGCCCAAAATCTGGTTTTATATGGAATGCTAAACGACCAAATGCAGGAGGAATACGCCTGACCGGTTCATTTGCGCTAATATTTTGGCCGTATGTATAAGTGAAACTCCCAGTCAAACTCAGCTTACGATTGATCAGATATTTCCATTCCGCTTCCACTCCTTGAATATAGGCATTCCCAGCATTCTCTTTTTTATAAAGTGGATAACCCTGCATGGTCTGGGTATCCTGTTTTGCTCTGGTGATTAAATTCCTTAATTCATTGCGATACAGGTATAAAGCAGCCTGGAATGCCGAGCTGTTCCATTTATAACCTACTTGATAGTGCGTAGATTTTTCAGGTCTTAACTGATAATTCGGCGTTTCAAAGCGGAAATCCACTATCCCTAAAGTCCCCAAATCATCAATATTCGGTGTTCGAAATGATGTTTGAACAGACGTAAATATGGTGGAGTGTTTGGACGCCAAATAACCAACTGATCCGTTCCAAACCCATGCACTTGGTGTAAGGTTCACCTCTCCCAAATCAGTATCCCTGACATTTAATGTATAGGCATTCCATCTTGCGCCTACACTCAACTCCCATTTTGGCAAGGAAAAGGAATGAATAGAAAACAAGGACAAACTGCTCATGCTTGAATTATCTGGATATAGCCCTCTTTTTGAGGTTGATATTCCGGAAGATTCATCCAGGTCATTTCTGGCACTCCCAACCTGATCCCAATAGCCATCTATCCCGGATCGAATAGTCCAAAACTTTTCTATGGCATTATTAACCTGAACGATCCCTCCCAAAGACTTTACCTGATCCACTTCCGAACGCAATATTGCGGAACCATTTTTTTTACTGATTCTGGCTTCTTCTGTTTGCTGTAAAGACACAGTAGCGCTCCAATCCTTCCAAATACCTTTGTTCAGTTTATGGTCTAAACGGGCATAACTTAAACTTCTTTGTTGGGGATCCATTTGGTTTTGGGCAAAATTTTCCAATACTACTTTATGGAAGACAGGTACTTCCTTTTGCTTTACCTGCTGATGCAACAAGGTTATCGTAGCATTTGCAGACAAGGCAATTTTCGCCTTCAAATCCATATTCATTTCCCGATATCCACTAGGCGTTTGTCGACCAGTTGTATCGCCGCCAACCAGATCGCCAAATTTTCGAAAAGTGAACCCGCCTGAAATGGCCACCTTTTTGTGTTTAAAAACCAATTCCGGCCGGATAGTTTGCTCCATTTGTTGTGTGGCCCAACGGGCGGTAACTTTTCCTGCCCACGTAGCGCGTTGTTCAAAATCTAACTCTCTGGAAAACGCCTGTATAGTGCCTCCCATGGCATCCGAACCATATGGAACCGCTCCTCCACCCCTCAGCGCTTCAATGCGATCCAGTGAAAAGACATCAATGGTATTGAAATACTGATTCGGGCCGTAGCGAAAAGTTGCATTATTCAAACGTATACCGTCTATCAATAGAAGTGCCTGGTTTCCCGTGAGTCCTCGGATAAAAGGCGAGCCTCCACCATGGTTCGTTTTTTGAACAAAAACACCAGGCATGATACTCAAAGCTTCAGGACTTGTTCTTAGTTGAGCCCTTTGAAGATCTGTCTTTCTTATCATTGAAATGGCCTCAAGGGTCTTGGAGGCGGGTTTTGCCTCTCTATAGGCGCTCACTAAAATTTCATCCAGCAGAATCAAACTATCAGCGGGTATTGATGCTTGAGCTAAGGCGTCAATAATAGGCCAAACAACCAACACTGTAAGGGTATAAAATCGCATGTCGACACAGTTTGTGCAAATGTACCTATGCACTGTTAAGTTAAAATGAATTCCGTCAAGGGTAAGAAACGGTACGTTTAAGCACCAAATAAATTCATGATCTCTTCATGTACAGTTTTGATGAGTTTGAGCAAGCTTGACAGATATTCACCTCAAATTCATCTTATGAAAAACACCTTATTTTTTTTAGCTATCGCGTTTCTGTTAATTTATGGTTGTAAGACGAGCCAGCACCAAATTAACAGTATGGTGAGTGCACCATCAGGCGACCAGTACTGTTCGATTTCGACCGATGGAATTACCGTTATTCCCAATGGGCGTTTGTTGGAACCAATGGGCAAAACCGTAAGGATTGCGCCGCACCCCTATGGACTTGCGTTATCCAAAGATGGCAAAATGGCTGTCACGGCCAATTCCGGGAATCGCCCGTTTTCCATCACAATTGTGGAGAATCCACTTTCCGGCTCACCTAAGACCAGGCAAGTGCCAGAAGGCGCTCAAAACGACCCCAATTTGCTTGAGGATGTTTTTATGGGTCTTGTTATTACCTCAGACAATCAATCCGTTTGGGTAGCCGGAGGAAAATCCAACAAGCTATTTCAATATCAATTAGCGTCTGGGGCCAAAATGGATTCCATTTTTTGCGGCACATCTGATCATCCTGATGGCTATTTGGGTGATTTGGTTTTGAATCAGAAAGGAGATATGCTTTATGTCTGTGATCAAAGTAATTTCCAGTTGTTGATCGTTGATATAACCAGGCATAAGGTGGTACACCGTGTTCCGGTTGGACGTTATCCTTTTGGAATAACCCTGTCACCGGATGAAAAGATGGTTTATATAGCTAATGTTGGTATGTTTGAATACAAGCCTTTGGAGCCTAAAAATGGCGTCAGGGATTTATCGCAAGCTCCCGGATTTCCTGTAACAGCTTTTAACTCAAAAGAGATGAAGGACGGAACGCAAACAGACATTGTTCAGGTTCCGGGGTTAGGTGATCCCAATGTGCCGGAATCGTTTTCTGTTTGGTCAATTGATCTTTCCGGAGCTACCCCGTATGTGAAACACAAGGTTAAAACAGGCTTTTTAATCGGCGAAAAAATCGAGGGCATTCCGGCTGTTGGAGGCTCAAGCCCAAATTCATTGGTTGCTTCCTCCAGGTTCGTTTTTGTCAGTAATGGAAACAATGACTGCATCTCTATCATTGATCCCCAAAAAGGCAGGGTCCTTCAAAATATTTTCCTCAAGCCATTGCCTCAGTTGAGCAGGTATCGTGGTGTCATTCCATTTGGGCTGGCCATTTCTCCCGACCAAAGCCGCCTTTATGTAGCCGAATCCGGCCTGAATGCTGTTGCTGTTATTGATCTGAAGCCTCTTGGCAATAATAAACCGGCTAAGGTACTAGGGCATTTACCCGTTGGCTGGTTTCCTTCCAAACTTGCCGTTTCTCATGATGGGAAAAAGCTGTTGGTTGCTAATGCCAAAGGTTATGGCAGCGGCCCTAATGGAGGCTATACTTTTAAAGAAGGCGCGGAAGGCTCATATATTGGGCATCTGATGCACGGTTCGGTTACGGCACTGGAATTACCTGCAGATGATAAATTGCCCTACTGGACCCAAAAAGTACTAAACAATAATTTCAAGGTAACCCCTACCCCAGCCTTTGCCCAAAAAAGAGAAGAGAAGCACCCAATTCCCTTATATCCCGGAGAGCGAAAAACACCGATCAAATACATCGTTTTTATTTCAAAGGAGAATCGAACCTATGACGAAGTATTTGGACAGGTAAAAAAGGGGAAAGGAGATCCGGAAATCGCCCGGTATGGTTATGAAAGGTCCTTTTCAAATAAGGCCAAAACTCAATTTGTTGAAAAGGCTACCATCATGCCTAACCATCTTTCGCTGGCTAAACGATTTGGCATTTCAGACAATTTTTATGTGGACAGCGACCATTCAGCAGATGGGCATCGTTGGCTGGTGAACACCTATCCAAATGAATGGGTGGAAACGAATGTGGCTGCCGGTTATGGGGGGCATCGAAATGTAAAAGAGAAAAGCAAGGAAAAGGGGAAATATGGTTGGACCGGATCTGCAGGGGCTATTTTCCCGGAGGATTATAATGAGGCCGGCTCCATGTGGGAACACCTGGAACGAAATCGCATCAGCTTTTTCAACTGGGGATTTGGAACAGAAATGGCTTCTAATTTGTCGGACAGCACGATGAGGTATTATGGACAAAAAGTACTCATTAATTATCCGATACCAGCACCTCTATTTGTGCATACTTCAACCCGTTATCCAACCTACAACATGGCTATACCGGATCAGTTCCGTGCAGATATGTTTATCGAAGATTTCAAATCAAACTGGCTTAACAAGGGGATTACGCCACCTCAAATGCTCACCATTTTGCTTCCAAATGATCATGGCGCAGGTGAAAGGCCACAGGCTGGTTATCCGTTCCGGGAAAGCTATATGGCTGACAACGATTTGGCACTTGGCCGAATCATAGAGTTCTTAAGCCATACGCCTTATTGGAAAGAAATGGCCGTATTTGTTACAGAGGACGATGCCCAGGATGGCAGAGACCATGTGGATGCACATAGAAGTTTACTCATGGTTTATTCACCCTACGCAAAAAGAAACCATGTGAGCCATGTTCACAACAGTTTTGGTAGTATATTCAAAACCTTTTGGAACCTCCTGGGCATCCCTTATTTGAATCAATATGATGCAGGAGCCACTGATTTAAGTGATTTTTTCACGCATGAGCCTGACTTTTCACCTTACAAGGCTTTGCCTGTTGACCCCAGGGTATTGGATCCTCAGCAATTACTTACCCCATTTGATGCCAAATTTGACTGGAAATCGATGCTGGAATCGCCTAAACTAGATGATGTACAAGATTTTTTAAAGGAAAAATCCGGCAAACAGTGAATTGGGTTCGGAAGTCATTTGAGTCATTTAGTGGTCAATTGAGTCAAATGACCACTAAATGACCACTAAATGACTCAAATGACCTACTCATCTATTTCCCAAATGCTTCCATGAATTCCTGACTCTGTGGCGTCACTTTAGAAGCAAAAAATTGAGTAAGCTCCCCCTTTTCGTTAATAAGATACTTGCAAAAATTCCAGCTAGGTTCCTGATTATTCCAACCATTTAGGGTTGGATCAGTCAGCCATTTATACACCGGAGAAATGTCACTTCCTTTTACATCTACCTTTTCGAACATTGGGAAGGATACCCCGTAGTTTTTCTGACAAAACGCGGCAATTTCTTCAGCTGAGCCGGGCTCTTGTCCCATGAAATTATTGGAAGGAAAGCCCAAGACCACCGCATTGTCTTTGTTTTCCTGATAAAAGCGCTCCCAATCGGCATACTGGGGCGTGTATCCACATCTGGATGCTACATTCAGGATAACAATTTTTTTGCCCTTGAATTGTTCAAGAGATACCGGTTTTCCATCCAGACTGTTAGCCTGGAGCTGAAAAAAAGATTTATGCACCATTCTAGCATTTGAAATGCTCTCCTGAGGTCTTGAACTTACTTGATTGGCATCAAAGCAAGAAGAAGCAGAAATCAGGAGAACCAGTGATAATGAGTGTAGTGTTTTGCTGTACATATCATTAAAGATTGTGCGCCTAAGAACACAACTTTACATGTATAGTTTCAACAAGATCCGGTATTCTATAAAAACAACTCTTGTGTTAATCCAAAGCTCATGGTCATACCTGCCCCGCTCAACCCGTTTACGATCCAAACATTTGGCTCAATTTCCGTAACTAATTCCGTTTTGCCCGGCAATTTTGGGTATACGCCATGCCATGTTTCAGCGATATGCATATCTGGAAATGCGGCAAAACCATCAAGATAGTTCAAAATCAAGCGGTTAATGGCATCACTATCAAATGGTGAAACATCCCACCCATATTCATGGCTATCACCTAAAATAATTTCACCCTTATGATTTTGCGATACCAGGACATGAATGCCAAAGCGGGCGAAGTCCGGATTTTCTGCCTCATATCGCTCTTTTACGGCCCTCAATCCGTCCAGATGTGCAAATGACTGGTAATGCAACAGGGTGAGACCTGCACAAAGAGAAGGCCCTAATTGCCAATCATTTGGTTGCGATGCAGTTCGCAACATCTGAAGCTTACACTTGGTTATGCCACTTTCCCTAAAAACCTTGGGATAAAGGGTTTCAAATTCGGAGCCGGAACAAATGAATATACGCTCAGCATGCCAGGTATCATAAAAATCCGAAAGGAGACCGGTATCTACGTGAGTAACGGCTGATCCAAAGTGGAACTCCACACCATAAACTAATTCCAGAAACTGCGCTAACTGAGGAATAGCTTCCCTGGAAGAAACCGTACATTCTGTGTTACTGTACATAGCGCCTTTTAGACCTTCCGCTTTAACCGCATGGCTTTTTTGAAGGGTAGCTTCCGGACTAAGCAGTTCGAGTTCATACCCTGCGCCTTTGGTCGATTCCATAAAAGCATGCAGAACATCCATTTCGTCAGAATGGTAAGCCAATTGCAAGGATCCGTTTTGTCGAATTTTCAATCCACTATCACCCGCTACTTTTATCCAGGTTTCACGGCTACGCATAGCTCTGTCCAGAAGTTCACCAGGAGGTTGCCCGATTGGCCAAACCAATCCGAAATTACGTACCGAAGCGCCAATAGCACGCGGGTTTCTTTCAAACACTATGGTTTTGAGTCCCTTACTTGCTGCCGCATAGGCAGTTGCCAGGCCAACAATACCTGCACCAACGATTGCTACATCGTATTTTTGTTGCATAAAATTCAAATATTTGAAGCCTGTCCATTTGTAAGAACAAGCGTAGTTTGTTGTGATTTGCGTAAAAAATACCAGTAAGACAGCCCCATCAACAGGAGGATCAAAAAGCCTCCACCATAACAAAGGGTGCTGTAAAAAGATAGCCAGCTAAAGGATCCTGCTGAAAAATTCCGCCAAAGCATGACAATGACACTACCCAGATAACCTACGGAATCGGCCACATACATCAGGAAACCCACATTTCCTTTTTCCTGATATGCGGCCATAAAACGATCAAAAAACACTCCATTGAACAAAATGTAAGGTAAAAACAAACCAAGTCCTGAACTCACCATCCACATGATCGGTGACATAAGCTTTTGTTCAAAAAGCAAAGTGCTTCCAATGAGTAAAAATGCACCACAAATGGTGAACATATGATTTAGCCAAAAGGCTTGAAAGTTGCGTTTAACCAGGATCATTGCCCCAACTAATGCCAAACACAGGATCGCTACGGGTAATTCTGCAGTGGTAAATATTCCAGCCTGACCACCATATCCTAGCTCCGCCCATATCTCCAAAGCAAAATTGTCGCGGAAATCCCGTACAATGGTAAGGATCAGGTAAGTAAAGACCAGTAAACAAAGCCCGGGCGCATATTTCCGAAATAATTGCTTGCGGTCAGTTCCAGACATGCTTTGACGCGCTGTACGTTCCATACGATCTGCTTCGCTGGGAGGGGGTAAATGTTCCAACAGCCAGATACATAACAGAAGCACCGGTACAAACATGATACCCGCAATAAAAGGCATCCAACTTTCGGATACGCCTTGTTTATCCAATAACCACTTCCCAGTTGTTTTTGCCACCCCGGAAGACATAATAAAATTGGTACATAGCGCTGCCGCGAGTATTTCTGTTACCTTTCTACCTTCCAGATAACTGAATATCAACCCCCATGCCATACCTAAGGGCAGTCCGTTCAGAAACATCCAAACAAGGTTATAGGGCGCAGGGGTAAGGGCAAATCCTAGTAAGGATAAACTGGCAATCGCAACGATCCATAACAACAATACCGGACGATTTGAAACACCTAATGAAGCGATGACCCTAATTCCGACAAATTTGGAAAGGGCGTAACCAGCCACTTGCGACATAACCAGCGCAATTTTCATTTGCACGCCCCATACCATCTCGTTTGCGTAAAGGCCTGCTGTAAATGGCTTGCGAAAGGCATACACGCAAAAATAGGCAGCGAATGCCGTTAGCCCTGCCAACAATACATACGCATGTGGTGACGCCTGAGAAAGCCGACGTGCAAGGGAAGGTGAATACAGCATAAACTCGCAGATTTCCGCAATGATAGCAGCAGTATAAATGCCTCTTCTGGTGGTAGCAGAAACACAACCATTCCTTAACCCTCGTTTAACATGCACATTAGTTCCTTTGCGGTGAAGTAACCGCTTTGTTAAGCCTATGTTTCTACGCCCGTACCGTCCAACAGACAAAAGAATGATCCAGCAATTATTCTTTGACACTGTGCATCAGATCAATGCTAAAGAGTATTCACAAGAACAAATTCAAGCTTGGGCTCCCGTGATCCCGGATCGTGAAACCTGGAGCAGGCTTGATCAGCAACATGTCTATGTAGTTGAATTTCAGCGACAAATAGTTGGGTTCGCCAGCCTTGACAATAAGGGATTGGTGGATTTTCTCTATATTCATAAAGATTTCCAAAACAGAGGAATAGCAACCAACTTGTTGAAGCAACTTGAACGGGTTGCGCGCAAATTTCATCTCGAAAAAATGAGCGCGAAAACCTGTTTGAATGGTAAAGGTTTTTTTGAGAATAAGGGATTCCTGTTAGTAGAAGAATATGAAACGAAGTATAAAGACATTGTATTCAGGCAATTTTTATTAGAGAAGCCTTTGAATTATCCTGCTTTAAAATAAATAATTACTTAATCCGCCCTTAACCTGTAAGCCCCGACATTTGCCTGAAAATCAAACAAATATGAATCAGATTCAACTTGTAGTATTTGACATGGCAGGTACAACTGTTCGGGATAATGATGAAGTGCTAAAATGCTTTGCAGAGGCTTGCCAATCAGAAGGATTAACGGCTGACCATCAACGTCTTAACGCTTTAATGGGAGTATCTAAATTAGAGGTATTTAAAATCCTTTGGCGGGAACAACTGGGGGATCAAATTGATCAACAAGTTATATATGAAAAGGCCGAGCATAGTTTCCTGGCTTTTAAAGTGATTCTGGAAGACTATTACAAACAAGCTACTTTAGAGCCTACATTGGGAGCACTCGAAGTATTTGACTGGTTAAAAAGCCGCGGAATAAAAATTGCCCTGAATACCGGATTTTACCGTGCAGTTACGGATATCATCCTGAACAAACTAGGTTGGATGGCAGGATTGGATCAACAATATACAGGCGGAACCGGCACTATCATTGATTATTCCATCTCAAGCGAAGATGTGCCCCTGGGGCGTCCGGAGCCATTTATGATCCAAAAAGCTATGTCGGTATTTGGCATCACAGATCCCAAATCAGTGGTAAAAATCGGGGATACACCCGTAGATCTTGCAGAAGGCAGAAATGCGGGATGTGCGGCTTCTCTGGCAGTAGTAAATGGCACACATTCCAGAGCTGAATTGGAGTTATTGGAAAACGATGGATTATTGCCTTCGTTAAGAGAACTACCGGAATGGTTGCTTTCAAATGGATTTGTAAAAGCCTGATTTTATGAATAAGCTGTTTGTTGTCTTAACCTTTTCCCTTGGCATGTTCCAATGTATTCTGGCACAAATTCCGGGTAAAAAAGGCGCAGATCAATCTATTTTATTACCTACTGGTTGGAGCCTTACTCCCGCAGGTACTTCTCGAGAACTAGGCGATCTTCCGCTAAACATTACCATTTCTCCCGACAAAAAGTACCTTGCTGTAACTAATAACGGGCAAAGTAAAACTTCTATTCAATTGCTGTCAGCAAAGGATGGACGGCTATATCACCAGATAGAAGTTCCGGCTGCATGGCTGGGCATCGGGTTTACTGCTGATTCCAGGTCACTATACGTTTCAGGAGGCAACACCAATAAAATATGGAAGTATAGCATTAAACAAAAGCAATTGATCATTGCAGACTCCATCGTGCTTGGCAAACCCTGGCCAACCCGTATTTCACCCACAGGTTTATGTCTGGATGATCAGCAACAGTTATTGTATGTGGTATCTAAAGAAAACCATAGTCTTTACGTGGTGGATACTCGTACGCACAAGGTTATTCAGAGGGATTCTCTTGGAAAAGAATTGTATACATGTGCCTTATCACCAGATAAAAAGGAACTTTACATATCACATTGGGGTGGCAACGAATTATTGGTATGGAATACCCAAACCCGAAAGATTTCAAACAGGATTCAGGTTGGCGATAATCCTAATGATATTGCCATCAGGAAGGATGGTTTGTATGCTTTTGTAGCATGTGCCGATGATAACTCTGTGAGTGTGATTGACCTTAGGCAAAAAAAAGTTGTGGAAACCCTGGTGTCATCCCTTTATCCTGATGCACCCACTGGTTCCACTTCGAATAGTGTGGCATTATCTCCAAATGATAAGACATTATACATCGCTAACGCTGATAACAACTGCCTGGCAGTATTTAATGTATCTAATCCCGGGAAAAGCGAATCATTGGGGTTCATCCCAACAGGATGGTATCCTACCTGCGTGCGTACCCTGGGTAAAAACCTGTATGTCGCCAATGGAAAAGGATTTTCCTCTTTCCCTAACCCCAACGGGCCAAATCCTATTGGCAAGGTAAACTACCAAAAAGGACAGGTTGAAGAACAGTATATAGGTGGGCTAATGAAAGGGACCCTGAGTATTATCCCCAATCCAGGCCCTGGCAAACTGAAAACATATTCCCGACAAGTGTATCAAAACACCCCTTACACAAAGGAACGGGAAAAGCTGGCTGAGGGTGAACCCGGCAATCCAATACCGCAAAGAGTAGGTGCGACCTCTCCTATCAAATATGTCTTTTACATTATCAAGGAGAATCGGACATATGACCAGGTTTTAGGAGATATGCCAGAAGGGAATGGAGACAGCAGTTTGTGTTTATTCCCGGAAACTATTACCCCAAACCATCACAGTCTTGCCAGGGAGTTTGTGTTGCTGGATAATTTTTATGTGAGTGCAGAAGTTAGTGCGGATGGACACAATTGGAGTACTGCCGCCTACGCAAACGATTTTACAGAAAAAACCTGGGTGACCAGCTATGGGGGTAGAGGTGGAGACTACGTTTATGAAGGTCAAAATAAAACTGCATGGCCCAAAGAAGGATTTATATGGGATTATTGCAGGCGGGCCGGAATGAGCTACCGCACCTATGGAGAGTTTGCTGATGACTTTAAGCCAAATATTCCAGCATTAGAGGGCCATTTTTGTCCTTATTACACTTCCTGGGATACAAATGTGAAAGACACAACCAGAGTGTCACAGTGGAAACGCGAATTTGATTCACTGGTCGTTCAAAATGCCGTTCCCCGATTAAATACCCTGCGCTTGATCAATGATCATACAGAGGGTTTGCGCAAAGGCGCCCCTACCCCTTTTGCTCAGGTTGCTGACAATGATCTGGCGTTCGGTTTGTTTATTGAACATTTATCCCAAAGTCCGATTTGGAAAGAATCTGCCGTATTTGTTTTGGAGGATGACGCCCAAAATGGCGCGGATCATGTGGATGCACACCGCTCCATTGCCTTTGTTATTAGCCCGTATACCAAACGGCATTACAAAGACCATACGCTGTATTCCACCAATTCCATGTTACGAACGATGGAATTAATCCTTGGTTTGCCTCCTATGAGTCAACATGATGCTGCTGCTACTCCCATGTGGCGCTGTTTTACCCAAAATCTGGACCTTACGCCTTATAAAGCTAAAATACCATCTATTAACCTGGATGACCGGAATGCCGCTGTTGATAATGATTTACAGCGCAGGTCAGATGGTTTCGATTTTTCCGGTGAAGATCGTGTCCCTGATTTGGAATTTAACCAGGTGCTCTGGAAAATCATAAAAGGAGAACACTCAGAGATGCCCGCCCCCAGAAGAGGTGCATTCCTTCAAGCAGAGGTTGAAGACGAAGACTAAATCGTGTTTGAATTTCCATGTCTGAGCGAAAGCAGGAAAATTCAAACACGCGCTAAAAAACAAAGCCCCCAAAATCAAGAAGATTGAGGGGGCTTTGCATTCTATTTCATTTTCTAGCAATACATGTCAAAAGCTGCTCTCAAATTATCAGAAATAATTTGAGCAGACCGCCCTTCAATATGGCGACGCTCGAGGAAATGTACCAACTTTCCATCTTTAAACAAGGCAATGCTTGGAGAAGAAGGTGGGTATGGAGCCAAAAATTCGCGGACTTTTGCAGTTGCATCCGTATCTACACCGGCAAAAACGGTGTAAAGTTTTTGCGGGTGTTTTTCATTTTGAATGGACAGTTTTGCACCCGGGCGGGCCATTGCGGCAGCACAGCCACATACGCTGTTTACTACCAACAAGGCAGTTCCTTCCTGGTTTTCCAGTACGTTTTCAACCTCTTCAGGGGTTGTAAGGGCTTCAAAACCATATTCTGTAAGGTCTTTAGCCATCGGGGTTGTTAGAGCTATGGGATACATATTTAATTGAGACGATTGAGTGAAAACTAGATGTTTTGCCTACAAAGGTAAAACCTCACGCAAAACAACCATATACTTTATTTGTTCGCCGGATTAACTCCGGGATTCCATTCAAAAAAAACGAATCCATTTTTTCGTCCAATTTCATGGATATATGGAAACTCCTCCAAAGGGTGGATACGGTTCACTTTTGCCACGAAATAGGTAGGTTTTATGGGCCTTTGAGTATAAACGCCTGGAAAATCATCAATAGTCTTATCTGGTCCTGGGTCCTGTTTGTTACCGTAAAACAAATGCGCGTAACTTTTGAAACCAACCGGTTTGATGATACAATCCTGCGGGGCTTTACGCTCGTAAAACTCAATAGCCGCGCGTTGAGAATACCCTTCAATATTACAAACAATGAATAAAAGGGTGCCACCGGTAAATATAGCGCCACCAGCCAACAGATATTGAGTGGCCATCCAGGCCTTTCGTTTCACCCAATAATAGGTTGCTATGATGCTGGCCAGCGTTAAAACCATGCCTGGAATACTTTGCCACCATACCCATTCTACTTCTGCCTCAAGATTTGCCAATGCAAATGGATCTTTTTGAAAAAGCGGTTTCAGAAGCTCTAAATGGGTTCCAAAATATGGAAGGGAAGCAACCGCCAGGCCTAAAACCACCCCTATGGTTGGCAGTAGATATTTGACATACCCAGGCATGATATCCCATTTAATGGCTCTCCAAAGGGTTAGAGCCCCCAAATAGGTAATCGGGAAGTAGCAAAGCGAGGAATAATGAACAATTTTGGTCTTCACTACACTGAAAAGAATCAGTACTACCCAGAAAAGTATTTGCATCCATGTGCCAAAATCGTATCGTACACACGAAATCATCGGATCTGTCTCCAAGCCTTCGTCCTCGCATTCTCTGTCACCCCTTAAATTGGGCAGCGCAAATATTGACATAGGGAAACAGCCTAATAGCAAGACCACTACATGGTATCCTACAAAGCCCCCATGTCCGCTGTCTTCTGTACTCAGCAAACGTAACTGATAGATAAGGAATTCCTGAAGGAACCAGGGGCCATGCATCAAGTATTCTATACCGAACCATAACAATGCAGCTAATCCGGCAGCCAGGGAAAAATAAACCAGGTGACGAAAATAGCCTTTACCCTTAAACCTGTATTTGGCCCAATACAATACCAACACCAGCATAACAATCAGATATGCTGTAGGGCCTTTGGTCAAAATAGCCATGCCAAGCAAGGCTCCACCACCCAGCAAATGACGATATCTGACCCAAAAGGACTGTTCTTTGGTCAATTGAAAAAATCGCCACCGAAACTCCAGAAAGCCAAACAAACCGGCAAAAATGAAAAAATTGAACCAGGGATCAATAATTCCACTGCGGAAATACATGTGCGGCAACAAACTGGCTAACCAGGCCAACGACCACAACCATCCGAAAATACGATCGTGAATGCGGTATCCAATATGATACACCATTAATAAGGTGGCCCATCCACATACTGCATTTGGAAAGCGAGCTGCAAATTCATTGATGCCAAACACTTTCATTGAAAGCGCCTGCATCCACAGAAACAATGGTGGCTTTTCCCAAAATGGCTCATAGTCAATTTGGGGGCGCATCCAATCGCCAGTTAGCAACATTTCACGGGCACATTCCGCAAAATTGATTTCGTCCCAGTCAAACAGATGTACACTACCCAGGAATGGGAAGAAGAACAAAAATGCCAGACCGGTTAGCAAGAGGTAGTCGCGCCGCATAGGTGCCTTTAACACGGATTAGAGGTATTTGTTCCGCGCAAAATAAAGAAGGAGTCTGGATTTCCGGAAAAGAAAATCCAGACTCCTTCAAAAGTAGCTATAGAATTTCTTTATTCCAGAATTAATTCGAACTCCACTCGACGGTTCATCTCCCTGCCTTCAGCCGTATTATTGCTGGCAATCGGACGAGCTTCACCAAACCCTGCATAACGGATTCTTTCGGCTTTGATACCTCTGAAAATGAGGTAATCATAGCATGCTTTGGTCCGATCCTGCGATAATTTGAGGTTTGTTTCATCATCTCCCACATCGTCTGTATAACCACTGATGGACAAGGAATAGCTTGGGTTTTTACGCATCAAGGCAACTACCTCGTCCAGAACGTCATAGGAAGCGTCTTTCAGGATTGCCTTTGCACTTTCAAATTGAACGGCACGGGCAGCAGATGCTAGTTTTTCTCTTGCTTCAGTAACCTCAGGCTTCTCGTCGCGAACTATTTTTTTCTCTGCAACAGGCTTTATTTCTTCCGGACAGCCTTTTTTAGCGACTACACCGGCTTGATCAGGACACTTATCATCTTTATCAGCAATGCCATCGCCATCTGTATCCGGGCAACCGTTCACAATACCTGCTTGCTTAGGACATGAATCGTCTTTATCCGCAACCCCATCACCGTCTGTGTCCGGACAACCGTTCACATTACCAGCTTGCTTAGGGCATGGATCATCTTTATCGGCAACCCCATCGCCATCTGTATCAGGGCAACCGTTTAATGCCCCTTTTTTATTCGGACACATATCATCCTTATCCGCAACTCCGTCTCCATCCGTATCAGGACAACCATTCAATTTTCCGGCTTTTTCAGGGCACATGTCATCCTTGTCAGCAAAACCATCATTATCAGAATCCGGACAACCGTTCAGTTTACCAGCTTGTTTAGGGCAGGGATCAGAAGCATCCGGAACACCATCGTTATCAGAATCCGGAGCTTTTGTTGGAGGGCATCCGTTATCTGTACCAGCCACCATCGGGCATGGATCCTGGTCGTCCACTACACCATCTCCATCCGAATCCTTTGGTTCCGGGCAGCCCATACGAGTTGCGGTTCCTGCTTCATATGGACATTTATCCTCATTATCAGCAATACCATCGCCATCGGTGTCAGGGCATCCTCTGTTGGATCCGGGTGAATCCGGGCAAAGATCCTCTGCATCCGGCACACCATCACCATCTGCATCTGGAGCATCCGGACATCCCTTATTGCCAGCATTTCCTTTCTCATTCGGACATTTATCATCCTTATCTGCGATTCCGTCTTCATCGGTGTCAGGACATCCCATCAAAGCTCCAAACTCCGTAGGACATTCATCCGTCTTGTCAGCAACACCATCACCGTCATAATCCGGGCAACCATTGGTTTGGGCTGTACCAGCATCTTCCGGGCACTCATCTTTTTCATCCCCTACCCCATCATTATCAGCATCCGGGCAACCCATCGCTGAAGGTGGGCCAGGCAAAGCCGGACAAAGGTCCAATGAATCCTGTATGCCGTCCTTATCAAGATCCTGAATGCTCAGTGATTGCGGCGCAGGTCGGTTTTCTGATTTATGTAACAAATAAACGTATCCAATACCCAATTGAAGATTGTCACGCTCCTCGACCAGGGCTTTCCGGTATTCAGCCTGCAGGTTTAAAAAAGCATATGTACCAAGGCGAAAATGCACCCCGGCGCCAAATGGGAATTGAACATGACTGTTATCTTTTTCATACACATAACCCGCACCTGCAAAGGCAAAAGGAACAATTTTCGATTCTGGCTTCATGTTTTCCAGCCGGATTTGTAAATCAGCACCGGCCGTAATACTGTTATCGCTGGCATCCGGGAGTTTTACGGATCCAAATCGAACCGGAATACCAATATTTAAGGCCTGGGCCAGGTTTCGGGCATAAGCAAATTCAAAACCTTGACCAAGTCTTAAATCGTTATCCGCCAGGATTCCGTAATCAATGAAATTCAGTTTGGCATGGATGGCATCTTTAAATGCCTGGTTTTGGGCTGTAATCTTCCATCCTGAAAGGAGGATGATCAGTAAAGGGAGTAAAGGAAGTTTTCTCATTACAATCAAAAAAATGTTTAACGTGTTTAAACAAAAGAAGTGCCAATAACTAATTTAGGGTAATTCCTTTCGCCTCAACTCTATTACATTAGCCGAAAAATTTCACTCATTGAGAATCTTTTTTTTTACTAAAACACTCATTATCAGCTGTTTGATGGCTTCTCAAACCACTTTCGCCGCACAAGTGGATACTTTGCAAATCTTCAGTGCATCCATGCAAAAAAACAGCCAATGTCTGGTCATTACACCTGATAACTACCAAATCAGTGATGAACCCTATCCGGTCCTTTACCTGTTGCATGGCTGGAGTGGAAACTTTGCCGGATGGCTCTCCGAAGCTCCACAGCTGAAGGAGCAGGCTGATCAGTATCGCATGATTATCGTATGTCCTGATGGCGGCTATGATAGCTGGTATTTAGACAGTCCGGTAGACTCGACAGTACGCTACGAAACCTATATATCCAAAGAAGTAGTTGCCTACATTGATTATTATTACCACACCATTAAATCGCCTGCCGGCAGGGCTATCGCCGGGTTGAGCATGGGTGGGCATGGCGCAATTACCCTGGCCATCAAACACCTGGACGTTTTTGGCGCCGCAGGAAGTATGGCAGGAGGCTTGGACCTGCGGCCCTGGAAAAAGAATGAATGGGATTTAAAAGGGGTGCTGGGTAATCCTTCAGACTATTGGACTAACTGGGAAAATGCCTCTGCAGTTGTCCTGGCCCGGCAACTGGAAAAGAAAAACCTGCCTTTAATCATTGATTGTGGCCTGGATGATTTTTTTCTGGAGGCAAATCGCGAAATGCATCGGGTGCTATTGGAAATGGACTACCCCCACGAATATACGGAACGACCCGGCGAACATAACAGTGAATATTGGGGTAATGCTGTGGATTTTCAGGTGTTATTCTTCCACAAGTTCTTTGAAGAAGCTGGCGAAAAACCTTAATCATTACAGGCATCCACAGAAGAAACACCGATTCTCAGAGGCTGGATATGTAAGCAAACTTTTTACATACTGAATAACCCCAGTTGCATCAGCCATTTTTTCCCATAAAGTAACCAGACAAAAGATCCAATCCAGGCTAATAATATAACCTGCAAAAAACCATCGCGCAGCAATGCACGGGTTGGAGATTCTGTTTTGCCAAATACCATTGTAAGTTGCAGATACCGCAATACTCCTGCTACCACAAAAAAGGAAGTGTAATAGATCCGGTCAGAGCCAATTCTTTGCGTTACCTCTGGTGAAAAACAATACATCAAATAAGCAACGATGGCTACGGTGGAGCAGACAACCATGCTCATATCTAAAAAAGGCAGATTATACCCTTCCAAAGATTTCCGAAAATTATTCTCTCCCATAGCAACAACATACTCTCCTCTGCGCTTGGCCAGACCCAAGATAAGCGCTAAAACAAACGTAAGTACCATCAACCAGTGTGAAACGGCAACACCTGTTACGGCTCCTCCTGCTAACACCCTCAACAGAAAACCTAACCCAATTAATGAAACATCAATGATGGCCAGATGCTTGAGAGAAAATGAGTACGCTACATTTATCAAAAAATATAACGCACTAAAAACAAGCATCTCGGGCTTGAAAAATAAGGGGAGCAAAAAACTAAACAGCAACAACACGCCCAGAATAACGCCTGCTTCCCATCTTTGAATTGCACCACTGGCTATAGGACGTTTGCATTTATCCGGATGATTGCGATCCTGTACCGCATCCACCATATCATTCAATACATATACTGCAGATGCCATCAGACAAAATGCCGTAAACCCCAGCAATGCGTTGAACATTACCTCTGGTTCAGATAGCCGGGCAGCAAAAAAGGCAGGCAAAAAGATAAACAGATTTTTTACCCAGTGCTCCGGCCTAACTAATTGAATAACATCCCGAATGGTCATGATAGTCAGTCTATTGGTGCACTCCTTTGCGGATTTCTTGTTCTATGATTCTTGCATAATGTTCATGTTCCAGTTCAAGTACCTTACGCGCAATGTCGTCAGCAGTATCTTCCGGGTTGATCGCGCAATGAGCCTGAAACAAAATGTTGCCTTCGTCGTAATGCTCATTCACCCAATGGATGGTTGGACCTGATTCTGTTTCTCCGGCGGCCTTTACTGCTTCATGTACATGATGTCCATACATCCCTTTCCCACCATATTTGGGCAATAAAGCCGGGTGGATGTTGAGTATTTTACCGGAAAAGGCTTTTACCAAATAAGCCGGAACTAACCATAAAAAGCCAGCCAAGGCGATAAAGCTGATTTCGCGATCCTCCAATTCCCTCAAAAAGTCGTGGGTTTGATAAAAAGTTTGACGCTCTATCAATAAGGTTGGGACATTAAACCCCTTTGCTATCTGCAGCACACCTGCATCTTTTTTATTGGAAACCACCAGCGCAACCTCCGCGATATCTGAATGCCTGAAATGCTCCATGATTTTTCGGGCATTACTTCCTCCGCCTGAGGCTAAAATGGCGATCCTGGTCTTTTTCATATCTGTCACTTTTCGCTGTTAAATATTGGCAGCTGCTTCATCATCAAATTCTCCCTCCCACCTGGCTACTACAGCAGACGCCAAACAGTTACCTACCAGATTGATACAGGTACGGCCCATATCCATCAAGGCATCCACCCCTAAGATAATGGCAATAGGCCACTCAGGAATGCCAAATTGAAGCACTGTTGCAGTTAAAATAACCAATGAGGCTCTGGGAACTGCCGCAACACCTTTGGACGTAAGCAGTAATGTGGCCATTAAGATCAATTGTTTGTCCCAGGTAAATTGTTCCGTTAGTCCGGCGGCCTGGATACAAAACATGGAGGCTAGAGATAAATACAAGGTTGAACCGTCCAAATTAAAGCTGTAACCTGTGGGTAATACAAACGATACGATCTTTCTTGGAACGCCAAATTTTTCCATAGCCGTCATGGCCTGTGGTAGCGCAGCCTCGGAGCTTGCGGTTGCAAATGCCAACGATGCCGGCTCGTAAACAGCCTTCAGAAATTTCTTTACGGGAATCCGGAAGAAGAACAACACAGGGATGAATACCACCACTATAAAAACAAACAAGGCCAAATACAAGGTGCCCAGGAGTTTGGCCAGGTTAACCATTACCCCCAATCCTTTGTCACCTATAGTGGATGCAAGCGCTCCGCCAACAGCAAATGGTGCAAAATACATGATCAGTCCAACAAACTTGAACATCACCTCGGAAAGTGATTCGCACCAATGAATCATAGTTTTACGATGATGCTCATTAACCTGACGCAATCCAAGTGCAAACAGCAGACTGAAGATAACAATTTGCAATACAGCGCCTTCATAGATCATTTTTGCCGCATTTTCCGGGAATGTATGTAACACCGTGTACTTCCAGTCTAGCTTGAAATCCGGCGGTTTAACGGTCATAACCTTTTCACCATACATCAATTGCATCTCATTCCTTTTGGGGTCAACTTTTGCCTGCAGGTCCGCAGCAGAAACAATCGGCTTTTCTCCGGTATCGCTGCGTTGGATACCTGCACCTGCCTGGGTTAGATGTATAGCCAAGAGGCCAATGACCAAAGCAATGGAAGTAGCCAACAAAAAATAGGTAAATGCCTTGATGGCAATCCTGCCCATCTGTTTGCCGCTGCTTTGACCGGCAATGCCTATCACCAGGGTAGAAAACAGCAATGGTCCAACTACCGTTTTGATTAATTTGATAAAAATGGTGCTTAATACATCAAAATCTTTGGCGGCTTTTCCCATATCTACGCCTACCTCAAAACCTACCAACATGCTGACTAAAATCCAGGTGGTCAAAGATTGCGCCGCCCAGCCATAGGCACAAAATGCCAATACAGTGGCCCATCTGGCAGCAGTCAACACCCCCGAATCCATTCCGGGTACCAGATGAAGACCGGCGGTTACCGCCACAAGGATCAACGATGCTAACAGTGTTTTAGAAATATTCATATCTGATAAAAAGAGGGATTTTCGCGGCAAGATAGGGAAGACTCTTGCATACCTTTGCTCTTGTGAATACCACAGTCAAAAAAACCTATTTCGTTTCGGATTTTCATCTGGGTGCGGATGCACGGCTAACTAGCCAGGAACGTGAGCGTCAGGTGTGCAGATGGCTTGATCAGGTAGCTAAAGATGCAGAGGCTATTTACCTGGTTGGCGACCTTTTTGAGTTCTGGTTTGAATATAAAACCGTGGTACCCAAAGGCTATACCCGCTTTTTAGGCAAACTGGCTGGCATCCGCGATGCAGGTATTCCAGTGTATGCCTTTAAAGGAAACCACGATCTGTGGATGTTCGGGTATTTCGAACAAGAGCTGGATATTCCTGTATACGACAAGCCAATACAAAAAACCATTCATGGAAAACAATTCTTCATTGGACATGGCGACGGACTTGGTCCCGGCGATTTGGGATATAAGCGGATGAAAAAGGTGTTTGTCCATCCGATCAGTCAGTGGCTGTACAATTGGCTGCATCCGGATTGGGGAACCAAACTGGCGCACTTTTTCTCACAAAAAAGCAGGGCTGCTACCCCACCTGAAGAACGCTCCTGGCTTGGGGAATCCAAAGAATGGCTTTTACAGTATTGTGAACGAAAAATAACCCAGGGCCTGGAACCCGATTATTTCATTTTCGGCCATCGCCACTTACCGATTGACTGGCAACTGTCAAATGGGAAAAGCCGGTATGTAAACCTGGGTGAATGGTTGTTTCATTGTTCTTATGCCGTTTTCGATGGCACCAGCCTGAAGCTTCATTATTTTGAAAATGAAACCGCTAAACCAGTAAGTAACCACCTCCCATAAACCCCAAAATCACTTCCGCTCATTCATCTCCTCCCCTAAGGTATTGAAAGAAAGTACCGTAATACAAATCAGTAATCCTGCCGGCAACATCACCCACCAGGAACGAACAGGATTAGATTGAACATTTTCCATTGCCAGTAAACTCCCCCAGGAAATGCCTTTCAGGGATTCTCCTCCAAAGCCAAGGAAGGAAAGAGTAGCCTCCAGTGTAACCGCTCCTGCCACCCCAAAAGCCAATGCCACCCACACCGGGCGCATGGCATTGGGAAGGGCATGCCTGAACAGTATACGCCACTCCTGCATGCCGAGCCCTCTGGCAGCTTGTATATAATCCAACTCCCTGATACGTAGTAATTCTGCGCGGATAAACCGGGCTACTCCGGTCCAACTCAGGGTGCCAATCAAAACAATCAGCAACCAAATGGAGTCGTTCTGCCGCTGCATCATGACAGAGAGCGCAATAATCAGTACCATTTTAGGTAAAGCATTGACCAGTTCTGCCCCACGCATTATCAATAGATCCGCAGGAATGGTTGTTCTTTTGGAGAACCCCGGAATCTTTGATAACACCAAGCCCAGTAGGCAGAAAGCGATGAGCACTCCTGAAAAAATGGCAAAACTCTCCCACCAGACGGTTGAATTTTGGGCAGTATCTAATAAATATTGCCTTCCAATAAAGCCATAAAAATAAGCAACCGGCAGCCCCAATAAGGTTATCCAAATTTGGCCTCGCCGCAACTTTAAACGCGTATCTCCAAAAAAACCGGCAATGGTGCCTAGTGTCAGACCGATCAACAAGGCCATCAACATGGCTACACTACCCGTTAAAAGTGCAATCCTGGCCCCCGACACAATCGTAGCAGATACATCCCTACCTACCCCATCTGTCCCTAAAAGATGCCTGAACCGGCTTGTCAATCCGGGTTGAACCGCCCCCGGTGGTAATAATCCGGATATATTACGTGTAGAATACTCACCGGGTGAAAACGGAATCAAAGCATAAACAGGGGGCTCATCAAACTGATTGATATCTTTCCATGATTCATAAGGCGTTTCACGTTCGAACCTGCCTAAAACAGGATGCACGCGCAAAAAAGCCGAACCTTCTATCATAACCCGGAGTCCGGGATAGTAAACCTCCCCACCTATTTTACAAACCAGTGGCTTGCCATTAGCAATGACATCTCTAAAAATGGCCAAAAACAAGATCAGCCCTAAAAATCCGATGGCAATTTTCTTAGACATAATACTTAGCCCCTACCTGTTGCAGACTGGTTAGTTTCCAAAGGCAGATGTATGGCATATTGTGCAGGTAACATCGGTATTTTCGTTAAGCTGCGGGCAAAACCCAACACAAATCCGCCGCCGCCTGCTCCGCATATCTTCAATGTGAACTGTTGATGATCAAGGCTTTCTTTCCAAACCGTTTTTAAAGTTTCTGGAATCATGGGTGAAAAATGATTCCATTGATACGCGGATATAGCCTGAATGTTTTCCCAAAAAGCGGATACATCAGCCGACAACCAGGCTGCAACCATGGCCTCATGTGCCACCAGATATTGCTGCTGCAAAAACCGGGCAAATGATGTTGTATCACTTTGAGCCAAAAACCAGTCAATAAGTTTCTGGCTGCTTCTTGGCAAGTTTGAATCTATCAAAAATACCACAGGGGCATTTGCCTCCCATTTTTGGGCTTCGGCCAGTTCAACCTCGGTTTTCCGACGAATGATTACGGGCGCATTCAAATAACTGGTCAATGGATCGATTCCCGAACTACTCCCATGAAAATACCCTTCCATTTTGGCCAGGATGGATTTCAGTGAACCGGGATCTGACTCCGGCTGCGCTACATATTTTTGGTAAACGGCCGCACAGAATGCCCCGGAGCTACCCAGGCCATATCCGGTT
Source organism: Saprospiraceae bacterium (assembly GCA_044347755.1). Lineage (GTDB taxonomy): Bacteria > Bacteroidota > Bacteroidia > Chitinophagales > Saprospiraceae > M3007. The sequence continues at coordinate 111,628 of JBIKUE010000003.1, forward strand.
GGTATGTTGGAGTCAAAATATAGGCCGTTTTGCAGGTCCTTTTCAAAAGACTCCACATCCAGGCCTGGTACATCCTGTAAAGTTTTGCTTCCTGCAAAAGATAGCATTTTTTCAAAATAAGGAGACCTGTTACGCCCATAAGCCCATTTGCCGCCAAATGCTGTCAATGGTATAGCCAATGCCGTTGCGCCTAACAGCAAAACATGTTCTCCAAATAACAGAAGTTTGGCAGGAAAAATCCGTTCGTCCGTATTCATAATCAGCCGCTAAGGTACACTACACACCAGGCAAAACGAATGCTGTTGTTCGCTTTGCCGAGCAATCTTCAAAATGAGCGGTTATCATTTTATTGTTCAATCTATAGTTGCATAAAATCCTCCCGGAACACCCGCTCCAATGACTCCACGAAAAAGTCAGCGTCGCGTTGGCTAAAAATAACAGGAGGCTTGATTTTTAGCACATTATGATGAGGACCATCTGTGCTCATAAGGATACCAAGATCACGCATTCTATTAGCCAAATATGTAGCACGAGGCTCATCTGGATCCAGGTTCGTTGGATCTTTAACCAATTCAAAACCAAGGAATAAACCTGGCCCACGAATATCACCAATTCCAGTAAAACGTTGAGCAAGCTCCCTTAGCTGAGCATCTAAATAAGTGCCCGTATCATATGCGTTTTGCTGCAAGCCTTCTTCACGAATGATTTTTAATACTTCAGTTCCTATGGCGCAAGACACAGGATTACCCCCGAAAGTGTTAAAATACTCCATCCCGTTGGCAAACGCGTCGGCTACTGCTCTTGTGGTCACCACGGCAGCAACAGGATGCCCATTTCCAAGGGGTTTTCCAATTGTGACAATGTCCGGTTGAACACCATGTTCTTCAAAGGCCCAAAAATATTTTCCGTGCCTCCCACAACCTGTTTGCACTTCATCGGCAATATAAAGCCCCCCTGCTGCACGAACTGCCCGCACTGATTCAAGCAAAAAATCAGGTGGCAAGGGAATTTGTCCCCCGCAACTGATCACTGACTCACAAAGGAAGGCTGCCGGCCCCCTACCCTGACTTTGAATATGTACCACTAAATCTGCTACATGTTTGGCATATTTCCGACCCGTTTCTGTAGTATTTCCTCTGTAAAGTCCTCGGAAAGCATCCGGTAAAGGAGCAACGTGGATATTTGGTGGAGCGCCTTTGCCTCCCGGACCATCAAATTTATAGGAACTAACTTCCACACAGCCCTGCGTATTTCCATGGTAGCCCACTTCCATAACGATCATATCTCTTTGCTGCGTGTAATTTCTAGCCAGTCTCATAGCCAATTCGTTGGCTTCACTTCCACTGTTCACGAAAAAAGCAACCTCCAGATCAGAAGGAAATGTACGTAGCAATTCCTCTGCAAAACGCACGATGTTTTGGTGCAAATAGCGGGTATTTGTATTCAAAACGGCCATTTGCCGCTGCCCGGCACGCACAACCCTGGGATGCTCATGGCCAACATGGGCTACATTATTTACGGTATCCAAAAATCGTCGACCTGTATCATCAAAAAGATACTGACGCCACCCACGTGAAATTGTCAACGGGCGACGATAAGAAACACTTAGGTTTTTTCCCAGATGATGCTGCCGGTATGCTATGATCTGGGATGGAAATTCCGCCGCTGGTTGGTCGGGTATCAGGGGAGTAGAACCACATATCAAGCCAGGGTTTGGACATATACTTGTCCAAATAGCTCTTTTTTCAGGAAATGTGACTCCCGGAAAGTCGCCTGAACGCCCCAGGGTATCCAGCATTACCTGAAAATGTACATGTGGCGACCAGTTTCCATTTTCAGGCATTGGACCAATTTCACACAGCTTTTCCCCGGCTTTAAATACCTGACCAACCGCAATATTTTCGAGTGAGGTTCTGGTTAAGTGGCCATAAAGGGTATAGAATGGCACATTATTACCACCCTTCGCTTCAAAATGATGCTCCAATAAGATCGTAGGTCCGTAATCCCGATCATTCCCATTATCCTGAAAACTATGTACAACGCCATCAAAAGGCGCAAAAACAGGCGTTCCGGGTGGTAAAAAAACATCAAGTCCGATATGTACCGTGCGCCATTCAGGACCTTCATTGCCGCGCACTTCATAGGCATCAGATGTATAAAAAGGGCGTACTTCATCGTATTTTCCTATGCCGGGCCGTAAAGTGCTGGAAACAGGTCCGCTGCTGGCCCCGCCATCCATTCTGAGCCGGTCGTCAATCAAATGATGCAACTTTTGTGCGTCTTCAATATCAGCCCAGGTGCCTAGGTCAGGGCTGCCTACGCCAAGATCCATCCAAATAGGATCTTTCAAATTGGATGGTACTATGGAATGGAACCGGTGACGCTGCTCAAGAGTCCACTGTACAAATGCTTCCTTTTGTGGATGGGGTTCAAAGCCACAGGCAAAACGTATGCTGGCATGAGCAAGAACCGGATGAATACTGCGCATTTTTTCCATCAAATCCCAGGCAGGCCGGTCACTGATTTGCAGATATTCATTATCAGGATTTTCGGCCAGGTTCATTGCTGAGCAAGTTACACTTATGAGTAACCTTGCTCCAATAAGTGGAAACAGTGCTTCTGCCTCAGCTTCCGTAAGTGGAAAAACCTGGTGGAACCCTTTCGTCAACTGCATAATGGCAGTGAGAGGGTCCGGTTTATTCATGGCAATATATGCTGCTGCGATGGCCAGATCATTAACGGTATGCGTGAAAACCATATCCCCAAAGTCAATCACCCCAGGCACTTTGGGGTCAACTACGTCTTCACTTATCAGGATGTTGTAATCATTGGCATCATTGTAGCAAACACTTGTTCGTAGACTTGGAAACAGTGGAAGTGCTTGATTTTTAAATAATTGCAAAAAATAAGAAGCCGTTTCACGCTTTTCAGGATCGGCAATATTCTGGAGTTGCTCGTGGGTCCAAGTTGCTTGAGAAGCATCCCATTTAATAAACCGATGTGCTGCCGGGTGTTCAAAATCTGCTAATGCCATGGCTAATTGACCACACATTCCCCCTACCCTTTCAAGTAAAACAGGCGAATGTGGTTGCACATGAGCCAAACAGCGCCCATTGATCCAGGTTAGCAGCCTTAAAAACCTTTTTGAGCCATCTGGCGCTTCAATAACCGTAATATCTTCTCCGCGGAGGGAGGGTACCACACGCGGTATTTCAAGATCCCCTGACCGACTTTGCAAATGGTGCATTAATGCATTTTGCATTTCCAGCTGGTCGCAGCGTTCTTCAGGATTGGCAATCTTTAAGGTGAATTTTTCTCCGAACGATGTTTCAATTTTGAAATTCAGGTCAATTTCGCCGGGGAGAGGCTTAACGGTAACCTCCAATTGAAAATGTTCCAGGGCAAGGGAACGAATTTGGTCTATGCTGAATAGCATGTAAGTACATTTTTGAGGTAAATATAGAGGGTGGCTAATAATTGCGCTAACCAAAAGAAATGCCCCCGACATGTTTCCGTGTCGGGGGCATTATGAAATAACCTTCGAAGCCTCAAAAAGCTAGTTATTGAACCAAAAACTTTTTTGCGGCTCTTTTACCCGAAGTCTCGATAACTGCTGAATACAGCCCTTGGGGTAAAGTGTTCAGATTTAAAGTGTTTTCCTTGCCGAGCAACTGATCTGAAATCAATTTTCCGTTGTTGTCATAAATCCACAATCTTCCATGTTCACTTTCCAATAAATTGATTTGGATCATGTTGTTCTGAACAAGGGTAGGAAAAAAGGAAACCGCAGCCTCTTTTTCTAAGCTTTCAGTTGCACTGGTGGAAAGAAAAACAACTGGTTTGGAGGAGATCAAAACATTGTCGCCGGTTTTACCTCCACTATTGTCCGCGCATAAACTTACAAAATAAAAGGTTGCCTTATTTCCTGATGCACTGGCGGGCGCTGTCCAGTTGAACGTCCAGGACGCACTTCCGTTTGACAAGGTTTTGGGAGCTGACTGCCGTGCATATCTTTTTCCTGAAGCCCCATTTCCAATGTTTACACCAGTACCGGCAGTAAGTGTTCCGCACATAGCATTGGCATTATCAAAGCAGGTTAATTGAAAACCTGCTCGAATAGCATTGCTGGTGTTTTTAAGGGTAATGGAGTATGTGTTATTAGCCACAACCGTGTCAGGCACACCACTGATGGTGACGGTGCCAGTAAATGTGCCTCCGCTATGGCAATCTGATTGAGCGCATGTATTTTCGCCAGGCGCCCCGGTTTTGCCGGTGGGTGGGTTATTGGGATTTTTCATGGCATTGGTCAATCCAATCCAAAGGCAAATGAGCATCAAAAATGCTGCTAAAAGATTACGGTTCATGAAAATAGCTTCGTTTAATGTGTGATCACAAGTTTGGATACGCTTTGCCCACATTGAACAAGGTACAAACCTGCCGGCCAATGTTGAACATCAATAATTTGAAATTGCTGGGCGATGGAACGATAAACGAATGCACCCATTGCATTCGTGATGGTTATTAAACCTTCCGTTTCAACCTCACTTATTTCGATTTTCACCTGAGTTGATCCTGGATTAGGGTTAACAACTATGACTCCATTACCTCGCAGTCCTGGCTCTCCAGTAGAAACAGTTCCATTGAATGCATTAAACGTTGGATCCTGAATAACAAATGGCCCTGTGCCGTTAGGCAGCCTGGCAAAACCTTTATCGGCAACCTGCTGGTCAAAACTGATATTATCCAGAAAAGCACTCTGGGGGTCTACTAAACTGATCGTTTCTCCAGATGCTGACAACCTGAAACTAGCATGCAAAGGTCCCTGGGCACCATCTTCATCTGCCCAAACAATAAGATAACCGTTTGCTGGTATGATAGTACCTTCCGGAAAAATCCACTTCCGTAAGTTAGTTGGGTTATCTGATAGGGCATAGTCTGATAAATCTACCGTATTGGCACTCAGATTATGCAGTTCGATCCAATCATCATATTCACCAGCCTCATCGGAAGCGGTAAGGGTGTTGGAAGCCATGAGCTCATTAATTATTACTGAAGGATTTGCCACCCATGCTGCACCGGTGTAGTAATAGAAAACATCATGTTCTGCACCTTTTGGGTAAAATGTGAGGGTTTTGGCTGTGTTATTAGCTGCAGCTTGTATGTAAAAGCGCACCAGTGTTCCCGTACTGTAACCGGGAATTTCAGCACCAAAAACACCATCTCCTGCAGCTCCATCATCGTGTTGGCCATCATCATACATGAGGGTTTTGGAGAAATGACCATAGGCTCCAGGGCAATAAAAAAGGGTCACTTCAGAAATGCCATTAGCGGAGGTGACAGCGGACTGGATATGAACGGCTTCATCGGCTGCTGGATCTTTCCATATACCGGCTTGATTTTTCATAATTACATTACTGATGTCAGGCCCAACTACATTCATCTCTGCATTAGACAATAACGTATTCCTGTGGTTGAGCACAAACGTCTTGATCGTCTGCCTTTCTGAATTGTACTGCGAATTAGAGTACAGTTTTTTGGGATCGGCCTGAACTGCAGCTCCAATCAAATTGTGGTATTGGTCTACCAAGGAATTGAATTCAGTGGTATTCATTTCATCTTCGATCAATGTTCTGAAATGGGCTAAATACCGTTGGCGTATACTTGGCACCGCGAGCAACCTATTCAATAAAGGGTAGTTTACCTTGGTTTGGTTGTAAAACACACCCCAATTAACAGCGTTGGATTTCATGACTGTATTGCCGTCAAACTCCAAAGGTGTCATCCGCTGCGTTTCAGGATCCCAATACAGGTAGTAGTCCATTTTTCCCTTGAAAACATAACTATCATCGTCAGAAAAGGCGATTTCGGACGCCAGAAACCATAAGGTTCTGTCCAGATCAAGCACCTCTGAGACCTCTGTCTCCAGATTGCTCAAAGGCGTTGTATTCAATACCTCACAGGTGGTCACCAAATCATCCCAGGGGTTTGTTTTGGTGGTGTTTTTCAAAGTATAGTACGCTTTATAGGTAGTGGTATCAGGCCCCAGGTAATTCAACCCTCCTGTGCCATCTCCCCAACCACCGCCTTGTCCGGGACCGCCGCCTCCGGAAGGACGATCTGCACGCCAGCGGGTGCCATTATTGCTAAAGAACCACTCCTGGATGTAATCACCGTTAATTTGCTGAACATTAGGATACACCCCCCAATTAAGACCATTAATTTTAAGCGTTACGAAATTGGCTTTTGCTGCAGGTATATGCCTGCGAATCTGGTGTAAATAGGAAACCTCCCGCATAAAGGAAGCATCATCAAATGCATTATTCAGGTTTAGGGTAGAATAACCATTGATATCCTGGCCCTCCACGAAGGCATCCAGCGTGATGTTGAATGATTTTTTATCTGAAGTCTGAATCTGCGTATAAGAGGTGTTACCCTTAAAACGCACCCCGACATTAAAAAAAGTGTCGTTTGCCACAATCATCGTTGCTGGAATGTCCGTTTTGCTGATGTAGTTGGTTTTCATCAAATTCCAAAAGTCGGGCTGATCAAACCATAGCTGAATTTCCTGAAAACTGGTTTCATCATAGAAACCTGAAACTGGACGACCATTGGTGTACAAAATATGCTCATCCTCTCCAAAATACATGGTACTGGGAAGATTTTGTGCATTGGATTGGGAGATCCCGTAAAAGAAGAAAAGAAAAGCAAGTAAGGTTACCGATTTCATATGAAGAAATAGTGATGGATTTAGGTGCAAATCTCAGGAAGATCGAACCTTAAATTAAATGGGAAAAATCCATTTATCAGAATACAAGTGGGAAAACTATGCTAAATATGCTGACTAAAATGCAAAGAATCGTGCAAAAGTCAGCAACTGACATAAAATCATTCAGTCAGGCTTTGCCATTTGACTGAACTGTTTTATGCTAGTTTAAATGAGCGGAGTTACACAACACGATTTTTTTAGAATCCGGTTGCGTAGTTTATAAAATTAATAAGATTTTGGGCAAAGATTTGTCCACCAATCAATAGCACAACCTTTATGGAAGATTTGATTGAACGGTTTATGCGCATATATGCCTTGCGTCAGCCAGAGTTAAGTATATTTGTTTCTTGTTGGAAACCAGTTGTTTATAATAAAGGCACTCATCTGCTCAATGAAGGAAAGGTGAGTGACTATCTTTACTTTGTCCATAAAGGAGCGGTTCGTATCTATTATCTAAAAGACGAAAAAGAAATAACCGAATGGCTGACGCTGGACAACAACTTTTTCTTTTCTATTCAAAGTTTTTTCAATCGGACACCTAGTGGATCGTGCGATTAGTTTTTAAGATTTCATGTATATTTCGGCCTAAAATATCTTATGTCATGAAAACATTTGATTTAAAGGCCGAAGATCGGAGTTCATTGAAAGAATTGTTGCAAAAAGGA
>JBIKUE010000230.1:0-3602 GCA_044347755.1 Saprospiraceae bacterium
ATCTGCTTATGGCCGGTAACAAATACGGGATGGAGGTTGGTACAGGCCGCTATGACGCCGGCAACGGCGTATTCCTTGCCGGCGACGGGAAAGGAAACTTTACCTGGGTGAACAACCTGCAAAGCGGATTCTGGGCCATGCGCGATGCGCGCGATCTCGCCATCGTAAAAGGCGCCAATGGGAAACGCACTTTCGTTGTGGCAAATAATAACAGCGCGTTGCAGGTGTTTCGGTAGGGATGTTTATGGATGTTTATGAGGTTTATGTGGTATTTTTTCCACCGTCCACCGTTAATTAAAAAACGTATCGTAAGGATTTTGCCCTTTCGGGGGTGTTTCCTGAGCTGGAGGTGGGGGAGGAATTTCTTCTTCCACCTTCGGTGTTGATTTGGGAGTGCTTTCTATTTCTTCAAAATCAGCATACTCCTCTTCTGCCCGGGTATAACCTTCCCGCTCGCCAAATTCTTTACGGATTTGCTCCATTTTACGATAGCCCAGGGCTTTTAAAAACATATAAAGCGAAAAGAAAGGGAATACCAGTACTGCCAGCGCCAATGACAACAACCCGCTGATCGGGCTGCTTTCCATGGTGCGTATCCAACTTTTGATGGTATCCGGGAAGACCCGCCAGTTGATGACAGCAGCCAGCACGAGCAGCGCCGGTGCGGCCCATAAAAGCAGATAATACAGCCCCTGTAAAAGATAATACCCACCTACGATAAACAGGATAGCAAACAAAAAACATCCGAGTCCTCCACCAGGAAACTGATTCACATTCCTGCCTCCAAAGTTATATTGATACATCATGGCTCAAAGATCGGTTTCCCCCAGGCCGAGGATCGTAAAAAAATCGTCGGACTGCACGGGCATTACCGACAAACGTCCGTTGCGGACCAGCAAAAGCTGCTGGAGTGCCGGATGTGCTTTGATTTCCGCAAGCCGCACCGGACGCTGAAAAGGTTTATAGGGTTCCAGATCGACACAAGACCAGTCGCCTTTTTCGGCTGTGGGATCCGGGTAATGTTCGCGTGCTACCCTGGCGATACCAACCACCTCCAGGCCAATATTGGAATGATAGAACAGGCATAAGTCGCCCTCCTTCATAGCACGAAGATTATTGCGCGCCTGGTAATTGCGCACACCATCCCATCGGCCACGACCTTCTTTGATTAATTGGTCGTAGCTATATACATCAGGTTCTGATTTGACAAGCCAAAAATTCATAATGTTAATGTGGGGAATTTGGGGAATGTAGGGAATGTGTAACTTCTTGACTGTTTCAAAGGGAAAGTTAGGTGTTACAAGCTTCCAAAACACTAACTCCCCATCTTCAATCTCGGGTGGTAAAGGTAAATAGTCTCTTTGAGGTACTCGGTGTCGAGGTGGGTGTAAATCTCGGTGGTGGTGATACTTTCGTGTCCAAGCATGTCCTGAACGGCCTTGAGATCTGCGCCGCCTTCTACAAGGTGGGTGGCAAAGCTGTGCCGGAAGGTATGCGGACTGATATTTTTATGTACGTCTGCCCTTTGGGCCATTTCTTTGACAATGAGGAACACCATTACCCTGCTCATCTTCCCCCCTCTTCGGTTGAGGAACACTACATTTTCCGCTTCTTTTTTGATGTTTCCCTGCAATGAACGGACGTCTTCCAGGTAAATTTTCAGGAATTTCACGGCATCTGCTCCAATCGGCACGAGGCGCTCTTTATTGTTTTTACCGATTACTTTCAGAAATCCTGCATCCAGAAACAACTGGGTCAGGCGTAGATTCACCAATTCACTTACCCGAAGGCCGCAAGCGTATAGCACTTCCAGGATGGACCGGTTACGTTGACCCTGAGGGTCTGAAAGATCCACAGCATCAAGCATTTTTTGAATTTCAAATACACTGAGTACCTCCGGGATTTTCCTGCGCATACGGGGGCTTTCCAGTAGCTCGGAAGGGTCGTCGTCCAGCAGGTCTTCTACCATCAGGTACTTATAGAAGGCCCTGAGTCCGGAAATGAGCCGGGCTTGTGTACTGGCCTCCAGACCAAGCGCATTGGCCCAGAGGATGAATTGGGTGAGGTCATCCGGCTTTACAGAAAGGGGAGAAAGCTGCCGGCCTTCAAGTTCCAGCCATTGCACAAATTTACCCACATCGTTCAGATAGGCTTCAATGGTGTTTGGGCTCATGGAGCGTTCCAACAACAAATAAGCTTTAAAAGCATGAAGTGCGGCAGGCCAATTCATATAAGCGAAGGTAGTGCCCTACCAGGGATCGGTGAAAAAAAACGTATATTTACTTACATGATGTTTAATTAAGAATTAATATTGACCTGATATTTATTGTTCACCTCTAACCATTCACCACGTATGAAGAAGACCACATTATTATCCCTGCTCTTTGCGCTGGCTACCGTTGCGGTACTCCAGGCACAAACCAACAAAGGCAATTTTGCCTTTAGCCTGCACAATTTTGTTCCGTCATTGGGAGAAGCCGGTGGCCTGCTGGCTCCCACCAATGCTTTTGGCATTGGTTTCACCACATCCAAATCTGAAACAGACGGGGTTGAAAGTGATATCAAGGTTAAGAATACCACGATTGGATTGAGTGGTAGCGCCCATTATTTCCTGATTGACAACCTTTCAGCTGGTATAAACCTGAATCTTTTTAATCAAAAGCAAAAAGAAGAGGGTGGCGTCGACCCGGATGAGATCTCTGTTAACATACTCATGGCAGGCCCTGAACTCCGATATTACTTTCCTGCCGGCGATAAAATGAAGATATATGTGATGGGAGGCGCGGGTTTTGGAACCTCATCCTCCAAATATAATGGTGACGATGATGATGATCCTACCAAGCTCTCCCGTTTTGGCGGATCTGCCGGAGTTGCCTTTTTCCCAAATTCCAATGTCTCTATCGACCTTGGGCTGGGTTATAGTTCATTTGTAGTGAAAAACACCTACGACGACTTTCAAGGGAACAAGATTGATTCAAAAGACACCAACAGCGGTGTTGCACTGGAAGTAGGTTTCACGGTTTTCCTGTAAGCAGGAACTGATGTAACCCGAAAATAACGAAGGCGCAAAGTCACGAAGGATCAATCTTCGCTGACTTTGCGCCTTCTCTTTTCAGTACACTTGTTGCGGTGTAGCCGCGCTTATCCCAGGCCCAGCGTCTTCCCTCTTCAATCATGTATTCATGTACTCTTCACTCATGTACTCAATCCGTTTTTACAACCCTCGCCTCTTCACCTCTTCCCTCACCATTTTGAGCTCCCGGCCGGCATCGCCGGTTACGGAGGTGTTTTCCTGGGCGCGACGAATCAGGTATGGAATCACCTCTTTTACCTGACCATAGGGCAGGTATTTGGCTACACGAACGCCGGCTTTGGCCAGGTTGAAGGTAATATTATCGCTCATGCCGTAGAGTTGGCTGAACAAGGTATTGGGGTGATTGTGCGCGATGCCTTTTTTATCCATTAATTCCACCATTAGCAGGGCACTTTCGGCATTATGACTGGCGTTGCACACCGCCATGGTGTCCAGATGATCGATGCAGAAACGAAGGGCCGTATTGTACAGATCGTCTGTGGCTGCTTTGTCTGGATTGATAGGGTCC
>JBIKUE010000031.1:0-43796 GCA_044347755.1 Saprospiraceae bacterium
CAGTTAAGGCTGCCGTCCTGAATAAATTTATTCAAATAGCCGCTCCTAAATCTGTGAAAGTCGCTTGAGGCCTAAACGGGATAGGGAAAATCTGGCTTCCAACAAGATTCATGCAACAAAGCCATTTTAAAGCCATAAACCCCCATAAACCTTACCCTTTGCGCTGCGCGAAATCACGCATCGCCTCCACAAGGGCTTGTACGCTTTTTTGTGGCAATGCATTGTAAGTGCTTGCCCGGAATCCACCCACAGATCGGTGTCCCTTCAAGCCTACCAATCCATTGGCATCACATATTTGCTGAAATTCTTTTTCGAGCGCGGCATAGGCATCGTTCATCACAAAGCAGATGTTCATATAGGAGCGGTCTTCAGTAGCTACGGTTCCACGGAACAAGGGATTGCGATCTATTTCATCATACAACAACAAGGCTTTGGACTTATTTTTTCGTTGCAAAGCTTTCAAGCCTCCGCTCTTCTTGATCCAGCGCAGGGTAAGCATGCTCACGTAAATTGGGAAAACCGGAGGCGTATTATACAGGGAGTTTTCTTTGATAAAGGTGCGGTAGTCCAACATGGCCGGCATATACCGCTGCACTTTACCCAGCATATCTTCCCGGACAATCACTACCGTAGTACCTGCCGGCCCCAGATTTTTTTGCGCCCCGGCATAAATCAATCCAAAGGGCGTAGGGTCAAATGGCCGACTCAAAAAGTCGGACGACATATCACACACCAGTGGAACAGGCGATTTGGGGAACTTACGCAACTGCGTTCCATAAATAGTATTGTTGCTGGTGATATGCAGGTATTTAGCTGCTTTTGAAATCTTGTACTGTTTAGGGATAAAAGTATAGTTCTGTTCTTTTGAAGAGGCTATAACTTCAATGTTCCCAAACACTTTAGCTTCTTTAATCGCTTTATTGGCCCAAACTCCGGAGTCAACATATTGAGCCGTTTCGTTTTCATTTAACAGGTTCATAGGCGCCATGAAAAACTGGGTGCTCGCCCCGCCGGTCAACCATAATACATGGTACTGCTCAGGTAATCCGATGATCTCACGCATCAAAGCGTTGGCTTCTTCTATAATAGCTGTAAACTCCGGGCCGCGGTGGGAGAGTTCCATCAGGCTTAAACCTAAGCCTTCATAGTTTACCGCAGCTTTACCGGCCTCTTTTAAAACGCTTGCCGGAAGTATGGCTGGTCCTGCGGAAAAATTATGTTTTTTCATGGGATATAACTTGTAATGCAGTTGTGGGTAGGGATGGATCAAGGCCTGCAAAGGTAGACTTTGCCGTTCATTTGCAGGCAATTAAATAAGGCTCTTGCCAAATCTTTGGGCCCATTCCTTGGCAAAATAGGTGAGGATCACATCGGCGCCTGCTCTGCGAATGCTAAGTAAGGTTTCTGGCATGGCCCGCTCAAAATCCAGCCAGCCATTGTTACATGCTGCCCGCAACATGGCACATTCACCGCTCACATGGTAGGCCGCAATAGGTAGGTCCGAGTTTTCTTTAAGCAGATGAATCACGTCCAGATAATGCAGCGCCGGTTTTACCATGAGCATATCTGCGCCTTCAATGGTATCCAATTCAGCCTCTATCAATGCTTCCCGTTTATTGGCCGGATTCATCTGGTAGCTTTTTTTATCCCCACTCTTGGGTGCAGAATCCAGCGCATCCCGAAACGGGCCATACATGGAGCTGGCATATTTGGCCGTATAAGCCAAAATACCGGTTTTGGTAAAACCTTCCTCATCCAGCGCTTCCCTGATAAAGCCAACCCGTCCATCCATCATATCTGAAGGTCCCAGCATATCAAAACCAGCCTCCGCCTGCGCAATCGACATGCGAGCTAGGATGGGGAGCGTTTCATCATTGACTATTTCTCCGTTGCGTACCAATCCGTCATGGCCATCGCTGGAATAGGGGTCCATCGCCACGTCACTGATCAGGCAACATTCCGGGAATCGTTTTTTGATATCGCGGGCTACCTGAAGGTAAAAATTGTCTTCAGACCAGCTGTGCGTAGCCATAGTGTCTTTCAGGTGCTCTGCTATAGCCGGGAAAAGTATAAAATTGGTAAGTCCAAGGTTCATGCAGGATTCAATTTCCTGCAACAAGTTTTCCGGTGAAAAACGATAAATACCGGGTAATGAATGGATTTCAGAGCGGATATTCGTCCCATTCAGTACAAAAAGCGGGAAAATGAGGTGCTCGGTACTAAGGTGGGTTTCAGTGGCCATGCCACGAATGGCAGCAGACTGACGATTACGACGCGGACGACGAAGCATGATGGAGTGTTTGAGTGTTTGGGTGTTGGAGTGTTTGAGTTGGCGTGCGGATGGGCATGCCAGCGCTCATTATCCCACCAACACCCGCATAGGGCAACTAAAACAAAATTTCAACAAAGGTATGGGAGTCGCCCTCAGGGGCAATGTCATTTTTTCCTGACCCCAGCGGCAAAGCCGCATTTCCCCGCAGCGCAGCCGCCCTCAATTCGGCGCAGCCGTATCCTCCGAACGGCGTAGCCGTGACATTCCAGTAAACGGCAGCATGACCAGGGTGAACATGATAAGGCACAGGAACTCACCACCGACGATATACCATGGCCAATCGCCAAACAGATCCAATAGGGTAGGATTAGGTGGCTTTTTGCTGAGGTACATAAAATTGGTTCCCAACAGGTAGTTTACACCTAGAATGAAAACAAAATAAATATTGGTCCACAAAAAAGCACGTCCGAAACTTGTCCAGGTAGGTCGGAAGCGGTACACGAAAATAGCGTACAAAATGCTTTGTACCAGGCCCATGTGGACGATAAAGTATCTGAAATTGATAAAGTGTGGGAAGGAGTGATGTAAATCCGGAGTAATTAAGGCTTGTGCGCAACCACCCATCACCATATAATAGGTAATCTCAAACAGGAAAAAGGATCGTTGCCACAGCATAAAAGGCAGCAACAGGTTGATGAAGTAACACACATGAAAGGGAAGTACAAGTCCCCAGTTTACGGGCGTTTCAAAAAACAACATGTAGAGGGAAAGTACAATCCAAAGCGTGGCAGGTACCAGGCTCTGTATCAGGCCAATACGTTGTTGGCTAAGCTCATTTGATTGCTTCCTGCCCAGCCAGATCCAAAAGACGGTGCTGGCTATTCCAAGCAGGATCCAGATCAGATGCTCCAGACTGTAATTGACAAATAATAAGGTGGATTGCACAGTGTGTTTGATGAATTTTCGGGGCTAATATAGGAGGTTTTTACATATGGGGGTATTTGGGATTGCTTTCCCTGAAAATAACCAATGTGCAGAATAAGGTTGCGTAAAACTTGGCGTCAGGCTTTTGATGCAGGAGATTGTTCCGATTGTTTGCTGAAGGCAAAAGGCAACATCACAATGGTGTACATCATCAGGCAAAGGAACTCAGCGCCAAGGATATACCAAGGCCATGGCCCAAAAAGATCGAGCAGGGAGGGTGCATTGGGCTTTTTGCTGAGATATAAGAAATTAGTACCGAGTAATGCATTAATACCCAATACAAATACGCAGTAAATATTGGTCCATAGAAATGCCCGCCCGAAACTCTGCCAGGTTGGTTTGAAATCGTACACAAAAATGGCGTAGAAGATGCTTTGAAGCAAACCCATGTGTACCAAAAAGAACCGGAAATTTAAAATATGTGGAAACCCGTGATCCAGAGCAGGAGTGAGCAACGACTGGATACATCCGCCCATCACCATGTAATAGGTGATTTCAAACAGAAAAAATGAACGTCGCCAGAGCATTACCGGCAACAACAAGTTCATGAAATAGCTGATATGGAAGGGCAGAATCAGGGTTAAATCAACCGGCTGTTCAAAAATGGCCAGGTAAAGCGTAACGACAAACCACACACCAACCGGAATCAGGCTTTGCATCAAACCGATCTTCCGTTGACCTTCTTCACTGGTTTGTTTTTTGCCCAGTCTGATCCAAAATATGGTACTTATAACACCTACTATAAGCCAAAGGAAATGCTCCAGGCTGTATCGGTGAAATTCAGGAATGAGTAGGAAGATAGATTGCACTTCAACCAGTTAGGTTTCATATTTTGAACGGTCAAATATAGTATTTAAGGGTAGGTAAATGACAACAAGTGGTGTCATTTTTTGACGAACGGCGTATTTTTGACCCAGAACCGCCAAGGCCAGGCTGCACATTCGCCAGAATAGTCTACTCCGATTCTGGGACCAGACTGGATATCTTCGGGTAGATATGCGCTACCTTCATCCGCAATCCAAACCGGACTGTCCTTGTCCAGTAGGCTTATTCCATTCAATCCGGTATGAATCCCCAAGGCTTTTGACATGGCGCCTGGCCCGGTAGTGAGTCTGGTTAATGTTTTGCCGGGAGCTTTTGCGTATAGCCCTCTCCGTTCATACATAACCTCCTCGCCTTCAATTGGCTCAACGGCCCGGATCAGGACGGCATGAGCTGTTTCCTGCGGCGCAGTCACTACATTGAACAAGTGGTGAATTCCATAACACAAATAGATGTATGCCCTTCCGCCTTCCTGAAACATTACTTCTGTTCGTGCAGTACGCCGGTTGCCAAAGGCGTGACAAGCGCGATCGTCTGGCGCCCGGTAGGCTTCCGTTTCGGTTATCCTGCCTGATGTGCGGATCCCGTTTATTTCTGTAATCAGTATTTTACCCAATAATTCCTGTGCCACCAGAACTACATCCGTGCGGAGGTAAAAATCAATCGGTAATCGATGTGTTTTCATCCGTAAAGGATTTTCCAGAAGAGCTCTTTCATCAAATCTTCTTCTTCTACACCGTCGTTGTTCACACCCTTTGAACGGAGATCATAATCTTTCAGATAACCAATCACCTGGGCGCATTGGGCAGCATTAAAATGAACGGCGGCGGCTTTATATTCTTTCAAAAACCAGTCAGACCGCAAATCCAGCGCTTTCAATACTTCAGCATCGGGCTGACCCTTGAGTGCATGCAGCATGAATACTTTTGAAAAATAGGAATAGAGGCTCGAAATTGTGACAATCAATGGATTTTTCTTGATGTTGGCGGCAAAATGCTGCTGAATACGAGCCACTTTGGCAAGATCCCGGGTTGCCAGTGCTTTTTGCAATTCAAACACATTGTATTCCTTACTTATCCCGATGTTGTCCTGTACATGTGCTACAGTGATCGTACTTCCACCGGGTAGGTTCAATGTAAGCTTATCCAGTTCATTGTAAATGCGCGACAAATCTGTTCCCAGATATTCAGCCATTAGGGCAGCGGCAGCTGGTTCGATGGACTGTTTTCTGCTTTTGCACACGGAACTAATCCAGTCAGGTATTTGGTTGTCATATAGCTTTTTACTCTCAAAGAAGACAATGTTTTTGCCCCCTAGTGCTTTGCCAAACTTGGTACGGGTATCAACTTTTTTATGTTTGTGACAGGCCACAAACACGGTGCTGCTCATTGGGTTTTCCAGATATCCGGTAAGCTCTCCCAGTGTTTTCATCTCCTGCGCTTCCCGGAGAATAACCACCTGACGCTCGCTCATCATAGGGTAGCGCCGCAGATAATCCAGAAGGGTGAGATGATCCATTTCCTTGCCGTACAAAATGGTTTGGTTGAACCCGCGCTCGGCTTCCGGCAGCGCCTGGGCTTCTACCGCATCGGCAATCTGATCAATATAAAACGGCTCTTCCCCGTGCAGGAAATATACCGGAGCAAACTTGCCGGCCTTGATGTCGCGCAGAATTTCGTCGGCAGTCATTTTTTGAAGGGTTTCCGGCAATTGTACCTGAGGCCTTTAGCTCGATACTCCTGAGATATACCGGTGTATGGGTTGAATGCTGCAAAGGTGAATGTTTTTTCGGGTTAATTCAAAAGGATCAGTGAGCAATCGTTCACCGTTTCTTTGTTCATCAGCCATCGTTACCTTTGCTGCATGCAACCTATACAACGACATTCTGAGCTGATTCGTGCCGAAGCACATCGATTGGGATTTGAGTTTGTGGGTTTTGCCAAGGCGGAACGACTGGATGAGCCGGCCAGGCAATTGGAGCAATGGCTTGGGCGCAACGCACATGGGCGCATGGCGTACATGGCCAATCATTTCGATATGCGGGTGGATCCAACCTTGCTGGTTCCAGGAGCTAAAACGGTGATTTGCCTTACTTACAATTATTTCCATCCGGAAAAGCAGTCAGATCCGGAGGCGCCCAAAATAGCTACCTACGCATACGGAGAAGATTACCATTTTGTGGTGAAAGACAAGCTTAAAGCGCTATTGGCTTTCATTCAGGAATATATTGGCGAGGTGAACGGTCGTTGTTTCGTGGATTCAGCGCCGGTCATGGAACGTGAGTGGGCCCAACGCGCAGGACTTGGCTGGAATGGCCGGAATACCCTGACCATCAACCCCAAAGCAGGCTCCTTCTTCTTCCTGGCAGAAATCATTTGTGATTTGCCCTTATTGTACGACGATCCCATCCGTGATCATTGCGGTACCTGTCGGCGTTGCATAGATGCATGTCCTACTCAGGCCATTAGTCCGGAAGGATATTTTCTGGACGCCTCCAAGTGTATCTCGTACCTCACCATAGAGCTGCGGGATGAGATTCCGGCCGAATTCAAAGGCAAAATGGATCAGTGGATGTTTGGCTGTGATGTGTGTCAGGATGTTTGTCCGTGGAACCGCTTTTCCAAGCGCCATCAGGAACCCGCTTTTGAGCCCCACCCCGACCTGCTTCAACTCACCCGACGCGACTGGCAGGAACTCACCGAAGAAATTTTTGGCCGAATTTTTAAAAAATCAGCTGTCAAACGTGTGAAATACGCCGGGTTGAAACGAAACATTCAGGGGGCGATGAACGATGAACGATGAACGATGGGGCGTTGAGCTGAGCATTTGGAATAGATACACGAAGGTGGTGCAGGCTGTAATCGTTTTTAGATTTATGGTCGAGGTTGATTAGGTATTCACACAGTGCTGTTTGACCCTGCCTTTTGTTCCTCCTCTCATTTGCCCTTAGTTGCCCTGCCCTTCAGGGCAGAGATAGAAATAATCATTGGGGGCTTTAGCCCACGCAAAATCAGATAGGGTTAAAACCCTGAAGCTGTCAAAATCCCTTAGCCCGCACCCTGAAGGGTACGGCAATTGGATGACTATTCAATTAAAGGATAATCATCCAGTTTGAAATCCAATTATCCAGACAATATTTCCACCCTCCTTCCTCACCCATTCAACGTCTCCACCAATTTCCTCGTAGCCTTAGCCCGGTGGCTGATTTCCGTTTTTACCTCATCTCCCAACTGTGCAAAAGTTTGATCATAGCCTTCAGGGATGAAAATCGGGTCGTAACCAAAGCCATCGGTACCTTGTTTTTGTATCGAGATCCGGCCCTTGCAAACACCTTCCAGCAGGGTTTCTTTGTCGCCCTGAATAAGCGCAACTACTGCCCTGAACTGAGCGCTGCGGTCATTGTGGCCATCCAGATTCCGGAGCAGCAGATCCATATTGTCGTTGGCGTTTCTGGATGGGCCGGCATAACGGGCGGTGTGAACGCCCGGTGCGCCGCCGAGTGCAGAAACCTCCAGTCCGGCGTCTTCAGAAAAGCAGTCATAGCCGTATTTTTCCTTGACATACCGCGCTTTCAAAAGGGCATTGCCTTCAAGCGTATTTTCTGTTTCCTCAATATCTTCCAGACAACCAATGTCTTTTAGGGTTTTAATTTGGTAACCCGGACCCAGCACCAGTTCAACCTCATGGGCTTTGTGTGCATTATTGGTGGCAAAAACGAGAACTTGCATATTTTAATTACTTTCGCTGCAATCCTACAGCTATTCTATGACATTCAGACTTATGCGTGCGATTTTTAGTTTTTGCAGATGAAATTGCTGATTATTTTTGCCAGCGTTACAGTCCTGCTTACCACATCAAACGAGATTGACTATGTTGGAACTTCAACCTGTTGAACGTAGGACCGGCCTAACCCGTGAAACGTTCGCTCAAGAATATCTGGAGCCACTCAAGCCCGTTGTTTTCACCGATTTGATGACAAAATGGCCTGCTAAAAGCAAGTGGACCATTGATTACTTCAAAAAACATTACGGCAACCTGATGGTTCCGGTGGTGTCCAATAATTATTCGCGTCCGGGCAGAAGCTACATGATGCCGGATATGCATATTACTTTCCGGGAATACCTGGAAATCATGGAGGCCGGACCTTCAGATTTGCGCATATTTCTGTGGAATATTTTCCGCAAGGCGCCGGAGCTTAGAGAGGACTTTGCCATGCCGGATATCATGGACGGGTTTGTCAACGAAGTTCCGTTCATGTTTTTCGGCTGCGAAGGCTCCAGGGTTGCCCTGCATTACGACCTGGACTTGAGCCACGTGTTTTTGAACCAGATACACGGTCGCAAACGGGTGATATTATTCCCCCATGATCAGAGTCGAAGTCTCTACCATCTGCCCTTTACGGTAGCCAGCCATGTCAATGTATTGAAGCCGGATTTTGAAAAGTACCCGGCCCTGCAACACGCCAAAGGGCTCGAAGTAATGCTCATGCCCGGAGAAACCCTGTTTATTCCGCGCGGCTATTGGCATTACATTGAATACACAGACGGAGGCTACTCCATCAGTTTACGTGCCTTTACCTCTATGCTTTACCGCGTACAAGGTCTGGCCAGCATCACCACCAATTATGCGGTAGACAAAATCATGAACAAATTCATGGGCAAACGCTGGTACAATTTCAAGGTGAAGATGGCGATGAAACGGGCGGAGTGAGGGCCGTTGGAGTACATGATTGACGAGTACATGATTACATGATTGAAGAGGGGGCTCCCGGCGCAAGCCATCCCAACACCCAAAAGCAACGCCCTCCCTCGTCAATCATATAATTCCCCAGTCTCACTGCCCGCCCATCAACTGCTGATCCATGGCTTCCAGTTTTTGGCCCATTTGCTGGGCTTTTTGGTAGTCTTGCCGGGCGCCGGCAATGTTGCCGCCCTGGGCCTTGGCGCGGGCACGTTCCAGATACGCAACGCCTAATTTAGGGTTGATTTGAATGGCCCGATCGAGTGACTTTACAGATTCATCATTGCGTTTCATCACACGCTGCACCATCCCGCTTTCATACCAGAAATTGGCATTCATGGGGTCGTACTTCAGGTATTCCTGATAGTCGGCTAAGGCTTTTTCGAACTGTCCGGAATTCAGATATGCAATAGAGCGGTTGGCATAGGCATTTTTGTTGGTCGGGTCGAGTTTAATAGCCTCGGTGATGTCGTCAATACTTTTTTGCAACATCCCCAGCATGCCGTAAGCAGCGCCGCGGTTACTGTAGGATTCGCTGGTAGCTTTATCTGTCTTGTTTGTTTTAGCCAGCGATTCGGTATAATCCTTCACCGCTTTATCCAGCAAAGACTTTTCCTGCCCCTTGTATTTGCCGGACGCGGCCATGTCGAAGTAGGTTTTACCCCGGCTGTTGAGGATTTCCCGGTTGTTGGGTTCCATCTCCACAGCTTTGTTGTAATCTTTCAAGGCGCCTTCAAAATCGCCTTTTACATTGCGCAGGAATTGGCCGCGGTTCCAGTAGGGTAGGGAACTACGCTCTTTTTTGCCGTCATCCATGCTCATTACATGGCTCCACAGGCTGTATCCATCCGCCCAAACGCCAATTTGCTTGATGGTCCAGGCGCCATAAATCAATCCTACTATGCCCAGGATGGTCAGCACTTTGTTGCGTGATGCTTCCTGCTGTGCATACTGATCGGCATAATAAGCTACAATGGCAAACAGCCCGAAGTAGGCCACATAGGTGAAACGATCTGCCAAAAAGCCTTGACCTGCAGCAAAAATCTGCAATAGGAACATCACATTGAAAAAGAAGAATGCCACCCCGAAAACCCAGGTGCGGTAGCCTTTTTTCCAGGCCCAGATAAAGGCCGCTACCGATGCAAAAAAGGCTATTGGCGCGGCATAAACCGTCCAGGGCAGGTTTTTGGGATAGGCATACAGGGGCGACATAGGCCAGGGCAGTACAGCCTTATAAATGTAGGTGCTGAAGGAATAGGCGCCTATGCACAAACGGTCGAGGAAATTGAAATTGGTAATGGAATCGTCGGTGGAGCCCTGCACCCGCAATGTGTGTACGTTGATCAAACCAAAAACCAGGGAAAGAACCCAGAAAGGTGCTTTTTCCAGGATCAGCTTGAAGTTCAATGGCCGGCGGAACCAAAAATCCAGCGCCAGCATGGAAAGTGGCAGGGTAACGGCCTGTACTTTGGAGAAACAGGAGAGCAGCGCCAGTACCAGCATAATGGCGTAAGTGCCCATGCGATTTTCCTGTTTTTCGCCCTGTTTCAGCCATTTTATGTAATAAACAAGCGCCGCAAAAAAGAAAACAGCAAACAAAACGTCTTTACGTTCTGTAGCCCAGGCCACAGATTCTACCCGCATAGGGTGAATGCCAAACAGCAAGCCTCCCGCAAACACACCCCAGCGCCCAATACCCATTCCCCAAAGGAGTTTCATCACAAAAAACACCGTCAGCAGGTGTAAAAGCAGGTTGGTGGTGTGCACAAGGGTGGGATTCCATTCTCCACCTGTTATGGCTTTTTCCATAGCAAAAGTCAGGATAGGCAGCGGATTGTAGTTGCCGATGACGTTGCCTTTTTCCAGGTCGAAAATATTGGCAATAGTGGTGCCCCAGGGCTGACCATTGCCCACCCCTTCCAGGTTCTCGTTTTCGTAAATATTCTTGGGGTCATCCCAGTTTACAAAGCCGTTGCGCAGACTTGGCAAATAGCAGGCGGCGGTTATAGCCAGCACAATCATGCCCAGCATAAACCAGTTGGACTGGTCGGAGGCGGCGGATGATTTGGTAGTGCCGGAGGATGGAGACTTCTTGGTAGTAGCTGTGGGAGCGGGCTTTTTCGCCATATTGCTGGATTGTTTCGTTTGTGATGACAATGCTTTTGGGAAACAACGCGCAAAAGTAGCAAATCAATTGCTAATCGTGCCCAGTGTGAGCACCGCTTCTGCAAGACCGCGCTCTGTAGGTTCAGCGGCAATGGCAGTTTCGGAAATACCCATTTGCTTCAGCATCCGGTCGGTGGTGCCACCAATGGCTGCCACACGCTGGCCGGGCAATAGTTTGTGCCGCTTGAAATAAGATTCGGCATTCAGTGGACTGGTGAATGCCAGCACATCCTCCGTACGTGGCATGGGATCCTTCAGCGGTTGATTGTCGTAAATTTCAAAATGGATGCATTGGAAATCCGATTGTAATAGGTTCATAACACTTTGCCGGGAGCGTTTGGCAGCAGGAAATACGACGGGCCCGATGCTGCGTTGAAGCCTTGCGCAATGTCTGCGAAACAATTGGGCCGATCCTTTGGGCTCCCCGGTTCCGGTAAATGCCACCTCCCCGGTAAAATGGTCAAGCACTCTTGCAGTGGCTGGCCCCAGAGCAGCCCATTGCACATTCGGCAAGGTTATGTTTCGCTTCTCCAGGTTTTGAAAGAAAAAACGCACGGCATTCTGGCTGGAAAAAAACAGCCACTCAGCCTCAGGAATCTGCTCAAACGGGATAGGCGACAATATCACAAACGATTGTCCGAAAACTTTCCAGCCATGCGCCCGCAATACACTGCGAAACTCAGAATCCGGTAATAATGCCCTGGAGATAAAAGCAGTCATGGGGCGAAGATAGGTGGTTGGGGGTTACGATCCCTCAGGTTGGCGCTGCATTGTTGGAATCATAAACTTTTGAACCACAAAGGCATGGAGAACACAAAGTATTTTTCATTTGTGTATTCCATGTCATTGTGTCCTCTAAACTTTGTGTCCTCCATGCCTTTGTGGTTCAAACATCCATTTGTGGTTCAATTATGAATTGTACCACAACCATGGTTGAAGTCGTAAATCAGCGATCGCAAATCGTAAATCCCATGCTGGAAGTCGCTACTTTTGCCGAAGTTTTCAAGCACCCCAACCCCTAAATGACTCCAAATGACCTAAAATGACTTCATAATGTCGAAGAAAAAAACACCGCCACAGGCGCCAAAGCAACCCAACAGGCTGGAAAAGCCGGAGGAATCATCTGTAGCTGAATCCACTCCTGCTTCCGGGGGCTTTCAGTTTGAACCAGCCTGGCTCTGGGCGGTGGTGCTGACGGTAGTTACCGTGATGGCGTATTACATATCGCTGGATAATGGCTTTATGGTGTTTGATGATGACAAAGCCATTCGGTACAATAATCTGATCAAGAATCCCACTTTCCGGGGACTTTTCATGGCCAACAACCTTGGCATGTACGCACCGATTACCTGGTGCGGGTATGCGCTGGTGTATGCGCTGGCGGGCGAGAGCGCTTCGGCATTTCACACGTTTAGTCTGTTACTGCATATTGGCTGTGTGTTGAGTGTGTTTACCCTGATGCGTATGTTGCTATCCAGGGCAGAAGTGGCCTTTTTTGTTGCCCTGTTGTTTGCCCTGCACCCTATGCAGGTAGAAGCAACCAGCTGGATTGCCGGACAGAGCGCACTGACCTTTTCCTTGTTTTACCTACTGAGCCTGATGGCTTATGTACAATGGCAAAACAGCCAGCGCGCCTTGTTCTTTGGCTTGTCTATTGTGGCCTTTTTATTGTCGGTATTATCCAAATCTGCGGCTGTGACCTTGCCGGTGCTGCTTTTGGCGCTGGACTGGTATAAAAACGGAACCGTTACCTTCAAAAATGTACTGGCCAAGGCGCCTTATTTTGTGGTGAGTCTGATTTTCGGTTTATACACCTTCTCTACCCGCGAGGCGGAAGGGCATGATTTGGTGGTGTCGTCCAGTGCCTACAATCTGTTCGATCGTTTTCTGATGGTTTGCCATTCCCTGTTGTTTTATCCGGTGAAATTGCTGCTGCCCTTCAAGCTCAGTATTTTTTACCCGATGGAAAAAACAGACGGTGCCTGGTCTGTAGATTACTACCTGGCGCCACTGGCCCTGGCTGCGATAGGCTGGGCTGCCTGGAAATATGGTCGCCGCGACCGGGTGCTAGGACTGGCGGGATTGTGGTACCTGATTCCGTTGGCGGTTATGCTGCCTTATGTATCGGTGGGTACTTTTGAAATGCGTTCAGACCGTTATGTGTATATTTCTTCGGCGGGCTTTTTCCTGCTGCTGGTGTATCTGGCACAGCGTATTCCGGCTGAAATACGGCGCGGTGCGCTGATTGGGATGGCACTTTTGTTTGGCTTTTTAACCCTGGAACGCAGTCAGGTGTGGAACAACGAGGTGTCGGTGTTCCGGGATTGTGTGGATAAATATCCGGATGCGCCGCTGTGCAACTGCAATCTGGCCTATGGTGAATTGCTCAACCTGGAATTTGAGCCTTCTGTGCAACATTACACCAAAGCACTTGCCCTGGATCCGAGTTTTGTGGAAGCCTATAATGGCCGGGGGCAGGCGTATTTTCAATTGAAAAAATTCCCCGAGGCTTTTTCTGATTTTGATAATGCCATCAAGGCGGGTATCGTTACCCCTAAATTGTTCCTGAACCGGGGGAAATGCCACGTTATTTTGAGCAGGCCGGCAGAGGCTATTCCGGATTTGGCGAAAAGTTTGGAACTGGAACCGCGCAACCCGGAAACCTGGTACTTCAAAGCGGTGGCAGAGGGTAAAACCGGCGATCTGGCCGGGGCATTGAAAGATTACAGCAAAGCCATTGAGTTGAACCCGCAATACGTGGAGGCACTGGTGAACCGAGGTTTGATGTATTTCAACGAACAAAAATTTGATGAAGCCATAGCGGATTACACAGCTGCGCTGGCGGTTCGTCCGGACATCATCATTGCCCGCAACAACCGCGCCATGGCCTACCTCAGCAAAGGCATGCTCAACGAAGCGCTGGCTGATGTAAACAAGTCGATTGAGGCGCAGAGCAACTACCCGAAATCCTACGAAACCCGGGCCAAGGTGTATTCCCAAATGGGCAAGACCGCCGAAGCCGCACGGGATATGGAAAAGGTGAAGGCATTAACGAGTGGTGGATAAAAGCAGATTAGAGCTTGTTCGGGATTGTGATTTGGGCTACAAAAGGTCAATCCTTCATGAAATTTCTGCTGTAAGCTTCGTAATGACTGCAAATTTGGCCTTGCTTGATCCAGATTCATTGGGTTTAGCCTGAGTATTGAAATGGAAACAAGTTCCTAGCTATGGCTATTTCAAAGTCTTGGCAAAAGCTGCCGTCTTCTCGTCTCTGAAGTATCAGGAACGGTATTTTCCTTCTTGGGGCTCTCATTGGTCGTTTTAGATTTAGTTGCCATAAAAGATTGATAATGGTATATTGCTATGACAAAGCGCTTCTTCCAAGCAAGATAATTCAAAGTTTTTGGAGCGAAGGGATTTTTGCTCAGGTTGCGCTAAAGCTATTTTTAAGATGGTTGTTTTTGAATTACCTGGTTATCCATATATTAGACTTTGGCAGGAAGTCTATTATTGTAGGGTATCCTGTTTACCACTAGAGTGTGTCTGAAAAATACTGCCGAAGATGAAAATGCAGTTTTTGGGTCCTGGATAAGTGTATCTTTTTTGGGGAATAGCGGTGTCCTATTGGCCAAAAAAGACACGCAATACAGGTTCCAAAAGATGTATTTTCAGCACGGTGAGTATTTTTCAGACACACTCTAACCCTGTTGGCTGGCGTTTCATGATTCAATGCACAAAAAAAGAACCACAGCGCAACAAAAAACACAAAATATCTTGTTTTTGTGTCCTTTGGACGCTGTGGTTCTATAAATTATAGCGTTGTGTCGCCCCAAAATTTGGGATGACTCATGTCGCAGAATATGCCATTAAACGGTACGACTTACTTCGCCAATACCACTTTAATCAGAATGGACTCTTCGCCAGCTCTGACGCTTAGCAGGTACATGCCATTCGTGAGTTCATTCACAGGTATGGTCATGTTGTTCTGGCCTTCAATAGCAGTTACTACTTGCTGCTGCACCAACTTTCCAGCTAAATCCATCAACTGAATAGTCGTTTCCAGGTTGCTTGTGGCATCAAACTGAATATTGATATGATCTGTGGCAGGATTCGGGCCGGCACTGAAATTGGAGATAGCTGGCTGTTCATCAATATCCAAACCAATGAAATTCCTTTCGCTGCCTCCTCCCTGGAAGCCTGGCTGCTGGCAGCCGGTGATTACCACATCATCAATGTAAACCCGGTCGTCATCGGCAGAAGCATCCGCACGGAAACGAATGCGGGTATTGGCTGTAAATGGTCCGGCAATGACTACCTGTCCTGATTTACGCACCCCGTTTGAAAATTCGGTGCCGGCATTAAAATCACCTACTGTGGTATAGCTTGTGCCCCCATTGGTGGATATTTGAACCCAAAAATCTTCGCCATTTTCAAAGCTAACCGAGTAGTAGGAGAAGTCGACGGTTAACTCATCATAACTTGTCCAATTCTGGTTAGTTGTGGTCATAACCGAAGTATTGGTATTGTCGCGGAGCAGAATGCTGAAGGTTGGGGAGTTGGCATAGAGGGCATTATTCGTCCGGATACAATCCGTTCCACCATCAGTCCAGATACCGAATCCTGTTTCGAAATTATTGGAATTGATGTTAACATAAGAACACTGCCCGCCACCACAGACATCCAGGCAAGCTGCATTATACACTTTATCTCGTATCAAATCGCCGGGCTGTGGCCCAAAGCCGTTGTTAAAATTGATGCCGATATTGCCCAGCAAATGGCAATAACTCATGATGGTTCCTCCGTTACTTGGCAAGGGGCCATCGCAGCCTTCACTATACCCCGCCGTTGGCCCACAGCCATCAATTGCCGTGTTATTGCCATTCCACACGCAGGCGTGCGTATGAGGCGAACCCAGGTTATGACCGATTTCATGCGTAATAACCTCAATCGTCCAGGAATAGGTGGGTACATTGTTATAGGTGGAATTAATGCTGCTGTATCCAACACCGAAAAAGCCATTGCACAAAACGTCGAGATAGGCAACACCACCAAGACCATTGATGCCCACAAGATGCGCAAGATCTCCGTTATAAACACCATTAAGTTCATCTCTGAACTGATTCAGATAGTCAATTGAAGAAGGCCCGGTATATGGATCCGCTACATCCCAAACGTACAGCTCATGCAGGGTAAGGTTGATGGATTCATTGGTATAAAGGGCTGAAACCTGACTGAATACACCGGTCACATAGGATGTGACATTGGCCACACTGCCTTTGTTTTGGAAAAGTGTGTAATCCGTTTCCACATACATACGCACACAATTATCCGGATTGTATGCACGATCAGAAGCACTGGCTTCTTCGCCAATTCTGTGCAACTCATCATCGGTGTAACATACAAAACCACGGGCTTCTATAATATCTGAGTCTTTAAACAGGATATGGGTTTTATCCTGACTTCCTGGTACCAACCCTATGGTAAAGCGGTCTTCATCCATTTCTACCATGCCGATTACTTCATTTTCGAACACACTGATGGTAACCAAAGAGGCAGGATTATCCGCTACAATACCCCAGTAGTGAACGCCTTTATCCACATCATTGGCAACCTCACCGGTTGAAGCGGCGCGCACCTGGAATCCATCTGAGAAGTTTTTAGCAGGAACAAGATCAAGCGTAATACTGCTGCCGTTTTCCCAGGGCATCGTTAGAGAAACAGGAGATCCCTGGCTGGACCGCAGTTCCTTGGCTTTGGCAGCGTCCCATGCCAGCAATGTTGATTGTTTCAGGGCTTTTTGGGCTTCAAATCGCTCGGCTGTCTGATCAACCTCAAGCTTTAAAAGGGGGAGTTTGAGGAATTCCTGTTTGGCTTTGGCTTGCAGCACCATTTGAGGAATCGGTTTGAGGGATTGGCCAAATATTGCGGTTGCCAGAAACAACAATGAAATGGAAAAAAAAGGTTTAAGCATAATTTGACTTGTTTAAAAACGTGAATAATGAGTATTAAAATTCTGAGAAAGGCCAAATGTAACTTTATTTTTTATTGTCGACCTTTTTGCCATCCAAAAAATTGTCAAAGGTGCTTTTTACCAATAAAAACAAAGCCGGGAACAGCAATATTTCGGACACCATCGCCCTGCCAGGTGTTTTCGCCAGGCAGCATTTTGCGGAAGTGACTTACCAGCTGCCTCCACCGCCGCCACCAAAACCGCCGCCGCTGAAACTCCCCCCGCTACTGCTGCCACTTTTGGAAGGCGTACTGGTAAAAGTGTTGCCGATGTCTTTGGTGGCATGGCTAAACTGTCGCATAAACTGTCTTGAAGTGAAATGTCCGGTACGGGAGCCATACCATTCTGGTGGCGGAACCTGGAGGGCTTCAAATTTTTCAGACCAGTTATCGGCGATGTCAAATACCATCGCAAAGGGCAGGGATTTGTCAAAGTAATGTGGGTCTTCTTTGATCAGTTGTTCCAGACGGGGTTGTTCAACCGTTTGCATAAACATGCGATAGCCAGCTAACTTCTGGTAAGCCTCCATGCCCAGCAAAGACTTCTTGGGCATATATTTACCAATGATGAGTAAACCGACACCGAGTAAAACACTGCTGAACGCCGTTTCAATGGAGAAAAAACCCGGCTCATGGAAATCTTCCAAAGATACCAACCAGACAATAAGCGCCCCCACCAGGAAAATAACCCCCAGCGCTATAAAACCTATTCCAGCATCCATGCCGAGCCCTTCATATTGCCTGTCTTTTTTGATCTTGTCTTTCAGCAGGGATTTAACGGAATTCATAGTGGTATAGAAGGAATATTCCAGGGAAGATAACAACACGCTTTCTACATCGCCGCTACTGCCAAACAAGCCGGCAAACAGTTTTTTTTCATAATCATGAGCTCCTTCAGGCAATGGTTTGAGTTGAATGAATGTATAATCGGTGTCCTTCAGCAGGCCCAGCAGTTTTTTGACCTCCACTTCTTCTATTCTGATATGCCCCCTGGCTGCCCAGTACGGGATCAGGGCGATGATATCCCGTTCATGCAATTTATCATCAATAAGAATGCCCGCCTCTGCCGGTGTCATGTGGTCTGGTGGATAATATTGCGGATAAATGGGTACCGTGCTGTCCTTGCCTCTTCTGAACCACCACCAAATAAAGAATCCGAGGATCAGCAAGGGGAAAAACAGGAATTGGTTGTTCATCCACCAACGATGGAGCGCCGTGCCAAAACCTGCGTCTGCCACTGCACGAGCCGGGATACTAAAGGTTGGTTGGAACAACAGATCCCGCTCAACGATCGGACCGGTGGTTTCTATAAAGAGAGAATTCCCTTCAATGCGCTGCCGGAGTTGACGGGTGTCGAAGTCCTTGTTCGAATTGATCTCATATACGGCTGCTTTATCCATATCCGGCAACCGGATCTCGGTAAGGGCATGCCCAATGGGTTCGCGGAACAGATTTTTGTGGGAGAAAAGCACTTTTTTAAACCCGGGATGCTTCCCGTCGTCCACCATATTTCCATCCAGGGTGTAACGTAAGATTAAGGTGTGCTCATCCCCACCATTAATATTGTTCAAATATATTTTACAGGGATTGCTTTTATCCTGCTCGCCCCCTGTCCAGCGTACGTTTTTGACGGGATAATATACACCACCGGGCAGCCAGCGGCCAGACAAGCCGAATGACTCGCCTGAGGCCTGATGTTCAAGCAGCACCCAAAGTTCCCGGACGGTGTTGAGAAACTTGATGTCTGCCTGCACGACCACATCCGTTGTGCCATCTTTGTTGACCGTCAGGATGGTATGATAGTTCTTAACGAACATTCTTTCTGCCAGCATGGAAGCATCCGCAGGCTCGTACCGAATGAAGTCCAGCGGGAAGTCCAGGATTACCGTCAGTGCTTCCCGCGGCCCCATGGATCGGCTCAAGGTCCCGCTAATGGTCGAAGCATCCTTCCATTGTAGATTCACATCCGATTCTGTGCTTCCGTAAGTGCCGGAAAAAGACTGTACCGCTATCGCATTTTGAGTAGGCGAGGGTTTGGGCAAGTGAATGGTAAAATGCGCTTTTTCTATGTTGGCATCCCAGTATTCGCCGATCAGGTTCCATCTAAGCTGGGCATGATTTTTAAAGAATGCCATGATGTTGTCCACCTCATACGAGATCACATACTGTTTTGCTCCTTCAACGGTCTCATCCGCATCCCCTATCCGGATCCTCAACTGATTTTCATCAAACTCGAGTTGGTAGGGGTTGTCTGGCACCGCAATGTTCCGAACCGGCATTTTTAAGACATTCCCAGTCAGGTACCGATATTTAGCACTATCCCCAACTGCCGCAAAGTCAATGGTGTAACGGGTGGGAATGTCCTTATAGATACCATGTTTTTTCTCGGTAAAAAAGACGTCGATGGTCTCGCGGATCTTCAGAGAACCATTTTCCTGAATAGTAACATCGATATCATATTGCGTGATGCTGAAACCTTGCGCATGGATACGCTGTAAAAGGCAAAAAAGCAGGGCCGTGAACAGAATGACCTTACGCATCTTAAAAAGAAACTTTTATGTTTTGTGCCTCTTCGGGATTGTCCAATTCAAAGAAACTGCGTTTTTCAAAACCAAATGCGTTGGCGATCAGTACGGAGGGGAAGCTTTCACAAGCCGTATTCAGGTCTCTGACGCAGCCGTTGTAATAGCGGCGGCTATTCTGCAGGTTGTCTTCAACGTTCTGCAGGGCATTTTGTAATTCGATGAAGTTTTGGTTGGCTTTCAAATCGGGATAATTTTCTGCCAGTGCAAAAATGCCTTTGATCCCCTGCGATAAGGCTGCATTTGCCTGAGCCTGTTGGGTGACGTCACCCGGCGCGGCGCTCATGGCGGCGTTGCGCAGATTGATCACATTTTCCAGGGTGGATTTTTCGTGGGTGGCATAGCCTTTTACCGTTTCGACCAGATTGGGGATCAGGTCGAAACGGCGCTTTAACTGTACCGAAATGCCGCTCCAGGCCTCCTCCACCAGGTTGCGCAATTTTACCAGCCGGTTATACATCACCACCCCCGATATCAGCAGGATCAAAGTAATTGCAATTAGGACCAATAAAATAGACATGATCAGTTATGGTTTGGTTTGTAAAAAATCTCCTTCCAAAGGAACGACATTGGCAGAACATTACCTTCGACAATCAGGGGAAACTTTTGCGCAGTCACAACGAAACGTCCATGAATGACTGGCAGGTGGAGGGCTGGCATTGGCAGTATGGATCAGAAGTAGATGTCAAAATGCGCTATTTCACCGGACCTTAGGTAGGGCTTGAGCACCAAGAGCAAGTTTACCGTTGCGTTTGATCTTTTTAGAAGTACACCCGGCCAGCGCGAGTTCAACATTTAGTTGCCGGATGGCTGTGCGGCGCAACTGAAGTATAATGCAAATTTTAAGTGGTTGATTTTCAACATTTAACAATATGTATTTATTCTTAAAAATCAAATAAAAAATATTTTTTATTTTAAGTATGCAATAAATATCCAAATTTTTATTGACATTTCCGCCCGTTACATCTCCTTAATGTTGTATCCATAATCCTAAGAAAAAATAGTGGTGAGTTGATGTTTAGCAACCTTTCAAGGTGCCCCGTAGAAACACCTGTTTTTTTAAACTGCGTATTTCCACGCTTAAATGGGCGGACATTGATCAGGTACCTTTGAAACATCAATAAGGCAACAACAAGGAAAACAATCTTCTCAGGTCTATCGACATAAAACAACAACACCTTTCTCACTATTTTTTTCACAATTAAAGCATTACAACATTATGAAGAACGCAAATCAAATCGGCTTTGCCCTCACAGCTGCTTTTATTCTAGCAGTGCTGGTTACTCCAATGTCGGCTCAGACTCGCACCGGTATTCTGCCTACATCCGTAGAAACCACCGTTTCCAAGACGCCAACCACAACAACATCCTCTACAGTATCTCTTACTACGGTTACGGCGGCTGTTGATGCACAAATCAGCTCTTATGAAAGAGCCCTCAACACTGAAAATTCAACCGCAGTGGCTACTACTGTTGACGCAACAGTGGTTATTTCTGAGCCTGATGGTTCTTCCAGAACTTTGCCAGAGTCTGAATTTTTGAAGCTGTTGAAAGACGCTTTTAGTGCAGCCGGCAAAGAAATCATTGACCTGTATGGCTATGAAGTTCAGCTCATTGGCGAAGATGGCGCTCGGGTACTGGGCAGCTACACCGTAAGTGTAATGGATGAAAAAGGCACTATGACAAACATGGTTCGCTCTGGCCGTTTCATCTATGTTTTCCGCAAAACTGCTGAAGGTTGGGTGATTCGTGAAATGACTGATTTCCCTAACTAAATTAATTCCACCGACAGCTAACGCCGCATCAGGCGTCCAGAATGAAAAAACCGCCTTTGCTATGTATTATAGCAAGGGCGGTTTTCATTTTATCTCCAATTTAGCCATAGTACCTCTTAACAAGGCGTACCAATCCAATTGAAAAACCATGGCGATCAAAATCGGAAACTTCCTTCCGCCGCAGGAGCGCAATGCATCAACATTGTACGACAGCCTCCTGCGTGCTCCTGAACTACAGCCTATTGCCGGCCACTTGCGCCGTCGACTGGCTGCGGCCATGCTCGATGACACACAACAGGCCCTGAATGCCTACCTCAACACCAGTGCCAATGAGTTGGCCCGTCGTCAAAAGCGCACCGAGCCCTATAAACGTTATGCCCTGCAATTGGCAAAAGCAACCGAACTACTGGGCAAACAACACATGATGAGCAATACCCTGGAAGCCAAACGACTGTATTTTGAGGGACTGGAGTTACGAATCCGATCCCTCGCAGAAAAAGACAGTTCCGTGCTTGCAGAAGCGATGGAAAAGCAACGTGCAGCCCTCCGCCTGGAACCGGAGGCCGCCTATATCCACAATGAATTGGGTGTTGTTTGCATCAACCGGAACGATACGGCAGAAGCCAAAAAACAATTTCTCGAAGCAATAACGTATTCTCCTACCTGGAGCATTCCTTACAACAATTTAAGCATCCTGGCACTAAACGCGGGCGACTGGCAGGCTGCCAACTATTATGGCATAGAAGCCATCAGACATGCGCCCAACAATCCCGGAGGGTATGCCAATCTTGGGGTGGTCTATGCGGAGAAAAAAGACTGGACACAAGCGGAAACACTGTTCCGGCGTGCCATAAGGTTGGATACAGAAAGGCCTGTGGGTTACTATAACCTGGCATGTCTGGAAGCAAAAAAAGGACAAAATAAAGTGGCTATCGATTGGCTTCTGCAGGCGCATGAAAAAGGATGGAACGATTTTGAGACTCTTTCCAAAGACGAAGACCTTGTTTCCTTACATGCTATGTCTGAATGGAAGGCACTGATGAAGAAATACTATCCTGACAAGATAAAAGAGTGACCCACCAACAGCACCCCTGCGATATGAAAAACGTAATGGCCAACATCCTGAGTCTTTTACTGGTCACCACCCCGTTTTTTGCCCAAACGCAAAATCCCTCTTCCGCTACGGCTACGGCGGCTAAAAGCGTCACCCCTTTACCCGCCGTAGCTTCAGCAAAGGCGGGCCAAACCTACGCGGTTGTGATAGGCATTTCCGACTACCAGGACAAGGATATCCCCGATCTTCGATTTGCGGATAAGGATGCGGAGGCTTTCGCTAACTTCCTTCGCTCCCCGGCGGGCGGGGCTCTTGATGGGGACCACCTGAAAGTTTTGACCAACCAGAATGCCACCGCCGGGCGCATCGCCGAAGCCTTAGACGGCCTCATCGAGCAGGTGAAGGAAGGCGACCAGTCATCATCTACTTCTCCGGCCATGGGGACGTGGAGGGCAAGAAAATATCCCAGCCGGGATTTCTGCTTGCATGGGACGCGCCTTCGAGGGTTTATATGGGCGGAGGAACCTACTCGCTCTCGTTTTTGCAGGAGGTGGTCACAACCTTGACGGTACAGAGCAAGGCGAAGGTCACCGTGATCACGGACGCCTGTCATGCCGGAAAATTGGCGGGCAGCCAAATTGGCGGAGCACAACTCACAACTGCCAATCTAGCCAAGCAATATGCTAATGAAGTTAAAATCCTCTCTTGTCAGCCCAATGAGTTCAGCCTGGAAGGAGAACAATGGGGTGGAGGACGAGGCGTGTTTAGTTATCACCTGGTAGATGGATTATTTGGTCTTGCTGATCGTAACAACGACGGTCAGATCACCTTGGGAGAAATGGATCGCTACCTCGAAGATCACGTCACAGGCGAAGCTGCACCCCAGAGTCAGGTTCCGATTTTGTTAGGCAATAAGACGGATCGTGTGGCTACCGTAAATGCAAGTATTCTGGCAGAACTCAAGAAGAATAGGTCTGGAAATATGACTGTTTTTGCAGCTACTGAAAGCAGAGGTTTTGAAGAGGAAATATTGGCAAAGGTGGATTCAAACATTCTTCTAAGCTACAGGGCATTTCAAAAAGACATTCAGGACAAGCGCTTTTTTACTCCCGCAGGCATTTGTGCCGAAGATTATTACGCTCAACTTGAACAGGTGGAATTACTTTCCCCCTCTGCGTGGCATCATGAAGCGTAACTATGCCGCCGCGCTGCAGGACGATGCCCAGCAGACCCTGAACGAGTGGCTGAAAACCAAACAGGAAGTATCCCTCGAAGCCACAGCCAGCAAACGCCTGCCGGGGTATATTGGTATCGGTTACAAAGTGATAGGGGAGTGTCTGCCTGGAAAAAATTGGTGGTTTGTCGTTAATGACTGGAGTAGCGTATTTTTCAGACACACTCTTGTGCTTAGTTTTGCACTCAGAACCATATCTTTGCACTAAATATTTGACTATGTCAGCTACAGTGTCAAGCCCACCGCTCACCAATACTCAGTTACAGATATTAAAACTGTATGCCTACGAATTGAATGTGGAAGAGTTGAATGCGCTCAAAAGGTTGCTCGCTGCTTTTTTTGCTGAAAAAATTCAGAATCGGTCTGGGAAAATCTGGAAGGAACGCGGGTACAATCAGGAAACAATGCTTTCCTGGTTAAATGAAGAAGGTCAATAAGCCATGCGTATTGTATTAGATACCAATGTGCCTTTAGTGCCATTGGCCCCACAGTCCCTCTTTAATCCAATTTTTATTTCGCTTGTTAAGGAGCGATATACCCTTTTAATAAGCAACGAGGTGCTGACGGAGTATGAGGAAGTGATTGCTAAAAGGTATGACACTGAAACAGTACAGGATTTACTCAGACTTCTGGTTTCTCTTGTTAATGTAGAGCAAATCGCCCCTCATTATCATTGGAGGTTGATTTTTAACGATCCGGATGATGATAAGTTTGTTGATCTGGCGGTCGCAGGGAATGCTGATTTCTTGGTAACCAACGATCGGCATTTCAATGTTTTGGCGTCCATAGAATTTCCTGTTGTAAAGACTAAAACTGCAGAACAATTTTTAGAACTGCTTGCTGAGCAAGTAGGATAACCGCCCTATGTCTACACCCATCCACCACTACATTCTCGGCCAATGGTCCTCCGGAACAGGCGATGCCATGCCGCAATTTCATGCCCTGACCGGCGAAGTCATCCACACCGTTCAAAGTGATGGCCTTGATTATGCCGCCATCCTTGATTATGCCAGGAAAGTGGGCAATCCTGCCCTGCGTAAGCTGACTTTTCAAGAGCGCGGCCGTATGTTGAAAGCCCTGGCCTTGTATTTAATGGACCGTAAAGACCATTATTACAAAGTTTCCCACCTGACCGGCGCCACCCGCGCAGATTCCTGGGTAGACATTGAAGGGGGTATAGGCAACCTTTTCGCCAATGCCAGCCTGCGCCGGCGTTTCCCTAATGAAGTCTACCACGTAGAGGGGGAAACCATTCGCTTGTCTAAAGAAAATACCTTTATCGGACATCACATTCTTACCCCCAAACGTGGAGTAGCCGTTCATATCAATGCATTCAACTTCCCGATCTGGGGGATGTTAGAGAAGGTTGCCTGCAACCTTATGGCAGGTGTTCCGGCGGTAGTAAAGCCTTCGGAGCAGACCTCTTTCCTTACCGAAGCCATGGTGCGCGACATTATTGCATCAGGTATCCTTCCCGAAGGGGCGCTGCAATTGGTATGTGGAACTGGTAGGGGCATTTTGGATTTTGTAGATAGTCAGGACGTGGTAACCTTTACCGGGTCCGCTGCAACCGGCCGGAAATTGCGCACCCTGTCATCTATCGTGGAAAACTCCGTCCCATTCACCGTGGAGGCAGACTCCCTGAATGCAGCCATACTGGGGCAGGATGCTATTCCGGGCACCCCTGAATTCGACATATTTATCAAGGAGTGTCGGAGGGAAATGGTGACAAAAGCCGGGCAGAAATGCACTGCTATCCGGCGTATCATTGTACCGGCAACACTGCTGGATGAGGTGCAAAACGCCCTGTCCAAAGCACTGGCGCAGACTACCGTGGGCGACCCATCCATAGAAGGTGTGCGCATGGGGGCTTTGATCAACCGCCTGCAACTAGGGCGTGTGCGCGAGCATCTGGACCTGTTGCTTCAGGAGTCCAGCATAGCTTATGGTGACCTGGAAAAATTTGAAGTGGTAGGCGCCAAACGCGAGACCGGCGCCTTTTTACCCCCCATATTGTTGCGAAACGAAAATCCGTTTGCCCGAACGCTTACCCATGAAACCGAATGCTTCGGACCTATTTCTACCATCATGCCCTATGATACCATTGACCAGGCGATCGAGCTGGCTAATATGGGCAAAGGCTCATTGGTGTCTACCATTTGCTCCTTTGATCCGGTAGTGATGCGGGAATATGTGCTGGAAGCCGGCGCATTCCACGGACGGATACATATTTTGAACCGGAGCTCTGCTAAAGAAAGTACGGGACATGGATCACCGCTTGCTACGCTGGTACACGGCGGACCCGGTCGGGCAGGTGGCGGTGAAGAAATGGGAGGTATGCGTGGGGTATTGCACTATATGCAACGTACGGCCATACAAGGTAATCCAACGGATATTACCGCCGTAACCCGTCAATATCAACCGGGCGGACATCAGACGGAAACACCTGTGCATCCATTCAAAAAACACTTTGAAGACCTGTTTGTAGGTGAAACCCTGGTTACGGCCAAACACACCGTTTCAGAAGCAGATATTCACAATTTTGCCAATATAAGCGGCGATAATTTTTATGCCCATATGGATGCCACCTCACTGGAAGGAACACCCTTCACCGGCCGGGTGGCACATGGATACTTTGTGTTGTCTAAAGCGGCAGGTCTGTTTGTAGATGCCAAAAAAGGCCCTGTTTTGCTCAATTACGGACTAGATGAATGCCGATTCATCAAACCGGTGTATCCTGGTATGACCATTGGAGTGAAATTAACGGTGAAGGAAAAAATTGAACAGGAAACCGATCCAACCAAGGAAGGGGTGGCGGCCATCCCCCGTGGTATTGTCAAATGGATGGTGGACGTATACGATGAAACGGGGGAAACCGTGGCGATTGCCACCATTCTGACAATGGTGGCGAAAAGGGAAGGGTAGGGGGCTTGCATTTCCCTTTCAATTCCCTTACCTTTATATAAGACAGCAAACCGCTACCTGGTTTGCTGTCTTATATTCAAAAAACCACTCGAAACATGACTTCATTAAACCATTCGCCACCAGGCGCCTGCTGCGGCATTTCCTCGTTTTCAAAACTTTTTTTGAAAATTTTACTGCAAAATGTTTTGAATAAAAACATTTTGTTTATTTTTGTGTCTCGATTTGATACAAAAACAAGTTTAAATCCCATCTAAAGCTTTGAAAACCAAGAACAACGCTGCGGCTAACAAATCCTCCAAACAACAAGATCCCTTATCTCCAAATCCAACCAACCATAACTTAAACAACATGGCAGACGATAGAGAACAACGACTAAAGACCCTTCAAAGTACCATTGATCGCCTCGATAAAACCTATGGTCGTGGTACCATCATGCGCCTGGGCGATAAGCAGGCGGTAGAGGTGGAAGCTATTTCCACCGGATCCCTGGGTCTGGATATTGCTCTGGGTTGCAACGGGCTCCCTAAAGGGCGTATCATTGAAATTTATGGTCCCGAGTCTTCGGGAAAAACGACCCTGGCCATTCATGCCATCGCAGAATGCCAGAAAAAAGGCGGCATAGCTGCTATTATTGACGCCGAGCACGCGTTTGACCGCTTTTATGCGGAATCGCTGGGCGTAGATGTCAATAACCTGCTTTTTTCCCAGCCAGATAATGGTGAGCAGGCCCTTGAGATTGCTGAAAACCTGATCCGCTCCGGCGCAGTAGATATTCTGGTGGTCGACTCTGTCGCGGCACTGGTACCACGTTCTGAAATCGAAGGCGAGATGGGCGACTCCAAAATGGGTCTACAGGCCCGTCTCATGAGCCAGGCCATGCGTAAACTTACGGCCAACATTGGTCGCACCGGATGTTGCTGTATTTTTATCAACCAATTGCGTGAAAAAATTGGTGTAATGTTCGGTAACCCGGAGACCACCACCGGTGGTAATGCTCTGAAATTCTATGCCTCTGTCCGTTTGGATATCCGCAAAAGCGGCGCTGCCATGAAAGACAAAGACGGCAATGTAGTGGGCAATCAGGTGAAAGTAAAGGTGGTCAAAAATAAACTTGCACCTCCTTTCCGGGTAGCTACCTTCGATATCGTTTTCGGTGAAGGTATTTCTAAAGCCGGGGAGATCATTGATCTGGGCTCAGAATACGATATCATTCAAAAAAGTGGCGCCTGGTATGCCTACAATGGGGCCAAGATTGCCCAGGGCCGGGATGCAGCTAAACAATTCCTGTTGGATAATCCGGAAGTAGCCGCTGAAATGGAGGTGAAAATCAAGGAAAAACTGGCAGCTGGTGCATCCGCTAAACCAGCCGCATCCGCCAAGTTTGTGGATGATGACGATGATAACGACGAATAAATGGTCATTACCTGATATAAATATAACAAGAGCCGGTCCGATCTTCGGGTTGGCTCTTGTTATCTAATCAATGTTTGGAGTGATTTCTATCCATCCATTATTGAACTCTCTACCATCCTAAAGTGTTTTACTGCTTTTGTTTGAAGTGATTCCTTTCTGATAAGGGGATATTTTCGGAATTTCGCGCCCTTATTTCAAATGACTATGGCGGTTAAAAAACAGCAACAAGTGATTGAGGAAACTGATCTGGTGGATCCCCGGCATATTGTCATCAAAGGGGCACGCACGAATAACCTCAGGAATGTGGACTTACGCATTCCCAAGAACCAATTAGTGGTGGTAACCGGCGTTTCCGGATCTGGTAAATCCAGTATCACTATGGATACCCTTTATGCAGAAGGGCAGCGCAGGTATGTGGAAAGCCTGTCAAGTTATGCCAGGCAGTTTTTGGGCCGAATGAAAAAGCCCGACGTGGATTATATCCGGGGAATTTGTCCGGCCATTGCCATAGAACAACGTGTAACCACCGGGAATGCCCGAAGTACGGTAGGCAGCATGACGGAGGTATATGAGTTTCTCAGATTGCTTTTTGCCCGTATCGGGAAGTTTTATTCCCCTATTTCAGGGCAAATCGTACAAAAACATGAGGTTTCTGATGTGGTGGACTTTCTTAAAAAGTTACAGGAAGGCACCAGAGCGCTGATCCTTATGCCATTCCCGAAAAAGTATCAGGAGCGAACCCTGGAGCAGGAGTTGAACCTTTTATTGCAAAAAGGTTATACCAGATTGCAATCAGGCGATGAAACCATCAACATACAGGATGTGCTCGAAGGCCTGGATACCCGTTTCGATCTGAAAAGGGCTGCCTATCTGTTCAATGAAGATCCGTTGCATATTTTGATAGACCGTATTGCCGTATCCACAGAACTGACGGATGCCGACTGGATGCGCCTAGCGGATTCAATTCATACAGCATTTTATGAAAGTGAAGGAGAATGTTACGTGGCAGTGCGACAGGAAAATGGTTCCTATCAACTTCAAACATTTAATAACCGGTTTGAGCTGGATGGGATGACCTTCCCGGAACCAACACCCCAATTGTTTAACTATAACAACCCTTATGGCGCCTGTCCTACCTGTGAAGGTTATGGCAGGGTGCTTGGTATAGACCGGGACAAAGTGGTGCCGGACAAAACAAAATCTGTGTATGACGGAGCGGTTGCCGTTTGGAAAGGAGAGAAATATGGGGAACAACTTAATCAGCTGATTCTGCATGCCCATTATTTTGACTTTCCGGTGCATACACCCTACGAGGCATTGACAAAGGCGGAACAAAAGTTGTTGTGGACCGGGAATCAGTATTTTGAAGGGATTGATGCTTTTTTTAAACAGCTTGAAAGTCAAACGTATAAAATACAGAACCGCGTAACCTTGGCCAGATACCGCGGAAAAACCACTTGTAATACCTGTGATGGCGGTCGATTGCGCCAGGAAGCATTGTGCGTTAAGATCGCCGGGAAGAATATTTCTGATTTAACCAGCATTCCGCTGGATGAGGTTTTAGCCTATTTTCAAACACTCGAAGTGCAGTTGAGTGATCATGACAAACAGGTGTCCAAACGCTTGTTGCTCGAAATCAACAAC
This sequence comes from Saprospiraceae bacterium, assembly GCA_044347755.1. GTDB lineage: Bacteria > Bacteroidota > Bacteroidia > Chitinophagales > Saprospiraceae > M3007. Next base: position 29,620 of record JBIKUE010000031.1, read on the forward strand.
CGACTCAAATTCATGGTAGAATTGGGTTTGGGATATCTCACCCTTGACCGCATTTCCAGTACGCTTTCAGGCGGCGAAACCCAGCGTATTCACCTAACCCGTACCCTGGGCTCTAACCTTACAGCATCTATGTACATTCTGGACGAACCATCGGTTGGATTACATCCGCGCGATACCGGCCGATTAGTTAATGTGCTAAAAGATTTGCGGGACCTGGGTAATACCGTTGTGGTAGTGGAACATGAAGAAGCCGTGATTGAAAATGCAGATTATCTGGTGGATATGGGCCCTGAAGCCGGTGTACACGGTGGACATGTTGTTTACGCTGGTCCTTATGCTGAAATTGCCATGGCTGCCCCGGAAAGCCTGACAACTAAATATATGACGGGCGTCATGGGTATTGAAACGCCTAAAAGCCGCCGGCCAGCCAAAGAGTTTCTACAATTGAAAGGCGCCCGGCAACACAACCTCAAAAATGTAGACGTTCAAATTCCCTTGCATTGTCTTACCGTGGTGAGCGGCGTCAGTGGAAGTGGGAAAACCACATTAGTGCGGGATATCTTTTACCCGGCAGTTTCCCAACACTTGCCGGAAAATGCCGGTAAACAGCCAGGCCTTTTTGATGGGCTGGAGGGCAATGTTAAAAAGGTAACCAGAGTGGAATTTATCAACCAAAGTCCCATCGGTAAAAGCAGCCGCTCCAACCCGGTTACATACGTAAAAGCATATGATTATATCCGGGATCTGTTTGCCCGACAACAATTATCCAAAATCAGGGGTTTCCAGGCCAAACACTTCAGTTTCAATGTGGAGGGCGGCCGCTGTGAAGTATGCAAAGGTGAAGGCGAGCAAATCGTAGAGATGCAGTTTCTGGCGGATGTACATCTGGAGTGTGAGGAATGTAAAGGTCGCCGATTCCGTCAGGAGGTCCTGGATGTACAATATCAGGGAAAAAACATCTTTGAGGTGTTGAATATGAGTGTGGAAGAATCGCTTCAGTTTTTCAAAGGCCAAAAAGAGATTATTGACCGCGTTCAACCTCTGATGGATGTTGGATTGGGATACGTTCATCTTGGCCAATCTTCCTCCACCTTGTCTGGTGGAGAGGCGCAAAGGGTGAAACTGGCGTCTTTTTTAATCAAGGAAAATTCTGGAGGCCATATTTTTTTCATCTTTGATGAACCAACCACCGGGCTCCATTTTCATGATATCCAGAAACTGCTAAATGCCATACACGCACTCGTAGGACGAGGTCATAGTGTATTAGTGGTAGAACATAATATGGAAGTGATCAAATCGGCAGATTGGATCATCGACCTTGGGCCCGAAGGCGGCAAAGATGGGGGCAACCTGGTGTTTGAAGGAACACCGGAAGATTTGGTGAAAGTTAAAGAAAGCTATACCGGCAAGTATCTCCAACCTAAGTTATAAGGCACAAGGGGGGACACAAAGGCACAAAAGCTCTAAGGAGGCGGCAGAAGACTGTGCCTTTAAAACTTCGGCTACCTGCATAATATAGCATTATTATTCAGGGGATAAATGTTAGCGCTCTTCTTCCATTTTACTATCCCCAACATACCTGTCAGCCTGAGCTCAGGATGACAATCATATTGGACAAAAGGATAGCGTTTAAATACAACTAGCCCGGATTGCCAATCCAGGCTAGTTGTATTTTGGCCCTCAAACACTCAGAGGTTGAATGTTAAAGGCGAAAGGTTCAATCTTTTTTTCGTTTGGCGCCTCAAAACGGATTGGATTACCTGGTCAGCGTTATCCGTTCTTCAAACGGTGTTTGTGTAAGTAGGTCCGTGTATGAGCGGATTTCCAGAAGAGAGTCATTTATAGAATGGATATGGAATTCAAATACTGGACCTACTTGACCAAATTCCACGTAGATTTTAGTGTTATTTTCTCTCAACTCCCAAGTGCCGGATAAAACAACTAAAGTGTCCAAATCAGGGTCACAATATGCCAATTCATCCCGAATTTCCAAAGTGTTGTTTGATTCAAAATGCCAACTATCGTTAATTTGGCAAGGGTAAGAAGACTCCTCAAAAATGCCATCCTCATTTTGGTCTGTTTGGTAGCTTTTTTGGTACCAAATACCACTTGTAAGTGTAGTGAATGTTTGATTTTTCTGTTGATCCTTACTGCAAAATGCACAAAGAATAAGCAGAATCGGAAAAAATACTGGTGTGTTTTTCATAATGTGAGAATTATTTTTGATTATCGAACAATGGCCAGGTTGGTTTGAATAGGGGGCAAATCAGCGGCAGTAGCTATCACTTTATAAAGCCCGTTTGGAATAGATGTGGCATTGAATATTTGCCCATTATTGTACAAATAGCTATCCATCAGGGTTCCAGATCCGCCGGAAAGTGGATAAATTCTAATTCGTACTCCGTTAGGATCGGTAGAATTGAAATCTTGTGTTTGGTTCTGCCTAATCTGAACGGCTATTTGATTGTTGGCAGGGTTGGGCGTAACGATTATCTGTCTATTTTGTGTTCCGCCTCCGGAGGGTGTGCCACAGGTAATGTAAGGTGCAACAAGCGAATGTTGAACGGTACCACAATCATTTTGAACAGTCAGGAGGATGGTTATTTGACCAAAAACATCTGGGGTATTTGGCAGTATAGGTAACAAATCAAGAAATAACCCACTTGATGTGACGCTCAATCCAGTGTTGCTGTCTGTTGCCAACCATGTTAATGTGGTTGCTCTGGCATATTCTGGTCCGTGTGCAGAAGCTTTGTAAATCCACTGGCAGAAATCCATTTCTGTTACAATTTGGTATTCAGGGACCTCAGAAATAATTGGTTTATAATAAGTCAAATTGCATTGTTCATTTATCCAGATTGGTAAATTTTGAGTAACAGGCGGGTCTTCACTTATTATGACTGTTTCGGTAGCGAGCACACCATTATGATATTGTTGTAGATTTCTCTTTTCTTCAAAATCAACCCTTAGATACGAGGGTGTTAAACTCGATACAAGTGTCGCATTGGTTGGATTTGTGTTTGAAGTGGACAGGGTAATGTTTGGGGTACTGCTCCACTCAATTGGGTTGATTGTTGCGGGGCTGTAAGAAGGTATTAATCTGTATTGAGCGGTCTGCCCTGGACAAAGCGTAATCGGACCCTCAATTTTATCCTCTCCCAGTAGCTTTTTCGGGTTTCCTATGGTCTGAATCAGCGGCCTGTCCGGATTAGTGAATGTGTGAGTGTTTTGGTTTGAAAAATGGAGCATGTAAATATTATGCAGGGCCATATAGTCCAGACCATTCATTTGTCTGCTTTTATAAACCTCTTCCCATTCGGGTATGGCGTTTGGCCCTTCCCACCTTTGCCCCGTCCATTTCGGTGTATTGGGGCAATCAAAATCCGGATAATAAGCTGCTTTACCCTGAGTTTCGTAATTATCCTGTTTTATGCAAGGCCCCCCACATGGGGCTGAACAAAGCATTTCTTCAAAAAGTGACCTGTCTACCGGCAGTTGATTTCCACCGGGATAAAGCAGGTTATTCATCAGGATAAAGATCTCCTTATCCTTTGAATAGGCATAATCACTTACGGGATTTTTAAACCTATCTGGCAAATTAGCCAGATCCGATCCAAAAGACAACCCTTCGATTACTCTGTTGAAGTTAGGATGGCCCTGTTGTTGAAATAATACGGATGAGGGAATCCTGTCATATATCCCAATTTTATGCTTTCTTGCAGGATCAATGTAGTTATGCATCATTTCTAAATATGCATACGAAAATGTATAATCCCCTCCGGCACAAGGTCCAAATTTTACTGGTTTAGCACAGCATTCCGAGGAATCCGATCCAGGCCAAAATTGATTTCGGGCGCCATTCTGAGGCATTTTTACAATTCCATTGGAAATATCCTGTGCTATAGCAAGTGGTTGAAACGTTTCACCATCACAAGTGGTCACGGTAGCATTGGCAGGGATATAGCGTTTTACCATGGCTAATCCCATCATGATGGAAAATATTTGATCCTGGCTCATGTATCCAACTTGATATTCCATAAAGCAAGGCTTACTGAAATTATCCGCACACGGTGGCGCTTCAGACATGGCAAAACTACCGCTCACCAAATCAATATTCCACATCTGCTCAGAAGGATCGTGCAGAGCCTCCTGCTCTTGCGTCTCATCATTGCGGATGGCAAATCCGGAAAATCCGGTCAAATTAGGTTGCCAGGGACAATTTTCAAAACAAGGAATGTCGAAATGCCATTTGTTGTCGTGAAAAAGCCCATCTAAAACCTTGCCAGTGCATTGAGAATTGTGGTACACCTCGGGACATAAGCAAGAACCAAACACGGTTATTTGGTTTAAGACCCCTCCTAATAGGTTGCCTTGAACGTCTACACTGCATAAATCTACCTCGAACCCATCAGTAATTTCATCATATCTTTTTTTCACCAGGCAATTTGCAGTAATATCCAGGCGGCGGTATGCTTGCAAGGCTAAAAACAATTCCTCCAGGGTGCGCTGCTGCTCTTCATACTGACCACTCCGCCCAAGTAACTCGTATTCCGTAGTCAGAACCACCATATACCAGCCAAGTTGTGATGGAGTCTCAGACCCGTACTCTATGTAATTGAATTTTTGGCCAGTGGGTGGGAAATCTGATGAGATTGGAACCCCATTTATTGTGGGATTCCAGTTGGTACCAGGGGAGGGGCCTGATTTATCACAATTGGGATTATGAAACTTCGGGTGAGGTGGATCTTGATTTCTCACCCCTAATCCCAAACTATGTGCTCCGGAAATGGTTTGAACAATACTTGTTGCCGGCAACCCATAACCATGCAGGAGGTCATCAGAACAATCCAGACTACTGAAGTCTGTCTCATTCCGTGTTATACCATTTCCAACGCAGCCCTCCGGTTTGCGGTCGTTCATTACAAAATGTTTGTTGAATCGTTCCCTGTATTGCCAATACTTGGCCGTAAGCGCTTCGGGCGAGCAACTGATTTGGCCGGCGGCAGGTAAAGCTGGCGCCAGCAGGACAAGGCAAAGCAGCCTTGCCAAGGAGCAAGTGATTGTTGGCATAAAAAGAATTTTAGAGTGAATTTATATCAGCTCTGATAAAGAGCTAAATTAGTTAGTGATTAAGCAGAAAAAACGTTGTATCGCCCTTAGTAACGTATACTGAATGGCTTGATGGATATTGCTTAATTGAATAGTATGTGGTCCAGGGAATTAAACCTGAATATATGATCATTGCTTCTTCTGAGTTAATTTGAATGGGTAGTACCACTCGAGAATCCATACTTGGTACAAAAATCGGCTTAGCAAATAGGATTCCTTCTCCCAATCCAAATTCTTTTTCATAGGCTGGGCTGTAAATCCCAAGGTAAATAGTATCCCTATCAGAGGTATTGTTAATCGTTAAGCTTAATAATCCGTCCATAGGTACCATAGAAAATTCAATTTCATTTACTTTATGATCTAACAGGGAAATTAAAATATCTTTTTTGTAAAGATAGTTCGTTTTTACAGCCTGGCTTATTCCTAAGGACATATGATCACTACTGAAAGAAAACCGCCCTTCTTGATTAGTGAAAATAATATGTTTCTGAAGGTTCCGGGTATAGGGCTCATCGTTTAAACGCTCGAATTCTAACATAGTAATTTCTACCGAATCCAATCCTTCTCCAGTTACTTTATCTACCACCCTCCCGTGTACCACAGTATCCTTGTCCCTGCAGGCTGTAAGGCTTAGGAGAAAAAGGAAAATGACATTTGGAATGGCAAGCAAAAAAATGCGTGTTTTCATATCAGGGTGCTTTGAATGAAGTGCAAACGTGCATACTCAAATTCTTTGGGCATAGCGCCTGCAAAATCACAACTTTTGACAAAAGTAGCCTAAGTTTTCACCTTAAACGCTGAACTAATGGTTATTTATAGGTACTTTTGGTGTGTATTTCAGAACCATTGGTTCTATTTTAGTATTTCGGTTGCCAATTTGCAAAAATCCCCACATATTTGCTTGACCTATAACAAGAAATTCACCATATTTTATATCAAACACATAATCTGCTTCATGTTAAACTCCGATTTGCCCGAAAAATGTTTAAAGTTACGTAAGTACTTTGGTTACAGTCAGGAAAATATAGCTCACGAACTAGGCATCAGCCCGGAGGCCTATGGGAAAATTGAGCGTGGCAAAACCTGCATCAACGTGGAAAGGTTATGCCAATTGGCCCGTGTTTTTAGCTTGGCACCTTGGGAGCTATTGCAATTCAGTGCCGATGAGCTTCTGCTTTTGCTAATTAACCGAAGAAATTTCGCCCCCCCCCCCGCAAGATTAAACGCATCAGAAATTGATCCGATGTAAGTTTCTCGGCCCCCTTCCTCGCTAGCCCAATGCCCAGCAGGAGGATAAGAATAATGTGGGAAATGTGAAGAATAAGGGGAATGTGAGAAATGTGGCTAATGTGGAGGGAAAAACACTTATGAGACGACCTCTTCGCGTACCCCGTTGTTACTTCCCGACAGAGATTAGATTAGCAAACAAGCGGAATGCCCCGGGCACACCGGCCGGCAATTCCCGGAAGAAAGAAAGACCTGTGTAGACATAATGGCCCTTCCCGTATTTGGCAACCAGTAAGGGGCTGTCTGAGGGCTTTTCACCCGGATCATTAGCAGATAGCACTGCTGCGAAGGCAGGATCCCACTCACCAGGAAAATAAAGGCCACGCTCCTGTACCCAACCTTCAAAATCTTTTGTTGTAATCTTGTTAGGACCATTCAAAACAGGGTGGTTCGGTTGCAGAAACCTGACTTCAGCCAATTCATCTGTCACCCTGGAACGTGATAATTTCATCGGATATGGAGCAAGGTCCTTTACAACAAGGTCGCCGGTGGTGTTGTATTGTACTACAAGCGTTCCTCCATTTTGCACGTATTCCATTAATTTGGCGTGATGAATTTTAAGGTCATCCTTGGTATTATACGCTCTGATACCCATAACAATAGCGTCCAGTTTGGATAGAGTAGTCAATTCCATATCTTTTGCCTCCAGGACTTTTATGGTACATCCCATTTGTCCTAATGCGGCTGGAATATCATCGCCGGCTCCGGGATAGTATCCCACTGTTTTAGCCTTTACTTTAAGATCTACCCAACTGGCCTGAGTGGCAGCTGGTAGTAAAACGCTTTGTTGAGGGATGTGATCGTATTGAATGGTTACGAGTTTGCTGGAATAGAATTTTCCGTCAACCTCAGCCGATACGTTTAAGGTAGCTTCCTTCTGGCCATTCTCAGGTCTGATCCGGAAACTTAGGACTGTTTCTTCATCCTTCTTATTTAAGGCAAATGTCTGACTGGATTGGCCCACAGTGATTTTCCCCGAAACATTATCCCGGCCTGCCCTGGCCCGTACCTGAACCTCTTGCTCTTTTTGGGTAAACAGGTAGGATGGCTCTGTAAACTCAACAAAAACCGGCGGCAACACCTCAAAAGGTCGCCAAACTTCTCCAATAGCCGGTTCTCCTGTTTTCCAGGCCACCTCCGTTTCAAACTGAAGAGGTACATTATTGACTGTAATATTCCACTTTACGGAAGCGTACCTGGGTGTTTCAGGCACGCCTCGCAGTAGCTGATCCTGCACATCATACATACCCAACGTGGCGCGTTTTTGCAGCCAATAAGGCGCAGTAAAGGCGGTGTTTTCTGCAATACGTACCGTTCTTTCCAGGATCCAGCCTTTATTGCCGGATAACGTGAATTGAGGCATCGTGTCAAACAACGCTGGCTGAATACTTACTCCCTGTAACTGAACCGTATGTATGCTACGATTAATGATTTCCATACGGATTTTGACTGGATCGCCAGGGGTTGCGGTAGGTTCGTTAGCGGTGGTTTCGAGGTAAAGACCCATACAGCCGCGAATGACCTCTCTGATCTCTGCCAGTTTTTTGTGCTTCCAAAATCCGTCAGGGAGCGACTGGATCATCTTCATGGCAGTAAGCAGATCAGGTACGCTGGCGGACGGATCGTCTGAACGATATTCTTTTTCTATCTGCGCCAGCAATTTGCCAATAGGCTCACCGCCTGCCACTCGGGTCCAGGTGGTGTTGATCCCCTCGAAGATATCCTGGGTGGCCGGCTTGTCGCCCTTTATAAAATCAAGGTAATCAAGGCTTTCTCCGCGGGTAGTGAGGGAGCCAAAGCCTTGGCATCGGTGCATCGACCGGCTTTCAGCAGCTATTTCATTATTGCTTTTGCCTTTAAGGGGCAGGTAAACGCCGATGTCGAGGGGCCATAACGTGGATTTATCAATTTTGGCAAAGGCTTCCTGGCTACCATAAAAAAACCAGGATGTATTAAAAAACTGTCGTCTTGCCTGCCAGGGGTCAGTATGTTTCAACTGATCGGGATATACATCGGCTTTACCCGCCAGATCAAAGGCCTCTACTGAAAGCATGGCTGATGCCGTATGATGACCGTGGGTATCGTATTTTTTGTCGTGGTAAAAACGGTTAATGACCACATCTGGTTTTACCTGCCGGTAGGTCCAAACAACATCCGACAAAACGGCATCCTTATCCCAAAATCGCAGGGTTTCCTCCGGGCTTTTGGAAAATCCAAAGTCATTGGCCCGACTAAACATTTGTTTGCCCCCATCTACAGATCTGGCCATGAGTAATTCCTGGGTGCGCAAAACACCCAGCAATTCACGCATTTCAGAACCAATGAGATTTTGTCCGCCATCACCCCGGGTTAGGGAAAGGTAGGTAACATCGTATAGTTTGGCATTGCGCAGATAACTAATCATGCGCGTGTTCTCATCATCTGGATGGGCTGCTACATAAAGGATTGAACCAAGCACGTTCAATTTTTTGATAGCCTGATGAAGATCTGCAGCGTTGGGTTTAACAGGCTTTTGAGCGCTGGAAGTAAAGGCCAATGCCGGAATGACCAATAAAAATAGGATAAATAGACGGAATAATGATTGCATGCCGAGCTGGATTGGTTTGAATAGCTTGTTGGAAAAATCATCAAATTATTTAATTCAATGAGATTCCAGATGCCCTTAATAACAAGGGATTCCTTGCGCAAAGAACGCAAAGCGAGACAAGAAGTTGAAGGAAACAGATATTTTGGCGATAGAATAGATAGCCACCCTCCCGTTTAGTCAAGGCCGATCATCTTATCCTCTATTCTCTTTAACCGCACTCGCAACTGCGCTAGCCAAAAGCCAATGCCGGTGAAACCAAGAATAGCCGGGTAAAACACTAAACGCATGGTATTGTCCAGGTCCTGGCTGCCAAATGCCGGATTACCGGTGGAACCAGGGTGAAGGCTTGCAAACATACGCGGAACGATGTACAACAAAGGGATCAGGGAAGAAAAGGCGAAAATGTTATAGACTGCCGACAATCGTGCGCCTTTTTCAGGCTCATCGAAAGATTTTCGCAGGATGAAATAGGCCAGGTAAATCAACAGAGCTACCGCAGTCATTAACTGTTTGATATCGTTGCTCCATGGCGCTCCCCAGGTGTAATTGGCCCAAAGCATGCCTGTTACAAGGCCCATAATGCCAAATAACAAACCCGCTTCTGCAAATGAAGAAGCCTTGCGATCTGCATCCAATTGCTTGTTTAATAGAAACATCACACTGTAAATCACCGAGGCTGTAAAAAGGAACAAGAGTACAAACCACATCGGAACATGGTAATAGGTGTTCCGAATACTTTCATATATCACGTTGCGGTAAGGATAGCTGATATCTTTTACGATGTGCAAATTTCCCACCGGTGTAGCCGTCCAGTTTTCCCCGTTGCGTGCAGTGGTGTCCCGGGAGATCTCTACCGCATCCGGAAGCAGTGAAACGCCGTCTGTTGGGTGACTAATGATAGCGTTTAACATCACAGAAGCGGTAGGACGCGGGAGATTGGCAGGAATCAGAAAACTTGCTTCCAATATGGTGTCATTCAGTACCGCCAGATTGCGCCCCAATAACGCCTGAGCAGAATCGTATTGCAACCAAACCCGAATGTCAGCAGCCAGGCCATGAGTGTAGAAGGAATTATATCCATGAAACTGCACCCGTAACGAATCTCCTGTTCGGGCGTAGCCCGGCTTCACATAATCAATGCCTGGTTTAAGAGGAACCAGCATGCCCACCGACAAAGCATACAGCACCAGCACAACGGAAGCAGCTTTCCACCACATAGTTAATTTTTTGAATGGTAAAATTAGAATGCGAAGATAAAGAATATCCAATATCCAATGTCCAATATCCAAGTAATGCGGGTGTCTGGCGTCAGCACATTTGCTTGATTTTTCAAGGGCGCTTAGCGCAAATTCCATGAGTCCTTTGGCCAATCACACGTGATTAGCCATACAAAAGTGCTGACGCCATACACCCGCCCCACTTGGACATTCGATATTGGATATTGGATATTCCCATCGTGCTGACGCCAGACACCCGCCCCACTTGGACATTCGATATTGGATATTGATCACACGTTGAGCCAATAGACCACTTTCAACACTATCGCCCGGTTTTTAGGTGAAAACAATCGGATGGGTGTATTTGGGATGCCTTCAGCATAGGAATTATCGGTATACACCAAAAACAAATCCGAAACCGGAGCATAACGCCATTGTAATCGCGCATTGAGGTTGAAATTGTTGAATTGGGTGTTATATTGCATAAATGCACTCAGGAATAAATCTCTGCGAAAGGATAATTCCACCCGTGGCCCAACCAGCCAGAAATCTGCGGAAGCATAGGGCTTAGGTAATCGGATACGGTTGTAATTGTATTGAAGCGAAAACCGCCCGATAGGTTGCCAACGGTAGGATATGGAGCCATCGCTGCTGAACAACGACCCATTAAAGAAGCCCCCGTAATTAAATCCTATATTCCCTTGCAGATCCGTGGTAGTACCGGAAAAATACCTGAATAGCACACCAAAATTGGTGTATTTTCCTACAGGAAGTTTCTCCTGGCCTGTATTGCTTGGATCAAAAGGCGCAAATAGATAAACAAAATTGTTGTAAAATGCTGAATTGGTGCCGGATTGATCTTTGAAATAGGTCTTGAAAAAATAGGAAAAATCGCCGTCTGTAAGTTGGCCGTTCAGGCCAAAAGTCGCTGAACCACTGTAGCCTAATTCGTAGTTGGTAATATGCTTGACTGCCCAACCGTCTTCAGGGAAAAGTGATAGATCTGAATCAGGGAAAATCCGCCAAGCCACGCCGGTGTACAGGTTTTGTACACCCGGACGAGGCACGAATCCAGCCTCGGCGGTATAAGTGGAGTCACTTCGGGAGTAGCCGAGATTAGCGCTTGCCTTCCGGCCTCTATAGCCTAAAAAAGTAGCTGCTGTTGAGCCATTTTTGGATTTATCCGGAGAAAAAGACCGATGGTAATAGGCTTCGCCTTCCCAACGATTGTCGGCAGAGTAGAGGTTATACTCCAAGCCAGCTACTCTATTCCAGGGCTGCCAGCCGGATTTTTGGGTTTCATTGAGTGGTTCAATGAAGTTTTGCTTGTTCACAAAAACACCGCTAATAGTGCTTCGGGCAAAGATTTTTTGTTGCAAGGTGGCTACACTGAAATTCGCAGCTGGAAGTACGGAAACAGTATCCCAGTCGCGTCGCTGGGTTTGCATACTGAGCAGGCCTACCCGCAAGCCATCAGACACCTTTCCGCTCAGCCTGGCGCCGGCAATGATTGGAATGGTTTCGTTCCGCTTACTTACAGGATTATAGGCCAGCCCGACTCTTCTGGAAAAAAAAGGCCTTGTTTCCGGAAAGCCAAACATGGCAAACAAATCCCTGTTTTCCAGAAAAAATTGACGTGTTTCAGGGAAAAATAACTCAAAGCGACTCAGGTTGGGCACCTGCCGGTCCACTTCCACCTGACTAAAATCCGGGTTTACGGTCAGATCCAGGTTTAGGCCGGGGGTAAGTCCTATTTTAGCATCCAAACCCATGTTCCCTTTCCAGGTTTGTGGCTTTTCTGTTATTTCCAGGGTATTGGCATCGCGTAGGTAATCGATGTTGGCGCTACCGATAGAATAGGGGATCAGGCTGATATTGGCTCCGGGCTTAGGTGGCGGGGTGTCCCAGATCAAACGACCCGCAAAGGAAAGATTGGTGTTGGAATATTGAAAAGGCACCGGCGCCCAAACATTGGATTCAAAATCCTTGATTTTGGTGCGGATAAACTGTAATCCCCAGGAATTCTCGCCATCCGATACATTATAACGCAGTGTTTTAAACGGAATAGCCATTTCAACCGTCCAGTGATCCTCAAAGGTCTGTACCGCAGAGTTCCATTTGTTGTCCCACTCCAGCGACATATTCTCGCCGGTGCTGATCAAGCCTTCCCGTTGCACATTGAGTGGACTTACACTAAAAATAAAGCCATTTTGACCATCTTTATTGGGTTCCAGGAGGATATTGAACACATCGGTAGTTCCGCCGCCAAAATCACGGCGCATGCTTTGAACCGTGTAGTCGGATCGCTTTTCCCAACAAACAGCACTTACATATAGATGGAGATCATCAAAGGTGATCCGCACCTCGGTTTGCCACTTGCTGTAAGCCGTATCGTTCGGGAAACAAAGTTTGAATCGGGTTGCTATTTCGTTGTTGGTCTGCCAGGAAGGCTCGTCCAGGGTACCATCCAATTGAATAGGACCAATTGCTTTTTTGGCTCGAATCCGATAGGTTTCAGCATTATTTTGGGCTGTCAGCATCAAGCTTGTTCCAAGCAATAAAAGAGCACACAACAGGGATTTCATAGCAAAAAATTAAACGGCGAAGGTACAGAGCCGTTCAACTCAGTTCCGGCACATTGACGGAGCCCAAACAGGTTTTGGTCGGAATCTTATTCGGATCCTTGTGCGGCCTTTTTCATTTCCTCCGCTAAATCATGCCCCAAATAGCCATCAATGACATGATGTACCCAATAAATAACCGGGGTCATTACTAAGGCTACAATCCCTTTATAAAAGTAGTTCATGATGCAAATAGCCAGCACTTGTGCAAATGGCAGTTGTTGCCCGATGTATAAAGCAATAAACACCACCACAAAACTGTCGAGAAACTGAGAAACCAGGGTGCTGCCGGTGGAGCGCATCCAAAGTTTGCCCTCCCCGGTTTTGGCCTTAATTCTGTGGAAAACCGCCACATCCACTACCTGTGAAATCAAAAAGGCAAACAACGATCCTACGATAATCCACAAACTTTGCCCAAATACTACGGCATAAGCGGTGTTGTAATCGCCCACCTGTGCCCGGAGGGCATCCTGTTCAGCAGCCGATAAACCTGGTTTGATATGCGCTGTGCGCCACCAATCTGCAGGCTCCAAACCCATGGCCATGAACAACATCAGAAATCCGTAGGCAATCAGACCAGCTGTAATATAGGAGATGATCCGTACGCCTTTGGGACCGAAATACTCATTCATCAAATCAGTCATCACAAATACTACCGGCCAAAGTAGCACCCCGGCGGTCAAAGTGAACGACAAACCGTTTTGACCCAATAAAGACCAATTCATAGGTTCGAAACCCAGCGTTTTTTCCAGGGAAAACAACTTTACCCCCATAAATTCCGCCACTAACGCATTGGCCACAAAAAAACCGGCCATAATGGTCCACAGGCGATTGGGTTTGGAAGAGAAGAAGGAGCGCATTTTTTAGTGTTTGTGTGTTAGTTGGAGTTTAGCTCGGCGATTTTTCTTCTAATGATAAGTGTGTTTTCCCGCAGATTTTCGCAGAAGAACCGCAGATCTCGCAGAACACGTTCGGCTGAGTAATTCAAAACCAAAACAAAAAAAAACCGCGTCATCCATGTTCTTTTCCCGCAGATTTTCGCAGAAGAACCGCAGATCTCGCAGAACACGTTCGGCTGAGTAATTCAAAAACAGAACAAAAAAAATCCGCGTCATCCGCGTCATCCGCGTTCCCCAAAAAACCGCGTCATCCATGTTCTTTTCCCGCAGATTTTCGCAGAAGAACCGCAGATCTCGCAGAACACGTTCGGCTGAGTAATTCAAAAACAGAACAAAAAAAATCCGCGTCATCCGCGTCATCCGCGTTCCCCAAAAAACCGCGTCATCCATGTTCTTTTCCCGCAGATTTTCGCAGAAGAACCGCAGATCTCGCAGAACACGTTCGGCTGAGTAATTC
>JBIKUE010000134.1:0-12179 GCA_044347755.1 Saprospiraceae bacterium
GCGACCCGTATTAGGTTGAATATTAGCCTGTGGGCCATTTACTGCGGATGCAATCTGTTCTACCGTAAACTTACGGTTCATCAGATCGTACACTTCCAGTGCCTGATCCCGGGTAATGGATGGAAATTCATCCAAAAACTCGTTTACAGAAACACCTACACGGAGAAAATCGAAGAATGTTTCTACGCGTATACGGGTACCGCTGAAAACGGGTGCACCGTCTTGGATTTCAGGGTGTGCGCTGATGGAGGAAAAAGGGCTCATACCACACTACTGTTTTAAGGTAATCACTTTCGGGATTACACAATTACAAGGGATTAATGATTGAGTGGTGGATTAAAACGATTTAGTGGTGCGAAGTTAGATAATGTTAACAAGCCTCAAAATTTTACCGAATCTTTTTTTTTAAAATCATGGAATGCCCTCTAAAAAGACTGGGGAAAACCCTGAACTCAGGATTTTCCCCAGTCTTTTCAAGGGTATTACAAGTGTTTTGTACCGGTTTTCTCCTTCACTATGGCAGTGACTTGTTTGACTTCCTGTTCTTTTGATTTTGGATAGATCAATAAAGCATCGGGGGTGTCAACAATGATATAGTCGTGCAAATCTTTTACCACCGCCAATTTTCCTTCAGGAATACGAATCAATGAGTTTTGGGTGTCCAGGGCAAGAACATTGCCTTGTATGGCATTTCCCTGTTCATCTTTATGATATTCGGCATGAAGACTGGCCCAGGTACCCAAATCGCTCCATCCGAACTCGGCAGGAAGCGTAAATACATTTTGTGCCTTTTCCATGATGGCAAAGTCAACCGAGATATTTGGTGTGGTAGGATAGGCTTTGTCAATGAAAGTTTGTTCTTCGGAAGTGTTATACAGGCTGCTGCCGGCGCCTAATATGTCATAGATTTCAGTTGCCAGCTCTTTATAAGCCGCCAGGATACTGCTGGCACGCCAGATAAAAATACCGGCATTCCAAAGGTATTCTCCGCTGGCTATAAATTCCTGAGCGGTGATAAGATCCGGCTTTTCAGCAAAACGTTTCACGCGATAGATACCAGACTCCCATTGCTGCCCCATTTGAATATATCCATAACCGGTATCCGGACGGGAAGGCTGTATCCCAAGCGTCAGCAAGGCATCATTTTCGGCGGAGAACTGAAGCGCAGCTTCAATTTTTTCCAGAAAGGCGGCTTCCTTCAACACAATATGATCTGATGGCGCAATCACAAAATTAGCATCAGGGTCCAATGAAGCCAGTTTGAAGGCCGTCCAGGCTACACAAGGCGCTGTGTTGTTGCGACTAGGTTCACAGAGGATCTGGTTTTCGGAAATTTCCGGGATTTGCTCCATGATCAACTGTTTGTAAGCAGCGTTCGTGACAATGAAGATCCGGTTTGCCGGGCAGATGGGCAAAAAGCGCTCAAAGGTGAGCCGAAGCAGGCTTTTGCCAACACCGAGCATATCCAGAAATTGTTTTGGGCGAGCCTCCCGGCTTCCCGGCCAGAAGCGGCTTCCAACGCCGCCGGCCATGATAGCTACGAATGTATGTGGGTTTTGCATGTACGAGTGGGTTAGTGTTTTGGTGTTTTGGTGGGTTAGTGTTTTAGGGTGAGTGCTTTTTCGCTCTTTGCGCCCTTCGCGGTGAACCCCGCAAAGATCGGAAAAGGAATACGTTGTGTATGGGGAGCAGGGTGGCTTTATATGATCTTTTGGATAAGTTTTCTACAATTGGTCTTTAACCGACTCATACACACTGCGAATGCCGGCTTCGAGATCAATGGAGGCTTTCCAGCCCAGGTTGTGTAATTTGCTCACATCCATCAGTTTTCGGGGTGTACCATCTGGTTTGCTTAGATCATGCCGGATTTCTCCCTCAAAACCAACGATTCGCTGCACCATTTGAGCCAGTTCCAGGATAGGAAGGTCTACGCCCGTACCGATATTGACAAACCCCGGTTCGTTATATTCTTGCATGAGGAAATAACAGGCATCGGCGAGGTCATCCACATGGAGAAATTCCCGGCGTGGGGTTCCTGTGCCCCAGAGGGTAACGTAGTCTGCCTGGCTCACATTCGCTTCATGGAATTTTCGCAACAAGGCAGGCAGCACATGGCTGTTTTCCGGATGGTAGTTGTCGTTTGGCCCGTAAAGGTTGGTGGGCATCACAGAAATGAAATTGCAGCCATATTGGGCCCGATATGCATCACAGAGTTTGATGCCGGCAATTTTGGCAATGGCATAGGGTTCGTTGGTGGGCTCCAGCAGACCCGTCAGGAGGGCATCTTCTTTCAGTGGCTGAGGCGCCATTTTCGGGTAAATGCAGGATGATCCCAGGAACATAAGTTTTTTTACCCCATGCCGATATGCCGCTTCAATGACATTCGACTCAATCATCAGGTTATCGTACAGAAACTCTGCCCGATAGGTATTGTTTGCCAGAATGCCACCAACTTTGGCTGCTGCCAGAAAGACATATTCCGGTTTGTGTATCCGAAAAAACTCATTCACCTCATTCTGGATGCGAAGGTCCAGTTGTTTGGAATTGGCCAGTACAAAATTGGTAAAGCCCTCAGATTGAAGTTTTCTGAGAATGGCCGAGCCCACCATTCCACGGTGGCCGGCAATAAAGATGGAGGAGGATGGATTCACCGTAAAGAACGCAAAGTGCGCAAAAGTTTAAAGGTTATAAGCAATTCTTCGAATGCCGGATTTGAAGTATTGAGTGTTGAAATTGATGAGAAATCCCAGTTTCAACTCTGTAAGCTTCAGATAAGTGATGAGCTGAGCTGTATGAATGGGAAGAAGGGTTTCTACAGACTTTATTTCAAGGATGATTTGTTGCTCAACCAAAATATCCAGCCGATATCCACAATCTAGTGGTGAACCAACTTAGTCCCAAAAAAACTGAAGGTTGCTTTTGGCGCCTGATTTCGTTGTTTATCGCTTATTATATCCCGCATAACGCACTCTAAACGCCTAATCAAACCCCAAAATCATCACTTCAGTTTTTCAGTTACTAAATTGGTTCACCACTAATTTTTCGCCCTTGAAAACAAGAGGAACACCTACTTCTTCCTTTACTACCAATCCTCTTTCCTTTAGCTCTTTATTAGGCAGAATTGATAGGCTGATTCAAGTAAACCAGGCCCAAGTTCTTGGTGGATGAAATAGGCAGCGTCAACTATCTGCCTTGCAACAATTTCAATGTTTTTCAATTAGTTTGGATTTTACGGGTTAAAACTTCAAACTAAATTAGGGTAATTTTTGAAATAAGCCAAAGGAGCTGTGCATTTTTTCCAACTGTCATATGCCAAAATATAAACCGCCGCCACCCTTAGCGCCCTTTGCGTACTTCGCGGTGAACCCCTCACTCAAACTGCGCCTTCACATAAAACCCGCCTTTTTTCAAATACTCCTCTTTCTGGAATAAATGCAGATCTGACTGCACCATTTCAGACACCAGTTCGGCAAGGCTGTGTTTGGCTTGCCATCCGAGCTTGGTTTTGGCTTTGGTGGCATCTCCAACCAGCAGATCAACTTCTGCCGGACGGAAGTAGCGCGGATCTACGGCAATGACTTCCTGACCTGGTGTAAAATTGGGGTTGGTTGATTGGGCAATAATGCCTATTTCTGTAACCCCCTCACCCTGAAATTTCAGTTCAGCTCCCAGCTCACGGAAGGTCATCCGACAAAAATCCCGAACGGATGTAGTAACGCCGGTTGCAATCACAAAATCTTCAGGATCAGGATGTTGCATCATAAGCCACATGGCTTCCACATAATCCTTGGCATGCCCCCAGTCGCGGCGCGCATCCAGATTGCCAAGCCAAAGTTTGTCTTGCAGTCCAAGGGAAATTTTGGTGGCTGCCCGGGTGATTTTTCGGGTTACAAAGGTTTCGCCACGCAGCGGACTTTCGTGGTTGAACAGTATGCCGTTGCAGGCAAATATGCCATAGCTTTCCCGGTAGTTAACCGTTATCCAGTAGGCATACAATTTGGCTACTCCATAGGGAGAACGAGGATAAAAAGGCGTCTTTTCCGTTTGTGGTGTTTCCTGTACCAAACCATACAATTCGGAGGTGCTGGCCTGATAAAATCGGGTTTTATCGGTTAATCCAAGCAAACGAATAGCTTCCAGCAAACGCAGTGCTCCAACGGCATCTGCATTAGCGGTATACTCCGGTGTTTCAAAGCTCACCTGAACATGACTTTGAGCGCCCAGATTGTACACTTCGTCGGGTTGTACCTGCTGCATGATCCGGATGAGATTGGTGGAATCTGTCAGATCGCCATAATGCAGGATAAAGCGTTGGTTGTCAACATGCGGGTCCTGATACAAGTGGTCTACCCGATCTGTATTGAACATGGAGGAGCGGCGCTTGATGCCATGCACCTCGTAGCCTTTTTTTAATAAAAATTCAGCAAGGTAGGCGCCGTCCTGGCCTGTAATACCTGTCACTAGGGCTTTTTTCATATGCTTATTGCTGGTTCAGAAGGTCTCTTGAAGACTGGAAGCCTTTCGCTGCTATCTTGCTTCAAGAATTCCCAGTTCTGGGTTGAGTATGAATAATTCTCCGGTTTCCGGGCACCGGGCTTGCCCTTGATTATCCAGTTGAAGCCGATGTCCATTCCTGCTTACCCATCCTGTTTGCCGGGCTGGAACGCCCGTCATAAGACCAAAATCAGGTACATCAGTTGTAACCACCGCTCCCGCACCAATCATACAGTACCGACCCAGGGTAATACCACATAATATAGTAGCATTGGCGCCAATAGTGGCTCCCTGTTTCACCAGGGTTTTCCGGAATTCATGTTTGCGTTCTATAAAGCTTCGGGGGTTTAGCACATTGGTAAAAACCATGCTTGGGCCAAGGAAAACATCGTCTTCGCACTGAACGCCATGGTACAAAGAAACATTGTTTTGCACTTTTACGCCATTACCCAGTTTGACTCCGTTGGCCACAAATACATTTTGCCCAAGAATACACTTCTCCCCAATAATGGCCTGTTCCGAGACGTGGCAGAAATGCCAGATACGCGATGCTTCGCCGATCTGTGCCCCGGGATCTATAACTGCTGTTGGATGTGCAAAATAGGCCATGATTAATGAAATGGATGGGATTCAATAGGCAAGCCGGCCAACGGGTGGTAATTGCCGGTTAGTCCAATGGGTTGCGTCGTTCGGATATCGTGCGCGAGCTGTATGGCTGGTATAGCGTCATCCAAACCGAAACCACCACCAGCCAGAATGTCCTGATAGCTGAGTGTATGTAAATCTGTAAAGCCCTCGCTGAACTCCAGGCTTTCTCCATCAATGGTTATGGAGCGAAAGGTTCGTTTACCTTGGGCTTCCGGTGGCAACGTTTGGGCGTTAATACTCAAAAACCATCTCACACGGGCTTTTTGAAATTCCAGATATCCGGCAGCCCGATCGTGGGTATGCAGATGAACCAGGTTTTGCTCAAGGGGACCGAATATCCAACTCAGCATGTCAAAAAAGTGAATGCCAATGTTGGTGGCAATACCTCCCGATTTTTGCACATCACCTTTCCAGCTGGTATAGTACCAGGTGCCCCGGGAGGTGATGTAGCTGAGATCTACTTCATGTTTTCTGCCGTGGCTTTCGGATTGCACTTTTTCCCGTAGCCCGATGATGGTTGGGTGAAGCCTGAGTTGTAAAATGGTTGATACCTTTTTCCCGGATTCTGCTTCGTTTACTTTAAGGGCTTCCACATTCCAGGGGTTTAGTACCAGTGGTTTTTCGCAGATGACATGTGCTCCATTGCGTAGTCCAAACCGGATATGTGCATCATGAAGGTAATTAGGTGAGCAAATGCTCACATAATTTACACCCTTCCCGGCCCTGCGAAGCTTGTCGAGATGTCGGTCAAATCTTTCGAATTCTGTGAAAAAGGCCGTTTCCGGAAAGTAACTGTCGAGCACCCCTACAGAATCTGCAGGATCGTAGGCCGCGATCAATTCATGACCGGTTTCCCGAATGGCTTTCAGATGCCTCGGCGCTACATACCCGGCTGCACCGATTAATGCAAAGCTTGCCATGTGCTATTGAAAGTAGTTAAATTACAGACCTTTTGCTGCAAAAAATGTTTTTACTGCGCTTATAATTTGATCCTGGATGTCGTTTGTCAGTTCAGAGTGCATGGGAAGAGAGCATACACTGGCACAAAGTGCTTCTGTAACAGGCAGCTCGCCGCCCTTCCAATAACGTGCGAAAGCTGGTTGCTTGTACAGTGGCACCGGGTAATAGATCATACAAGGGATACCCTGGTCTGCCAGACTGGCCTTAAGCTCATCCCGGAGTTGCGCAGAATTGGGTGCTGTAATTTGCAGGGTATACTGGTGAAATACGTGGGTGGAATGTGGATCCCGCGCCGGAGTCTTTAAGGCTTTTACTGACGCAAATTCCTGATCATAATAATCAGCTGCGCGGTTCCGGGCGGCATTGTATTCGTCCAGGTGTTTGAGCTTGGCGTTTAAGACCACGGCCTGCAATGCGTCCAAACGGGAGTTTACGCCAATTTCATCGTGATAATAGAGTTTGGATTGACCGTGATTGGCAATCATGCGCGCTTTGGCAGCCAGGGCATCGTCGTTGGTCATGAGTGCGCCTCCATCGCCATAACATCCCAGGTTTTTGGATGGGAAAAATGAGGTGCATCCAAACTGACCCATTACGCCGGTTTTGACTTTTTGTCCGTTCCTGTACAGGTAATCAGCTCCAATAGCCTGAGCATTGTCTTCAATAACATACAGATCATGTTTGCGGGCAACTTCCAAAATGGGCTCCATATCGGCACTTTGCCCAAACAGGTGAACTGGGACAATAGCTTTGGTTTTGGGAGTAATAGCAGCTTCTACATGAGCAGCTGTGATATTCATGGTGCCAGGATCTACATCTGTCATAACCGGGATAAGTCCCAGTAAAGCAATGACTTCGGCGGTAGCAACATAGGTAAAAGCAGGAACAATTACCTCATCGCCTGGCTGTAGGCCTAGCGCCATCATAGCAATTTGAAGGGCATCTGTTCCATTTGCGCAGGGAATGACATGTTTGACGCTAAGATACTTTTCCAGGTTTTCCCGGAACGCATTCACTTTAGGGCCGCCGATGAACATACAAGTCTCAAGAACCTCTTGCATTTCCCGCTCTATCTCAGGTTTGAGTCGGGAGTATTGTGTCTTGAGGTCAACCATTTGTAACATATGAGAGATGGTGGGTTTGATGTATCCCGGAATGGTATTCCGGGGCGATGTTTGAAAGGGTTGGATGAGTTTGAGGGGTTTGAAGGGTTTGATGGGGTTTGAAGGGTTTGATAGGTTTGAGGGGTTGGGCGGTTACAAACGCCAGTATTCCAGGGTTGGGTGTTGAATTTGATATAATCCTTTGAGGTCCATGAGGATAGGATTGGCGTTCATGATGGAAAGAAAATACGATGCATCATGGGATGTAAAAGCCTGGTGCGCCACAGCAACTATAACGGCATCATAGCCATCGCGGATGTTATTATCGAGTGTGAGGTTGTATTCCCGCCAAACTTCTTCCGCAGAGGCGAGGGGATCTGCCACCTGCACCTGTATAGAATAATCCTGAAGTTCACGAATCAGGGTAGCCACTTTGGAATTTCGGATATCTGCAACGTTTTCTTTAAAGGTTATGCCCAAAACCAAAACGCTGGATCGCCGTGGGTTTTTGTCCTTTTTCAGCAGGAGTTGAACCAGTTTTTTGGCTACCCATGCCGGCATATTGTCGTTGACCCGGCGGCCACTCAGGATAACCTGTGGTTCGTAACCAAGTGCTTTGGATTTGTGTAATAAGTAGTAGGGGTCTACACCAATACAATGCCCCCCCACTAAACCGGGGTAAAATTTCTGAAAATTCCACTTGGTTGCCGCCGCCTCCAATACTTCATGGGTGTCAATGCCCATCCGATCGAAAATGATGGACAGTTCATTCATCAGGGAAATATTGAGATCCCGCTGTGTGTTTTCTATTACCTTGGCTGCTTCTGCTACCCGCACACTTTTAGCCCTATACACGCCGGCTTCAATGATTTGGCTGTAAACTGCGACTATTTCATCCAATGCTTCATCGTCTGAACCACTCACTACTTTTGTTATGGATGTTATAGGGCGATTGTATTCGCCGGGACTGATGCGTTCCGGCGAATATCCAATTTTAAAATCTTTGCCCAGGTTCAGACCTGAGTATTGTGTCAAAATGGGAAGACAATCCTCTTCCGTACATCCCGGATACACCGTGGATTCGTAGACCACATAGTCCCCTTTTTTTAAAACGCTGCCAATTTCTTCTGAAGCGCGAAGAAGCGGTTTCAGATTCGGAACTTTATGCTCATCAACATCGGTTGGTACTGCAACCACATAAAAATGTGCCAGCTTCAGGTCTTCCGCTCTATGGGTGAATTGTATATCACAACCCAAAAAGGCTTCTTTGGGTTGTTCGTGATTGGGGTCATTGCTCTCCTGAAGTTGGGCGATATGGTCAGGATTTATATCATATCCAATGACACGAAAATGCTTGGCAAAAGCCAATGCCACCGGAAGTCCCACATAGCCAAGTCCAACGACGGCCAGTGTTTTTTCTTTCTCGATAAGCGAACGGTATATGGACATGGTACGATATGTAATCCGGGAGGATTACCCTTCTTCTTTGGGGCTGCAAAATTACGCCATTTACCCCGGATATCCTAAGTACGGTGCAGGTTAAACAAACGCTGCTTAATCCTCGAGTCGGCCCAGATGAATGACCAGATCAGGTGTTTCCAGATTTTCCCAAAACAGGGGGTTTTTAAATGTACGACCAATGTCTTCCCCGCCGGATTGAATATTTTTGATAGGCCACCAGGCTACATCATGTATATGATCGTCTTCCATAGTGTTGTTCAGGTGGATGTCTGC
The DNA here is from genome assembly GCA_044347755.1 of Saprospiraceae bacterium. Classification (GTDB taxonomy): domain Bacteria; phylum Bacteroidota; class Bacteroidia; order Chitinophagales; family Saprospiraceae; genus M3007. The sequence goes on from JBIKUE010000134.1 coordinate 8,940, forward strand.
CGGATTCTGATCTGAAGCGAGTTGGCACTCTATGATCAGGGTGAGCGCAAACAGATCGGTGGTGCTGTATTCATACATGTACCTAAGTGTACCGGCATGTACCCGCAATCCGGTTTCTTCCAATACTTCACGTTCGGCCCCACGGTACATATCGGCATCAGAAGGCTCCAGTCGGCCTCCGGGAAAACTCCAGTGAAGTCGGCCAAAACGATCTTGTTGTTTGATGAGGAGAAATTCGTCGCCTCTGCGTATGAGGCCTGCAACGCGAATACGGTGGGTCATGGACGGTGGACGGTGGACGGTGAATGGTGGACGATGAACGAAATTAAGCCAAAAGAAGTTTAGTTTTTTGATATTTATTTGGTCGGATTTTAAAGGGCAGGATACATTTTTTTGCTGCGAAAGTTCAAAACCATACATTTGCCTCCATATTTTGGGAGCTCATCGTCCACCGTAAGCCGTCCAACGTCCATCGTTCATCATTTCATCTATCGTGTCAAAAAAAGATTCCTTTGCTGCCGCTATTCAGGCAGGATATCAATTCTCGGGCGCCAGCATTGTTCTGGGTGGCGCTATGCTCGATGCACAGGCTATTCCTGGGCTTCAAATCAAGGTGCCGTTGCGCAGCATGAGCCGCCATGGGCTTATTGCCGGGGCTACAGGAACCGGCAAAACCAAAAGTCTTCAGGTCATTGCAGAGCAACTGGCCGCAAATGGCGTTTCCTGCCTATTGATGGATATAAAGGGCGACCTGAGTGGTATCGCTATGCCAGGTACTGATAACCCAAAAATCACGGAGCGCGCTGGAAAAATCGGGATTTCCTGGCATGCTAGGGGTAATTCCGTGGAGTTTTTGACGCTTTCCGGCGAAAAAGGCGCCCGTCTAAGAGCTACTGTAAGCGAATTTGGCCCGGTTCTGTTCTCCAGGATTCTTGGTTTGAACGACACTCAGGGTGGGGTGGTGGCTGTGGTGTTTAAATATTGCGATGACCGCAATCTCCCATTGCTTGATCTTAAAGATTTCAAGAAAGTACTTCAATTCCTGGGTAACGAGGGTAAAGCAGAAATTGAGGCTGAATTCGGGCAATTCAGCAGCGCTACCGCAGGAACAATCCTGCGCAAAGTAGTAGAACTTGAACAACAAGGTGCTGAAGCTTTTTTTGGTGAAATATCCTTTGATGTTCAGGATCTGGTTAGACTGGATGAAAATGGCAGGGGTGTGATCAGCATCGTTCGCCTGACGGACATTCAGGACCGACCGAAACTGTTTAGCACGTTTATGCTGCAAATGCTGGCTGAAATTTACGCCTCATTCCCGGAAAAAGGCGATGTGGAGCAGCCAGAGTTGTGCATTTTTATTGATGAGGCGCACCTGGTATTTCAGGAAGCCAGTGCTGCACTGATGCAGCAAATGGAGGCCATTATCAAGCTAATTCGTTCCAAGGGGGTAGGTATTTATTTCATCACCCAAAATCCGGCAGATATTCCTGATAGCGTATTGGCGCAGTTGGGTATGAAAGTGCAACATTCGCTACGTGCATTCACCGCCAAAGACCGTAAGGCCATCAAACTGGCTGCAGAAAACTATCCGATCACCGAGTATTATGAAACGGAAGACCTGTTGACCAACCTGGGTATCGGTGAAGCCATTGTGAGTGTGCTGAATGAAAAAGGTATTCCAACCCCGTTGGCTCATACCCTCATGCGTGCACCTGAAAGCCGAATGGATATTTTGACGCCAACAGAAATAGATGGAATCATCGGTCGGTCAGCCTTGGCCAGAAAATACAATCAGGAAGTAGACCGCGAAAGCGCCTATGAAATCCTCAACGGCAAAATTGCGGAAGCACAGGAAATACAAGCGGAACAGCAGCAAAGAACGGCAGAGGTCAAGCAGGAAAAAGAAGAGCCTACCATGATCGAAACCATTGCCAAAGATCCGCTGGCCCGTCAGATTGGACGTACGGTAGCCAGAGAATTGACGCGGGGATTGCTTGGTGTGTTGGGATTGGGTGGTGCTAGAAGAACTACCCGGAAGAAGACCAGCTGGTTTTAATCGGGCGCTTTATTGAAAGTCTAAACAAATGCCCCTTGCAGGATTGTCTAATCGCTGCAAGGGGCATCTTATTTACTGCACACTCAACACCTGGCTGCTCACTTCCTGCCCGTTTTTCAGGCTCACCTGATAGGCGCCTTTCATTTTGAGGGCTGCTGCAGGTATATCAAAATAGTTTTCACCGGCCTTTACGTCAATTTTTTGTTCAAAAATGGTGCGTCCGGTCGCATCGGTTACCATTACCAGACGTTGACCTGCCTGGGCAACCGTAAAGCTAACACGCGAGCCTGCAGAAGTGGGGTTAGGGCTCAATTGAAATGCCTGCGCGGGCTTATTATTCAAGTCGTTTAACGCCGTGGTGGCATTGGGCTCCACTATTTCTACCGACCCCGCCACACTCAAATTCGGATTCCAGGCATTCTCCAATAGAGCGTTATAAGCCTCTGCGCCACCGGCAGTTGGATGGAAACCTTCACTTCCAGCAGTAATATCTGTTCTGGTTCCTACAATAGAAATGGCTTTGAAGCATACCTCAGCCAGGGCTGCGCCATTTGATTTGCTTTGAGACTTGCCGGAAGGGTCGGCCCAGCCCACCAGCAAGCGGTTGGGAGCAACCAGATTGAAACTGGTGGCCGTTAGTCCGGGTAATTGAAAGTTCTGGGTATGGTCGTATTTCAGTACATTGGCATCCCAGGTCAGGGAATATTGATAACTCAGGATATTATCGAATCCCTGAGCAAACAATGGCACACAAACTACCTGGTTGGGGGCAGCTTCTTTTTTGTCTATTGCCACGCCAAATTTCTGGTTTTGAGCAATAAGGGAATTGATCACAAGGCAGGCTGTGAACATTAAGAGCGTTTTTCGCGATAAGAGCATCATACGGAGTCATTTAGAGATTAACAGACCACAAATATCGCACAAAGAAAATGCCATTTGTATACGTATCGCGTCCTTTTGCGAATTGCTAACAATGGCGAATCTTGTTGCAAACGGCGCTCGCAGTTGCATATTGGTCTAAACTTCCTGTATTCCAGACACAACACGCTACTTTTGTCGTTCTAAATCGCAAGGGAGCAACCGGATGGTGATGCCCTTGTGGTTTTATTAAAAGATTGATCATTAAATTTTCTAACAAACATGAATGTCAAAAAAGGACTTCTCGTAGTGCTTGCCTGCCTTCC
>JBIKUE010000033.1:0-43230 GCA_044347755.1 Saprospiraceae bacterium
AAAGCACCAACCAACATAAAGCGAAAAAAATCAATGCATTGCGCCATTCTATTCTGTTAGATCTGGTGATATGCAGTACAGGTGCTCCATTTGCCTGCCTACTCCATAACATCCAACCGTAAATACTCATGATGGTGTAATAAAAATTCACTCCGGCCTCGGCATATAATCCGGCAACAACACTCAGGTAGATGAAGATGGTGGTGTTCACAATACCGGTTGGATACACCCAGATATTTTCCATTCTGGAGAGGATTACACTTGCAATTCCAAAGGTCACTGCGATAAATTCCAGCAGTGTGGTAGCAAAAAGTCCGTCTAGCAATGCTTGCCAAAGATTCATGGAATAAATTTGCAGTTTAAATGAATAAAGAGCAGTTCGATTTTATCATCATCGGCGGAGGCATTTTCGGATGTTATGCTGCAAGTTACCTCGCCAGCCGTGGGGCAAAAGTGGCAATTTTGGAGAAAGAATCCCGACTTTTTCAAAAAGCATCCTTAGTGAATCAAGCCAGATTGCACAGTGGATATCATTATCCGCGCAGCATTGCCACGGCGGCCATGAGTGATGAACATAAGACCAGGTTTACCGAAGAACACAAGGCGTTTGTGAACCATACGTTTGAAAAGTTCTATGCCATTGATCGTTACGGCTCTTTAACAGATGGTCTGCAGTTTGAACGATTCTGCAACTACCTGAACATCCGATGCGACAGACTTGAGTTTCACCCATTGTTTAATTTTGATCGGCTGGAGGCGCTTTATCAAACAGAGGAACATTCCTTTGATCCGGTGTTGCTCGGAAACTACTACCGGGAGATAGTAGAAAACAATCCGGCCATCACGGTTTTTAAATCTGCACAAATTCAGGCCGCCGAAGCAAGCGGAGGCGATTGGACTGTCCAGGTGATCTTGCCCGAAGAACAGTCCATAACCCTGTCTGCACCGGTAACCATTAATGCCACGTATGCCGCAACCAATGCTATAAACCGGCTGTTTGGTTTGCGGAATCTGGAATTGACGCATGAAATATCTGAAATAGCATTTATTCATTCCCCTCAGTTTGGTTTGAGAGGGCTTACTGTGATGGATGGACCTTTTGGTTCCATTATGCCCTATGGCTTGAGCGGACTGCTGTCACTTTCCTCTGTAGCCTATACCCACCATAAAATCTCGTTTGATACATTGCCTAGGTTTGATTGTCAGGAGCCGGAAGTCGATCCCGCCTGCAAGCCGGAAGCCCCAGGAATATGTACGGAATGTGAGCGCCGTCCAGTGTCAAACGCGCCCAAAATGCTGGCACAAATGCAGCAGTACTTTACTGAACAGGTACAGTTTTCTTCCTTTTTTTCCTATTACACCATCAAATCTAAACTGAAGTCCAGCTACATTGATGATGGCCGGCCAACCGAGATTTCGATGCTGCATGAAACACCAAAGTTCTATTGCCTTTTTGCCGGAAAAATCAACTCCATTTACGAGATTGAAAAAATAGGCTGATTTTCCCGCTATTGAGTATCAGAATTTATTTGGATGTTTGCCGCTTGTTGATACAATAGGTTGTCCAAGCGCTTCTAAAACAAATTTTTGGAATGAAAATCCCTTTTGCACTATGCATGCTTCTTTTGACGGGGCTGCTTTCTCCGTCCATCGCTCAGCAATCCCCTAATGATTTCCTGCCCTATAAATTGGGCGAACAATTTACCCCGCATTATTTGCTGACCGATTATTTTGAGCAACTGGCCCAGTCTGCTACTGCTACCATGCGCTTGGAAAAATATGGAAAAACCTATGAAGGACGCCCCTTGCAACTGGCTATTTTTTCTTCTGCCGAGAACATGGCTCGTCTGGAACAAATCAGGGTCAATAACCTTCGGATGGCAGGAATGGCCGAGGGAACCCCAGATATGTCGAACCCGATCGCCATTGTTTGGTTGAGCATGAGTGTACACGGCAACGAACCCTCAGGCTCTGAATGCAGCATGGATCTGGCGTATCAACTGGCCACCCAAATGGAGCCCAACATAAAAGAGTGGTTAAAAAATACGGTTGTAATCATGGATCCTTCCCTTAATCCGGATGGGTACGACCGGTATACCCATTGGCAGCGTATGGCTTCCAATGTAATTCCAAATACCGATCCGCAATCCCGGGAGCACCGGGAGCCCTGGCCCGGAGGCCGTCCTAATCATTATTATTTTGACCTGAACCGGGATTGGGCCTGGGCAACACAGGTGGAGACCCGGCAGAGGTTAAAAGTGTACCATCAATGGTTGCCGCATGTGCATCCGGATGTGCATGAGCAGGGCATCAATGATCCATATTATTTTGCACCGGCAGCCGAGCCAATGCATGAATTGATTACCCCTTGGCAGCGCGAATTTCAAACAGAAATCGGTGAAAATAACGCCCGGCACTTTGACAACAACAATTGGTCTTATTTCACCAAAGAGGTATTTGATCTCTTTTATCCTTCCTACGGCGATACCTACCCAACCTTCAATGGTGCCATCGGAATGACTTATGAACAAGCCGGAGGGCCGCGGGGAGGCAGAGCCGTAGAAATTGCCAACGGCGATACACTTACCCTTGCCGACCGGATAGCGCACCACCGCACCACCTCCTTGTCAACCATAGAGGTGAGCAGTAAAAGCGCTAAAGCGTTGGTTGACAATTTCAGGGAATATTACAAACGAACCTCCAGTCAACCTCAAGGCCCCTACAAAGCCTTTGTCATTAGAGAGACCAACGACCCCAACAAAGTGAAAACGCTTTGCCAGCTCATGGACCAACATCATATCCGCTATGGAAGGGTAGGGGCAGGACTAAGTGGCATCAAAGCATTTGACTATGCAAGCGGGAAAGAGATCAGTGCTTCCATCAATCCCAATGATTTGGTTATCAGTGCATATCAGCCACATTCAGTCATGGTTCAGGCCCTTTTTGAGCCAGAGGCCAAGTTGTCTGATTCCATGACCTATGACATCACGGCCTGGTCATTGATTTTTGCCCACGGTTTGGAGGCCTACGCATTAAAGGAGCGTTTAGAGCCCAAAAAAGAATATGAACCTTATAAGCCGCAAAGGGATTTGGCAACAGCTTCACCCTTAGCCTGGTGCGTACACCGGAAATCTCTGGCCGAAGCTAAATTCGTAACGGAATTGCTGCGAAATGGCGTTAAGGTTAGAACTGCAACACAGCCTTTTACACTGGCAGAACAACAATATGCCCCTGGAGCGTTTACAATTTCCAAAGCGGATAATCGAAATTTGCCTCGGCTGGAGCAGATCGTAAATCAGGCTGCCGAGCGCAATAATGTGCGTTTGTTTCCGGTATTTACAGGTTATTCCGGAATGGGTAAAGATCTTGGTTCAGATGCATTTCAGTTGATAAAACAACCTAAAGTAGCCATGGTGTATGGAGATGATGTAGATGACCATTCCTTTGGGCATACCTGGCATTTCTTTGAAAGAGACTTACAGCAGCCTATTACGATGCTGGAAGTTGATCGGTTAAGCCGTGCCAATCTGGGGCTGTTTAATATCCTTATTTTTCCGAACGGACAACACAATCTGGATGATAATACCATACAGGCACTTAATAAATGGATGGAAAATGGAGGAAGGCTGATCGCTTTTGAAGGAGGAGTAAGAGCCTTTGCAGATAAAGACGGAATAGATCTGAAATCTAAAGAGGCGCCCAAGAAAGATTCAGCCATGATCAATCGCCCCTATTCTGTCCGTCAACGGGATGGCCTCAGCGATGGGCTTCCGGGTGCCATCGTCAGGTGTGCTGTAGATAATTCACATCCATTGGGTTATGGCCTGCCCACGTATTATCACTCGCTTAAAACCACCTCGGATGCATATGTAATGCCGGAAAGAGCGGATGCCCCTATATACCTGGAGGACAATTACCAGAGTTATGGATTTATTGGTAGCAGGATCAAGCCACAGTTGAAAAAATCGCCTGTGGTTATGATTCAACGGATGGGGCAAGGCGCGGCAGTGTTTTTTATGGACAATCCGCTGTTCAGGGGTTTTTGGGAGCATGGTAAAATGTTGGTTACCAATGCGCTTCTGTTATGAATCAGGAGTGTAAACATGAACCAAAATACATAATTTAAGGAACCGCAAAGTCACAAAGGATACAAAAACAATGTATTCCGTGTCTTTTGTGATTTTGTGGTTCCCTAAATTATATGCTAAAATGCAACATGAGCCACCACAATGTTCGTGATGACTCATGTCGATTCAGAAAAATCAATCGGGAATTAATCCTTGTTTTCTGTATAACGCCATTGAATATCATCCTGCAGGAACTCGTGTGCAGCAATGATGGCGGTGTTGGGAAGGCGCTCGTAGAATTTGGAAATCTCAATTTGCTCCTTATTCTCCTGAACTTCTTCGATGGTGTCAGTATGAATAGCAAATTCTTCCAGTTTACGCTGAATTTCCCATTTCAGATCGCTGGAGATTTGACGGGCGCGTTTGCTGACAATCACCAGGCTTTCGTAGATGTTGCCGGTTTTTTCCACCAGTTCCAGCACGTCGCGTGGTTGAACGTTGGGGTCAAGGCCCTGTGCTTTGGTTTTGATATCGCTCATTTTATATCGGTTGGTGAATGGCTCGAGGGCCAATTGCATGTATAGTTAAACGTCTGCGTTTGCAAAACGTATCAGACATTTTTAAGTTTTTTCTTTACGGCCTTTTGGGCTAACTCAGCACTTTTTCGAATCTCTTTAATTTCCCTAACGTATTTTCCGGAGGGATATTTATACAGAAAATCAGCGCAACGGGTCATGGCTTCAGCGTAACGGTCAACTTTCTTTTCTACTATTGAGTTCTCTGCCAGCAAAAAAGCGGCCTTGGCAATTAAATAACGTACACGCTCAGCATCCGGGCTTTCCGGATAATCCCGCAGCAGATTATCAAACGAAATTACGGCAGATTGAAATTGGTTGAGATCGTAATACAATTGCCCCTCTGCAAAAGCTTTTTGTTCCAGTTTCCGGCGAAGCTCATCAATCAACTCATTGCATTGGCTTACCTTGGTGGAATTAGGGAACAAGTTCACAAACACCTGAAACTCCTCAATCGCTGAAATGGTTGCACTTTGTTCCAAACGGAATGAAGGTGACAACTGATAATTAGAATAGGCCGACATGAAAGCCGCTTCCTCCCTAAGTGGTGAATTGGTGAAGGTATTTGAAAAGTTCTTGAAATAAAAAGCAGCCAGTAGATACTGTTTGGTTTGATAGTGGCATTGGGCATATTCATAATATGCCTTTTCGGCCCTGGCATCTCCACGTAATGTGTTGATAACCAATTCAAACAGCGTTAATGCGCGCTGATAATTCTTCTTTTCGTAGTATTTGAAAGCCGTATTGAGGATCAACTCTCCATTACCACTGGTTCGGGTTTTTTCAAAAGCGCTTTTGCACGCGGAGAATCCCAGAAAACAAGCAAAAAGGAGAATAAGGCCAGACGATTTTCTCATAGGGGCGCAAAGGTACGATAATATGTGTGAATTTTTCAAAAAAATGAAGTGCCTCATTTGGCTTACTGTTAACTTCCAGCAACCTGCCAAGGACGCCTATGAAACGCTGAAGGTTGTCTGAAAGCTGCTTTTACGCCGCAAAAGTCTGAACATTTCGTGAAAATGGTCGTTTTCTGTAAATATTAAATACAGTGTAACATCAATGGCCCTCACCGTTGTAACTTTGCACGGTTCGTAGCCTTAACAATCATCAAATTACCCTCACACATGGTTCCTAATGACGCTACTGCAGTAGTTGTTTCTTTGGAAGAGCAGTTTCAGGCAAAAGTAGATGCTGAAATACGGATTGAGCCCAAGGATTGGATGCCGGATGCCTACCGTAAAACCCTGCTCAGGCAAATTAGCCAGCACGCGCATTCCGAAATCGTTGGCATGTTGCCGGAAGGTATCTGGATTACCAGAGCTCCCTCCCTGAAGCGCAAGCAAATCCTTCTTGCCAAAGTACAGGATGAAGCAGGTCATGGTTTATACCTCTATTCCGCTGCTGAAACCCTGGGAATGGGACGAGATGAGATGTACGATGAACTTCATAGCGGTAAGGCTAAATATTCTTCCATCTTCAACTATCCTTCCATTTCATGGGCTGATGTAGGCGCGATTGGTTGGTTGGTAGACGGCGCAGCTATCTTGAACCAAATTCCAATTTGTCGGACTTCTTATGGCCCATATGCCCGAGCCATGGTGCGGATCTGTAAAGAAGAAAGTTTCCACCAGCGCCAGGGTTTTGAGGTGTTGCTTGTGCTTGCCAACGGTTCACCAGAACAACGTGCCATGGCGCAAGACGCCGTAAACCGCTGGTACTGGCCTTCTGTGATGATGTTTGGCCCATCTGACGGCGAATCTACCCACAGCGAACAAAGCATGCGCTGGAAGATCAAGCGCTTCACCAATGATGAACTAAGGCAGCGGTTCGTGGATATGGTGGCCGAACAAATCAAAGTGCTTGGTCTGGAGCACCCGGATCCGCAGTTGAAGTGGAACGAAACCCGCGGCCATTATGATTTCGGACCAATAGATTGGGACGAATTCTGGAATGTGGTAAAAGGCAATGGCCCTTGCAACCGTGAGCGACTCGAAACCCGTAAAAAAGCATGGGAAGAAGGCGCCTGGGTAAGAGAAGCGGCAAGTGCTTATGCCAACAAGAAACAGCAACGCGAAGCAGCAACTGAAAAAAGTCGCGCCGAAGCTGCCTGATCCATTTATCATGTCATTACAACAAGCGCCCATTTTTGTGGCCTACTCCGAAGTACACGGCAAAGGCGTTTTCGCCGGGCGTGATATCGAGGTTGGAGAGGTCATAGAGGTGTGTCCCATCATTTTGTTCCCCAAAGATCAGCTTGCTGATGTGCGTAAAACCGTGCTGGATGATTACTATTTTGATTGGGGAGAACATGGAGAGTGGTTTGCCTTTTGCATGGGATACGGCTCTTTTTATAACCACTCCTACGAGCCAAATGCGGAATACGGGATGGATTTTGATGCCCAAACCATTGATTTTTACTGCATTAAACCCATTGCTGCCGGCGATGAAATTCTCATTAACTATAATGGAGAAGCTGACAACATGGAGAAAGTGTGGTTCATGAAGTAACACCTAAAATGAAAAAGAATACCGACGAAATCCTAACTTACGAAACGGCATGGTCTGAACTGCAAATCATTGTAGCTGATCTGCAAAGCGGTAACACAGCCATTGATCACCTCAGTGCCAAAATTGAACGCGCCGCAGAACTGGTGCGCTTTTGCCGGGAAAAATTGAGAACTACCGAGGCCTCCCTGGAGAAACTCGGTTGAAAGGCACGAAGCTCGGGGGCATAAAGACACAAAGTCACAAAGGCGCGAAGTCACAAAGGCGCGAAGTCACAAAGACGCTAAGGCGTTAAGTGGGCGGCCTGCGGCCTCCTGAATATATAAAGGCGAAGGGATTATTTGGCGTCAGCCAAATAATCCCTTCGGGCCTTAGCGCCTTTGTGTCTTTGTGTTTTCTCGCCTTCGTGCCTTCAGAGTTTACTTCCTGCCTTTCTTCCCAAGTTTATCCCAAATCTTCCAGTCCTTCATTTTCTTCCGCTCTCTTTTCTCGATGATGTAGCGCAGGGATACCGAAGCCCCGTTCCATTCAAATGGTCTGGCCTGATCGCCGCTCAGGTGCAGTTCCGGCTTCCAGTCAACTGCCAGGTTGATGCGGCCTACGGAAAATTCCAAACCCGCAATGCCAGTAAGACCCATCACATTGTTGTGGATTTCATCGGCGTCTTTTACGGAGTTCTGCTGCCAGTAATAGTGAACACCTGCGCCGGTGTAGAAATTCGTACCGCGAAACAGAATTTTACGGTGCTTTTCTGCCAGAACAGTTACACCCAGATCCTTACTGGCAATCAATGGTGTGTGCAGTATTCCTTCTACTGTCCAGCCATTGGTAATATATTGCTGGGCGGTGAGGTTAAACCCATTGTCGAACCGGATACCGGCGGCTGTTTTGTAACGCTGACTGAATGCCGGGGTGCTGCCCAAAATGCAGCAAAGGAAAAGTGCCGTTGAAACAAGGATCTTATTCATGGAGAAAGTTCGTTTCGTTTTGTCTGAAACTGCCATTAAAACGGTGGTCAATTGGTTGAATTTGCAAGTAAAATTCGTTTAATGTTTTTTTAACCGAAACCTGCCCTATTTTGCAGCCAAAGTGTTAAAATATTTGCGCCAACAAGGTTGCTAAGTTTATTTGCCGGATGTCCTTGTATTCCACGAACCATTATTTCCGGTTTTACCTGCAGGCTGTAACCAAATATCAGCTTCACTCTCCGGCTATCTTTCCATTAGCGATGGCGGTGCTGGAAGATTCCAGAAGATATTACGCCTTTGATGATATCCATCGGATGCGCCGGGCCCTATTGCAGCGAAAACAAGCGCATCATTTGAGATTGTCGGAGCGCATTCGCGCCTACGCACCGGCGCAAGGAACGGGAGAAAAGTTGTTTCGGCTGGTGCAATATGTGGCGCCTGCCCGTACCATCATAATGGGCAGCGGAGTCGGATTGGGGTGTTTGTATGCTGCTGCAGCCAGTTCTGGACCTGTATTGATGTATGAAGAACAACCATCTATCGAAAAACTGGCGCAACTCAATTTGACCTTTTTACACCTGGAGAAGCGCATAACGTTTCTTCAAAGTGCACCTGCATTACTGGAACAGGTAACAGACCAGGATATGCTGATCTCTTTTGCAGATAATACATACCTGGATCCGAAGGATTTACCGCGTTTGCCCAAAGCAGTTGTGGGACTAGATATGTATCGTTCGGAAGCTCGTTACCAAACAGGACAACACTGGAATCAACACCCCGGGCTCAAAGCTTCCGTTGATTTTTTTGATCTGACGGTTTGGCTGATGGAGGAAGGAATGCGGGAGGTGCAGCACGTAAAGGTGGTTCCAGCCTGGTATAAACCCTGGAAATTTTATTAAATTTAACCCATTTGGCCCTTGCAACTTAATCTGACATACCGCAACATCTGGCGTATTTCTGCGCCGATCATGCTGGGTTCAGCGGCGCAAAACGTTATTGCCCTGAGCGATGCGGTATTGTTATACCACAAGGGAGAGGTGGAATTTGCGGCCATGGGTTTTGCCGGGGTATTTTATATCACGGTAGCTGCTATCGGGTTTTCCTTTTCCAGGGGAGGACAAATTATGATTGCCAGGCGAATGGGAGAGGTTAAACAGGGCGCCGTTGGACATATATTCCACACCATGTTGTTGTTTGAATTGGCCCTGGCTACGCTTATGTGGGCATTCATGCGTTTCGGAACTGCCTGGTTTTTTCAGTTTTTTTTGGAGCACTCTCCCCAGATTTACGAAAAAAGTCTGGAATACATCCATTATCGATCATTTGGGGTGTTTTTCAGCTATGCCGGCGTAGCGCTCATTTCTCTTTATACCGGTATTGCCCGTCCCGGGATTATCTTGTCTACTACTGTGCTGCTGGCCATCGTGAATCTTGTATTGAATTACGGACTGATCTTTGGTCATTTTGGACTGCCTGCAATGGGCATAGGCGGATCTGGTTTAGCGAGCAGTATTGCGGAGGGGATCGCATTTGTGTTTTTTGGCATTTTCATGTTGTTCGACAAGAACACAAAACCAATGAAGATCTTTACCCTTCCTTCCTTTGATTTGACTCTGATGATTAAGCAATTGCGCATTTCCTTGCCTGTAGTGGCGCAAGCGGCGGCAGGGCAGGGGAGTTGGGTGTTCTTTTTTGGTATGGTGGAAAATTTGGGAGAACGTGCGCTGGCTATTTCCAATCTGGCCCGAACCGTTTACCTGTTGTTATCCATTCCGCTCTGGGGCTTTTCAACCGGCGTAAACACCCTGGTATCCAACCTGATCGGACAGAATAAGCTGGATATGGTTTTGCAGGCTGCCTGGAAAACTGGAAAACTGTGCTGGGCGGTCACCATGGTCGTTGCAGTGCCTGTTTTGTTGTTCCCGGAGAGACTGCTTTATCCCTTATTAGGAAAGGAAGACATGACTTTGATAGGGGAAACACAGCCTGTGTTCTACTTTTTATTGGGGTTATTGAGTTTTTCTACTTTCGGTGCGGTGTTAATGAATGCACTTTCGGGAACCGGCGCCACCTGGTTCGGGTTAAAGTTGCAGGCACTTTGTGTAGCGGCCTATTTGGGGTATGTGTTTGTGGTTACAAATTTTACCAGCCTGGGTCTGATCTGGGTTTGGTCGGCAGAAGTGGTGTACTGGGCGCTGATGATTGGGATAGGGTTGGTGTATCTGAGATCGGAGAAGTGGCATGGGATGCGGTTTTAGGGTATAAAGAATTACTTTTTTAAAAATATTCCTATTGTTTGAATAAAATGGATATAAATTCTTTGTTTCGCATCCAGAAATTTCTTGATATGGTTCATGAAAAGTTATTATTTCCTTTACTAATTACTCAAAATCTTTCACTTCATCCATGAAATACAAGAAAATAACCATAACCCTTATCTTGGCAATGTGCCTTTTAGGCACATTCACCACTCACGCTCAGCTTGGAGATACCGGCCAAAAATTGCAAATTTCACAAGGACCTGTTGTTCTGGGAACCTTTGATCTAATGGGACGCAATTCCGCAAATTCGACGGCTTCTGAGTTGCCAATTAATGCTCCTTTCCCGCTGAAATTTAGGTCGCTAGATAGCATGCCTGCTACCGTTGGCAACCGTAGGTGTGAAGGTCTGGTGAACGGCGAATGTGGCTGGTACAAGGCTTTTTGGATTTTTGGAGATGGCAATTATTACAAGCCTGGCAACTTTGATACGGATATGGATGTCCCAACCTTGAGCGTAGACAATTATCTTTATACTCAATCAGGTATTTACCAACCAGTTGTTTATTTAACTGAAAAATACCACAATACCAAGCCACCAGATGCCGCAAGAGCGATTATTAATGTATCCGGTACTGCAGCTACCGGGATTTATTTAGAGCGTCCTCAAAATTTAGGGTCTGCTAATGACCGTAAATTACATATTGATTATAACCACCAACCACGTATTGATTACCCAATGAATTTGGTGGTTTCTTACAGAAGGTCAGATGATATCCATGCTTTGTTGGTCTATTATAACTCCCTGTCAAACAACACCTTCAGCTTGTTTGAACCTACTCAACTTTTCACCTATATTACAAACGAGTGGACCAACTACCAAGGCAAGGGTTACGCGCCAAAAAGTGACTTTGACTTGTCAACCACGTCATTTGAGCGATTAAAAAAAGAAAACCTGTTAAGGTTTGAGCCGTCCATTCTGGATGGGCTGAATTCAAAATTTAAGAGTAGATTAATCTATGATTCTTTGAGTCTTTTTTCAAATCTGCCACCTAATATGACAGAAATGCGCGTCTTTCCCGTGTTGAAAACGGGAGGTCTGTCATCAATGCCTCCTGGGCTACTTGTTGATACCCCCATAACCAGATTTCCTTGCTTCGCAGCCATTTCGATTGGAACGACCCCAGTTGACCCTTTAGATCCAGCTTATGGAAGATTATTACAAAATGCTCAGGTGCTTTTTGGGCCTTTGAATAGTCTTCAATTAGGCCCGAATATTCCATTATATGTAAAAGGAATTGAACTATTGAACTTGCCTCTGTTGACAAGTCACGATCCTAACACCCTGGATGTCGTTGAGGTTACTGATCATGGAAATGGCCAATATTTAGTAAAATTTCGGATGACCATTTGCAATAACGGGGAAGTTCCGGAAACTAATCCGACCTTAACATTCAATGATTTAACGGGTGGAAGGTATAGCAGTAAACCTGAGCTGCTTAACTTAAGAAGCAATGTAAACCCTAGTTGGTCTGGAGGATCAGGAAGCCGCCCATGGAATGTTTCTATGAATGGCTTTATTATAGCCGGCACTCCAAATTCTTCAGCTCCATCCTGCAGTGAGCTATTTTTTACGATAACAACTGACCAAGCTGGTGTTGCAAGGCTTTATGAGAAGGAACCCCGC
This sequence comes from Saprospiraceae bacterium, assembly GCA_044347755.1. GTDB lineage: Bacteria > Bacteroidota > Bacteroidia > Chitinophagales > Saprospiraceae > M3007. The sequence goes on from JBIKUE010000033.1 coordinate 12,061, forward strand.
GCATTAAAAGTATGTGTTACCTTCTCTACAGGTATTGGCGATTGCTCTGAAAACGAGATCCTAAAAAAAGATCCAATACCTGATACATGTTGCAAGATGATTGATGGCGGTATTTTGTGCTACTTGATCATTGCCATATTACTTGCAATCCTTTTTTGGTTTATCTGGAGAGGTTATCGGAGTTAGTGCCCACACCCACCAAGTGTCCTGGGCCGCATCCGGCGAATGGCCATTGAGTGAGCAGACTATTCGTAAATGAGGCGCCAATTGAATGGCGCCTCATTTATTCTTTTACTACCCAAACTGTCTTTGGCTTATGAATAAGTTGATCTTAGTTCTTATTCTAATCAATACAATCCAGTTAACGGCACAAACGGATTCCTTACAAGCAGAGTTAATGGTAACACATGCTAAACGATGCCTTCAAGAAGAAAAATGGGATAGTCTTAATTCCTACATCACAGGAGCCCGAAATTATTTCAAATCGAATAATCAATTGGCTCCTTGGTTGAAGTCGTATGCTTCACTGGCATATGTATGGGGCCTGGATTTTGAAAAGCCAATGGAAGGTGTTAATGTGATAGAGAAATCGCTCGCAGAAAAGTGGCGTGAGCCTGGCAACCATAAAGAATGGGAACAATACGCCTTGAATTTATTGGCTGCTGGCCACTTCCTCAGGGTGAAAAACGCAGACTACTTAGGTGCAAAAAAATATTTTGAAAAAGCGCAGGCAATTTTTCTAGGTCCACTACATGAACACAGCGATCGGATAGCACGGTATCTATACCATAACCTTGGGAATATATATACCCGTTTGGGTGATTTTAATCGTGCAATAAGTCTTTTCCAACGAAGTCTCAATTACAATCGCCAATATCCAGAAGCTAAAGTAATTGATCATGGAGATTTGGCAATTGCCCTAAATGAAGTTGAATTACATCAGGAGGCACTCTCCGTGGTCCGACAAGGATTATCTCTTCCCGACCTGTCTAATGATGTAAAAGTCAGCCTTTTACTAAATGAAGGGGATGCTTTGTTTCAGCTGGGACAGCCAGACGCGGCTTTGAAGGTACTTGATAAAATACCTCTTCTCATTAAAGAGATGATAAAAGAAAAAAGCAGAGATGCGGAAGACTATCAGTCACAGTATCACGCTACCCTTGCTGAAATTTACATAGATCAAAAAAGGTACTCCGAAGCAGAAAAAAATGGACTTGCTGCCATAAAAATAGCTGTCAAATTTTGGGGAACAGAAAAGCGGCGAGAAATCGGCAAAGTATACAATCTGCTTGGCCTGATAAAACTAAAGCAAAACCTCCCCCAAAAGGCTCTATTTTTCTACCATAGGTCTTTACTTAGTGTAGTTGCCGGTTTTTCTGAGCAGGATATTTCACAAATCCCCATTCCCAATCTTTTTCATTCAGAGAATACCATTTTAGAAGCGCTTGAAGGCAAAGCCAAGGCATTCCAAGCCTTACAACAATTCGAAAAAGCGCTGGACTGCTATGAGTTAATTCCTGTAGTAGAGGCTAAGATCAGAGCCACTCATTCCTACGAATCCTCCTCTCTTCTCGCCCTCAAAGAAAGTCGCTCCCGTTTCCAGGAAGCCATCTCGATCGCCTGGCAACTCTATGAACGCAGCAATGGAAACCCGCAGTACGCCGAACGAGCTTTCAGACTGACAGAACTTTCCCGGGGAATGTTGCTGCTCCAAAGCCTGATGCAGGCCCGACAATTCCTTCCTGAAAACATCAAAAACCGCGATTATGAAATTAAAGTCCAGATGGCCTGGCTGGAACATGAAATTGCACTGGAAAAAGAAAAAGGCAACCAATCCAACCGGGAGGTGATCCTTCGATGGGAGCAACAATTATTCGAACTGAAACTGGAACAACAAAAGCTTCTCGAAGATTTCCCCTCCTACAACCACCCGGACTCCATTGTATTGCAGGTTTTGGCATTAAAGGATGTTAAACAGCTGCTCCGGCCGGATCAGGCTTTGTTCTCTTATTTTTTTACAGAATCTGAGCTATATGTTTTCTGTGTAGAGCCATCTGGTTCGTTCCAATGGCGAAAATGGCCCTTGCCGGCTGATTTTCGGGATCGGGTACGCTCCAGCATCCGTTATTTATGGGATAAACAGGAATATGGTAAAGAACCGTTCCTGCAAACAGTCTCAGAGCTTTATGCCAACCTGCTGGAACCGGATTGTACTCGTATGGGTGAATCTGTATCCAGTCTCATCATTCTTCCAGATGATGTCCTGATGATGATGCCCCTCGAAACGCTGTTAACGGCTCCGCCATCGTCCAACAAGCCCAATTGGCGGGATCAGCCCTGGCTGCTAAAAAAGTACAATGTTTCCTACGGATATTCGGCCACTTTGTTGCGGGAGCAAAAACAAATCAGCCGGCAAAATGCAGCCAAAACCTCCGGGCCCAAACAGGTTTTTGGCGGTTTCGCGCCCACTTATACTCAGTCCGGGAAATATCAGCTGCAAAACACTGCCGGTATGGTGAAAAAGGTGCAGAACATACTCGGTGGAGACGTCTGGACGAAGGAATCTGATCAGGAGGCCATTTTTAAAAAGGAAGCGTCCAATTACAGGATCCTTTTGCTGGCCATGCACGGTATCTCAGATGCGGAACACCCCGAATTGTCGCAACTGTTGTTTGGTGATCCGCAACCGGATCTGGTCAATAATAATATCCTCTACGCCACCGAGCTCCAAATTATGCAATTGCAGGCAGATCTGGTTGTACTCAGTGCCTGCCATTCCGGATTCGGAAAATTGGAGACGGGTGAAGGGGTATATTCCCTGGCCCGGGCCTTTGCGGCGGCTAAAGTGCCGGCAACCGTGATGAGTCTTTGGTTATTACATGAAAACACTGCCCCTGCGCTGGTGGAATCGTTTTTTGCCTATCTTCAACAAGGTAAAACCAAGGATGAAGCATTAAGACTCGCCAAGCAGGATTACCTCATAGATGACCAAAATTTTGAATTGTCCCATCCGTTTTATTGGGCCGGGCTGGTTGCCGCCGGAGATATGCAATCCATGGAATTAAGTGATCCTGTCCCTCATTGGTTGTGGTATCTACTTGTTGGCATCATGATCCTGTTGTTTAGCCGTTATTGGATGAAACAAAGAGCCATCTGATCCGGTGTTCCCGGCAAGGAATTTTATACATGCTTAAGATTCCATCCACTCATTTTCCGGTTTTTTCCGCACCTTTGCGCCTCTAAATCAGAGCTCAGGCTCTTTGACCACCCATTTCATTTCATCAGCATGCAAGAAGATCTGTTTAAGCGCATTGTATCGCACTGTAAAGAATACGGTTTCATCTATCCATCCTCCGAAGTTTACGACGGCCTCAATGGCGTGTATGATTATGGTCCGATGGGAGTAGAACTCAAGAATAACATCAAGGACTACTGGTGGAGAGCTATGGTGCAAATGCATGAGAACATCACGGGCATTGACTCCGCGATTTTCATGCACCCGCTTATCTGGAAAGCCAGCGGTCACGTAGATGCCTTTAACGATCCGCTGGTGGATAACAAGGACTCCAAAAAGCGCTTCCGTGCCGACGTACTGATTGAAACGGAGATTGATAAATTGATGGCCAAAGCGGACAAGGAAGTAGAAAAAGCCGCCAAACGTTTCGGCGAATCATTCGACGAGAAACTATACCGCGAAACCAACCCGCGCGTACTGGAATACACCCAGAAAGCCGATGCCATTGAAAAAAGGCTGGCTAATGCCATGAAAGCCAACGATATGGCAGATCTGAAAGCCATCATCGAAGAGCTGGAAATTGCCGATCCGGATTCCGGCTCCCGCAACTGGACCGAGGTGCGTCAGTTCAACCTGATGTTCTCCACCCAGATGTCTAATATTTCCGGTGACGACGGCAAACTGTACCTCCGTCCGGAAACAGCTCAAGGTATCTTTGTTAACTTCCAGAACGTACAAAAAACTACCCGCCAGAAAATCCCGTTTGGCATTGCCCAAATAGGTAAGGCGTTCCGTAACGAAATCGTTGCACGCCAGTTCATTTTCCGTATGCGCGAATTCGAGCAAATGGAAATGCAGTTCTTCGTGCGCCCCGGCACCGAAATGGACTGGTACAATACCTGGAAAGAGCGCCGTATGGCCTGGCATCGTGCCATTACCCCTGCGGAAAAACTCAAGTTTAAAGACCACGATAACCTGGCGCATTACGCCAACGCTGCTGTGGACATTCAGTTTGAGTTCCCGTTCGGCTTCAAGGAACTGGAGGGCATTCACTCTCGCACTGACTTCGACCTGAAGAGCCATTCAGAGCTTTCGGGCCGAAAACTGCAGTTCTTTGATCCGGAACTCAACGAACACTACATCCCCTACGTAGTAGAAACTTCCGTGGGCTGCGACCGTATGTTCCTATCTGTGCTCTCCAACGGCCTGATGGAAGAAACAGTGCCTGACGCACAAGGCGAAGACAGCACTCGTACGGTGTTCAAAGTACACCCTGCACTGGCGCCGGTGAAGTGCGCGGTGCTGCCGCTCCTGAAAAACAAAGAAGAACTGGTAGATAAAGCCCGGGAGGTGTACGAAAAGCTCAAGTTCCATTTCCTCTGCCAATACGATGAAAAGGATGCCGTGGGCCGTCGTTACCGTCGCCAGGATGCCATTGGTACGCCATATTGCGTTACCATTGATTTCGAAACCCTGGAAAACGACACTGTCACCATTCGTGAGCGCGACTCCATGCAGCAGCAGCGCGTAAAAATCAGCGAAGTGGCTGCCATCGTAGGCGATAGGGTGGATATGAGCAAACTGCTCGAGAGTATTGGGAAGTAGTTTTAGGGGTCATTTATTAGTCATTTAGGGGTCATTTGTTAGTCATTTAGGGGTCATTTGTTAGTCATTTAGGGGGCATTTATTAGTCATTTAGGGGGCATTTATTAGTCATTTAGGGGGCATTTGTTAGTCGTTTAGGGGGCATTGAGGCGAAAGAGGGGCGTGAATTTCAAATTCAAAGCACCTTTTGAACCAAACTCCCCTCCAATGACTAACAAATGCCCCCTAAATGACTAACAAATGCCCCCTAAATGACCTAAACGACCCCTAAATGACCCCTAAATGACTTTATAGCACATTAGCAATCTGTTCCTTCATCTTTTCCAACTCATCTTTCATCTGCACTACAATACGTTGGATATCAGCGTCATAGGCCTTAGCACCAAGGGTATTTATTTCACGCCCGATTTCCTGCGAAATGAAGTTCAGGGTGCGGCCCAGCGATTCCTGCTTGCCGTCCAGTTGTTCCATGAAATATTTGCAATGCTGTTCGAGCCGGATCTTCTCTTCCGACATGTCCATTTTTTCCAGGTAGAATAATAGTTCCTGTTCAAATCGATTCGGATCCAGGTTTTCTTTCCCAATGCCCTCTTCCATATTGTTCCGGATCCGGTCGCGCATTCGCGTGAAGCGTTCCTTTTCGAAAGGGGTAACTTCGCTGAGCAGCAGCATAATGGTGGTTACCCTCAGCCGAAGATCTGCTTCCAACACCTTACCTTCTTGCTTACGGAAGGTTTTCAGGTGGCTCATGGCCCGGGTAACCGTTTCACAGACTTCCAGCCATTCTTCTTCGTCCATTTCTCCGGAGGCAGCGTTTATAACATTGGGAATTCTCAACAGCGCCGTGAGCATTTCACCACTTGGAATGTTCAATTCTGCGCTTAACCTGGATAGTTCCCGATGGTATCCACGAAAAAGGGCTTCATTCAGGGTTACGGTGGCAGCGCCGTCTGCATTTTGCACTTCCAGCAGCACGTCGATTTTGCCGCGATCGCCAAGGTCTGTTACCAGCTTGCGCAATTCAATTTCTTTTTCCTTGTAATCGCCGGGAAGCCGGAGTTTGACGTCCGTTACTTTGGCGTTGAGCGCGCGAACTTCTACAGTAATCGTTTTATCGCCAAAACTACCACTGGCCCGGCCGTAGCCTGTCATCGAAAGCAGCATAAATGGATTTGAATAAAATGATGAAGGGTTAAAACAGGTTTTATACTCTTGAAATGGGTAAATAGTTCCCAAATCGTAATTGGGTCAAAGCACGCAAAAGTAGTTAAAACACATTCTAAGTGCCCATAGAAGAAAATTTTTATGAATAATTTTGTAAATCACTGAAAATGAACGAGGTTGCAGCCTGAAACACCTTTATTTGTATTGTAAAGCAACCTCTTGCCCGGGATAATCTGATTTTGAATTTAGTCTGGTGTGCGAAATTTTTGACTGAAAGTTTGCTAGGCTGATTTTTTGTGCGAACTTTGCACCTCAATTTTTGGAAAAAACCCTGGCTTTTATATAATTCATTCAAAATCAACGAGTTAAAACATGAGAAAGGCTGACCTTGTGAATGCAATTTCCGAAAAGACCGGCGTTGCTAAAGTAGATGTTCTGGTGACGCTCGAAGAGCTTTTTAAGGAAATCAAATCTACCATGACGAAAGGCGAAAACGTGTATATCCGCAGTTTTGGCTCTTTTGTGATTAAACGCCGGGCCAAAAAGGTTGGCCGAAACATCAAAAAAGGCAAATCTATCGAGATTCCGGAACACTACATTCCGTCTTTCAAGCCTGCCAAAGTTTTCACTGATGAAGTGAAAAGCCACGTACACTCGTTGCCGGAGGATTAGTCAGTCTCCTTCCTGCGGGAAGAGTTGATGTAGATTCTGTTAAGCCTGGTGTCCAAAAGTAGCTGAATAGTCAGATGAAAAAAGCACAGATAGTAACCATTTTTGCCGCGATCGTATTGTTTTCAGTGCTATATTTTGGATTTGATACCAAACCGGCAAAGCATAAAACCATAGAGAAAACCCGTTCCCTTGAGGGGGAAAGCACCAGTTTTCAAACATTACTGGAGGATGCAACGGCACATTTAAACCCGGCACAATCAGCACAGTTGACGGAGTGGAAAAAACAATTAGATGAAGCCGGTTCGGAACAGGATAAAGTGCAGATTTTAAAAAAAATATCAGGCCTTTGGTATGATTTTGGCCAAATGCCTGTAGCAGGTGGATTTGCTGAACAAGTGGCTGAACTTGAAAATGCAGATTCTTCCTGGTCAGTGGCTGGTGGAACTTTTTTTAATGGGCTGGTAAATAGTCAGGATCCAGTAGTAAGGCAATATTGCGCTTCACATGCTATAAAAGCCTTTGAAAGTGCAGCATCTCTGGCTCCCGATAAAGTAGAACACAGAGTTAATCTGGCGCTGGTCTACGCGGAAAATCCTCCTCCGGATAACCCAATGCAGGCAGTGCTAATGCTTCGAGACCTGGAAGCGAAACACCCTGAAAGCCCATCTGTTTATAATGCCTTGGGCAGATTGGCTATCAAAACCGGCCAATGGCAGAAAGCAATAGAGCGCCTGGAAAAGTCCTGGTCGCTGGATAATAGAAATCTCAACACACCCTGTCTGCTGGCACGTGCCTATGATGGGGTTGGAAATGCAACAAAAGCAACCGAGTGGGCGGAACGCTGTAAAGACCGCTAACTCATAACTCATAACCTGCCTGCTAACAGCTGGCTCTTAAACTATAGCGCAGTATGCCTTGCGGAAAAAAACGTAAAAGACACAAAATTGCTACCCACAAACGCAAAAAGCGTTTGCGGAAAAATCGTCACAAAAAGAAGCGTTAAGTAACTGAACCACAGGCACTTGGTAATCTTTTTATCAGGCATTGCCGGATTCAGCGACAACGACGCGGACGTCGAATCATAGCGAAACTTTCCGGGGGCGTATGCTGCCGGAAAGTTTTTCGCTGTATGCTGCAATACAATTCCATTGGAATTCAAACTTGATTGGCAGCCACTTTATTCGGTTCATTGGCAAGCTTTTTACCCCAGTTTTTTCCCGAAATGTCGGGACTTTCGCTGCACATCTGACTACCCCAAGCAGATATGAAACAGCCCTCCTTACTCAATGATACTGTTTTCCCAGCCCCTGCCGGTTGAACCCAACAACCGGAACTTCATTGCCAATCCAGCCGCATATTCCCGACGGCCATTTCCCTGCCGCCTGCCCTCCGGTGCTTGGTGTGGAGGCTTTTTATGTTTTTGGGAACCTGTTTTTTTGCCATTTCCCACCTCCCGAATTGCTCCTGTACCTGTGAAAAACAATCATACATCCTCGTGGATAAAGAACTAATTATCAATGCCACTGAAACTGGCGTTGAACTTGCACTGATCGAGAACGGCAAACTTGCCGAACTCCACCACCAGAAAACCAATAATAATTTTACAGTAGGAGATATATTTATTGGTAAAATCCGGAAAATGATGCCCGGATTAAACGCCGCTTTCGTAGACATCGGTCATCGAAAGGATGCCTTTCTACACTATACTGACCTCGGTCCAAAATTGCGTTCTCTGGTAAAATGGTCGAATGGTGTTATTAATGGAAGTATCAATACACCCAAGCTCGATAACTTCAAATACGAAGAAGACATCATCAAGACCGGAAAAGTAGATCAGGTCTTAAATAAACGTTTCCCGATACTGGTTCAAATCCTGAAGGAACCTATCTCCACAAAGGGACCGCGTTTGTCCTGTGAACTGACACTTCCTGGGCGTTATATGGTACTATCTCCGTTTTCAGATACCATTTCCGTTTCAAAAAAAATAGCCAACCCGGAAGAACGCAAAAGGCTTCATGCGTTGGCAGAAAGCATCCGTCCCAAGAATTTTAGTTTGATCATTCGTACGGCTGCGGAGGGTAGGAAAGTTCAGGAATTGCACGAAGAACTGATGCAATTGCTGGCAAAATGGGAGGAGATCTTTAAACAACTCAAAACGGAAGCTCCGCCAGCCAAACTGCTGAGCGAACTTGACAAAACAGGTAGCGTTTTACGCGATCTGTTGACCGACAATTTCAGTCGGATCGTGGTAAATGACAAGGATTTGTATGCTGATATCCGCGGTTATCTGCAAAACATCAGCCCCGAACAGATCAACATCGTTCAGCTGCATAACAACAGCAAGCCAATATTTGATGCGTTTGGCGTTACCAGGCAGGTTAAGGCTGCTTTTGGTAAAACGGCTACAATGAGTTCAGGTGCCTATCTGGTGATCGAAAAAACAGAGGCCATGCACGTGATCGATGTCAATAGCGGGCACAAAATTGTGAGCAATGACGTTGAACAAACCATTTTTGGCGTCAATCTGGAGGCTGCAGAGGAAATTTGCCGTCAAATTCGATTGAGAGACATTGGCGGATTAATTGTGATCGATTTCATCGACATGAAGAATCTGGAGCATAAAAAGCAATTGAGCAAGGCCATGGAAGATTTTATGCGCAAAGACAGGTCTCAGCATACGATTCTTCCACTCTCCAAATTCGGGTTAATGCAAATTACCCGTGAGCGCGCGCGCCCGGAAGTAATGGTTAATACCGCTGAAATGTGTCCAACCTGTAATGGCACCGGACAAGTGAATGCCACCATTCTACTTACAGATGATATTGAGCGAGATATGGAATTCATCATGCAAAGCAGACCAAAATCGCCGCTCCAATTACGAGTTCATCCTTATCTGGAAGCCTACCTGAAAAAAGGCCTGCCCAACCGTCAGATGAAATGGTTTATGCGTTACAATAAGTGGATTAAGGTCACTCCTAATGCAGATTACCACCTCACAGAATACCGCTTTTTTGATGGTAATGAAGATGAAATCAGGATGAATTAATGCATTACGGATCAAACTGTTGTATGAAACATTACAGGCTCACAGGGATACCTTGTGAGCCTTTTTTGTTTTGTCAGTCTTCTTTTGTACTTTTGAAAAACCTGTAGTTGTACGCTCGTAAGGAAAAACCCAGGCAATCCATGAAAAACTACTTACTGCTTTGTTTTCAGTTCAACCTGCTAGTGGTGAGTTTCTCCCAGCAAGTTCCCATCATGAGCATTCATAACCGCGCAGATGGCAGGGCTGAAATTACCGTAGCCTCTACAGCGGATCATTATTACGTGCTGCATGTGCGTCACCAACCAGGTGGCGCTTTTGAACAAGCTACTGCTTTGCAGATGGGTAAAAATGGGTCGGTTGTTTTGACCGAGCCTCTGGCGGCCTATCCGGAAGAGCAATATCTGGTGACCGAACATTTGCTGGCTCATCCTTCAGACACGGATGGAGATGGGCGGAACGATATAGAAGAAATCATCGGTGAGCCAACATTCAGTCCTTTCAATGTGGCCAAGCCAATAGCATTTGAAGATGGAGTGGTTCGCATTCCGGATCGAGCCACGTTCAAAAAACTTTCCTATGCTGAATCCGCTCCAGGCGTTGATTCGACTGAATTATTGAAGTTTTTTATCCATAACCGGGATGCAGCAGAACCTGAGCTGTTTTTTGTGAACAGCAATACGCATGACCTTCACACAGATTTCGCGCACGCCATTGGATATACCAACGATGGTACCCTGATGACGGGTACTATTGCTTTTCACCCATTTGTTGTTGCTCCAAACGGTTCCCCTGGGGTATATCGTTTTTTCTTTCATGCAAACAATTCATTCTCCATTGATTACATCCAAAAGGCCATGGAGTTGCTGGCGGCTAATATGCCCTTTCTCAAAAACAACCTGTGCTATTTCCCACTTGAGCCAGTTGGTTTGCAACTATATTGGGCTGAAAAAGCGGCCTATGATGCTTCCAGAATTGCTGTGTTGCTGGAGGAGGATTTATTTGCTGACCTTGATTATCAGGTATACCATGCTGCAGAAGGATTTGGCTTTTTAAGGCTGTTAAAACCCGGTGAGACGCCCAATAGCAGGGATATAGTGGTTTGTGAAACCCTGCCCAATGAGTTGCCCAGGGTGGGAGGTATGATCACGGCAGTTGTACAAACGCCATTATCACACGTTAATCTGCGCGCCATACAGGATCATGTACCTAATGCGTTTATCCGCGACGCTTTGCAGCATCCGGGCATACTTGCTTTGCTTGGAAAGCATGTTTATTTTAAGGCAGAAAGCAATGGATTTACGCTTCGGGAGGCAAGTCTTGCTGAGGTGGAAGCCTTTTTTAAAGCCTCACAGCCAGTTAAACCCCAAAAATTGGTCAGAGACTTGAGTGTCACCCGTATTATGCCGCTGGATAGTATTGATTTTTATGATGCTGCCAGCTTTGGGGTAAAATGCGCCAATGTTGCAACCATGCGCAGGTTTGGATTTCCGGATGGCGTAATACCGGATGGTTTTGGCATTCCATTTTTTTTCTATGATGCCTTTATGCAATACAATGGATTTTATGCCATGGCACAGGCCATGTTGGACGATCCGGTCTTTCAATCTGATTATGCTATTCAGGAGGAAAAATTGGCCTGGTTCAGAAAACGCATAAAGGAGGCAGAAATGCCAAATTGGATGCTGGATGAATTAGGTCAGATGCAGCAGTCGTTTCCGTCTGGAACCTCCATCCGTTGTCGCTCAAGCACCAATAATGAAGATTTACCGGGATTTAGCGGAGCTGGTTTGTATGATTCCAAGACCCAAAAGCCTTCTGAAGGACATATAAGCAAGTCAATCAAAGAAGTATTTGCCAGTCTGTGGAATTTCAGGGCATTTAACGAACGTTCGTTTAACAAGGTAGATCACTTCACTGTGGCTATGGGGGTTTTAGTACATCCAAACTTTAAAAATGAACTGGCCAATGGTGTCGGTGTAACAACAGACCCATTTTACCACACAGACGGGACCTATTACCTGAACACACAGGTTGGTGACGACCTGGTTACAAACCCTCAGGGCCCCTCTGTGCCAGAGGAGATTTTGCTGGATGCCGTGGTGGTAACTGAGGATGATTTTATGGTTATGAACACCTCCAATCTGGCGCCGAAAGATTCACTAATCATGAAGCCACATTATCTGGATCAGATGAGACAATACCTTGCGGTCATTCATGAACAATTTAGCATCCTGTACCAAGTTGAGGATCAGAACATGTTTGCCATGGAAATCGAATATAAAATTGATGCCGAGGGGAGGCTGACCATTAAACAGGCAAGGCCTTGGGCGGCGTTTGGAGCGCCGAATGGAGCTGGGCCTAAGCCCCCGGATTTCAACAATGGATTTGCCTTATTTCCCAATCCAGCCATAGATGTCCTGAATGTCCAATCTGACATAAAAACAGATGTTCACTTGGTTGTCTACAACACACTAGGCCAAAAAGTAGCTGATCAGTTTGTGGATTCCCGGAAAAGCCTGGGTCAAATGTCCATAGTGGGACTCATGGATGGGGTTTATATCTTACAAGTCCTGGATAAGACAGGAAAATGCCTGTTTGCAGGAAGGTGGGTAAAGGGGAATTAAGGTCATTTGGTAAAAATTGAGGTCATTTGGAGCAATTCTCCAAATGACCTCAATAATATCTACATAATCCCAATGTCCTTCTTATCTGCTATTTCCTCACCAGGTTGCCATTTTCATCTTTCACCACATAGGCATCCTTGTATCCACGCTCAATCAATTCCTGGGCTACTTTTTTCGCAGTATCCAAATCTGAATAGGTTCCAATCAGAATGAGTGTCATGCCCGGAGAATTTTTAGCAGGTCGTTTTTCAATGGTACCCAAATCTTCCACAGGATCAACTTCAAAGCTTTCCGGCTTTGATAATGCAGCAATACGTACCAAATAAGGCTGACCTTTTTTAGGGCCTGCAATGGTCGGTTTGGTGTCAGGTGTGGTGCTGTAAACCACAGGCGCCAAGGGATCCGGTTCTTTGATTTTTACCGTTTTGGGGGCACTTGGACTTGTTACCGGAGGAATAAGGTGGTCGCGAATCTCGGGGTCGTCTGCACGTTCCGTGATGATGTTTACATCTGTAAACCCGCGAACCATGGCAATTTTTTTGGCAGATTCGGCCTCGGCATAGTTTTTCCAAATGCCCATTCGTACTTTGGTATAACCATTTTCCGTTTTGGAGTACAAGTTTCCTACACCATTCATACGGGAATAATCCGAAATGGATACCCTTCGATCGGCAGGGAATGAACTGAGTTGAATGGCATACCGTACCAAAGAAGCATCCGGCTTGGCAACAGGTTCTTCTGTGCTGTATTGAGCGGGTGCAGCAGGCGTTTCGCCTTCTACCAGTAATGTTTTGTCGCCATCCCATTCTTCAACCACCCAGGCGCTTTTGTATCTCTTGTCTGTTTGGTGCACTTTCTTCAAATAGGCATTGGCCTCGGCTTGTGTCGGGTAAATTCCCAGTCGGATCTTGTTCAGATTACGTTCTGTTTTTACGTACAGGTTGCCATACTTGGTAAGTCCTTCGTATGGTCGGAGTTTGGCATCAGTAACCGCCTCAGGGGTGGCCTCCAACTGAATGGAATAGCCGGTAAGGCTGCCTTCCTGGGATGGTTTGGATTTAGGTATAACCTGTGTTATGCCAGATTCTGTCACATCACTGTAAACGACTGGCTTTGCTGTATTATCGTAGTCAACATAACCATCCTTTTTAGTGACGGCCAGGTCGGTATATGCTTTGTCCATCAGCACATTGCTGATTTTGTGGTTGCTGTTGTAAGGGAAATTGGTGCGTATTACGGCATCCATGTACCCGTTTTTATTATAACTGACCAGATAAGCCTGACCAGGTTCTACAAACATGCTATAATAGCCATTTTCATCTGTAGTGGTTTCCTGCACGTCATCCTCCAGTTGCACCTGAACCGAAACACTGCGTAAAGGAGCGTTGGTTTTGGAATCGTACACATAGCCACGGAATTCTTCTCTGGCATCCTGGCTCATGGCAATTTTTGCGTTCATTTTGCCAAAATCACTTACCTCCAGCTTTTTGTCGGTATAGCCGGATTTTTTCAGGGAGATCTGGCAAGATATAGGGCGAAGGAGTTCATCAAAATAGAACTTTCCATCCCGACCGGTTTTGCCTTTATAGCTATAACAATCAGAAAGGTCTACCTCTACGTCACCTAAGGGGAATCCCCGCTCATCAGTTACCAATAGATGCAGATCCCCTTTGCCATTGTCACTGCTTGGCTCTTCCCCGGGTGTAGCATATTCAGTAGGCTTCACAACTGGCTCAGACTTACTGGTCAATGGCTCATCATTCCATTTTTTGTTCACCATCCAAATGTCCTCATTACCTCTGCCACCACTGCGCGTACTGGTAAGGTAGCCAATGTTTTCAGTGGCATTATAAATGAAGCCATAATCATCTCGGGGGGAGTTAATACCTGTTCCCATGTGAATGACCTCCGTAATCTCGGAAGCGCCCAGTGTAGCTCTGAATACATCCAGTCCGCCAAGACCTTTGTGCCAGTCAGAAGAGAAATAGATATAATCACCGTCAAAATATGGGGTAACTTCATTGCCAGGCGTATTCAGAGGTGTGCCCAGGTTACGTGGTTCACTCCAGCCGCTGGCCGTCCAATTGGAAATATAAATATCCCATCCGCCAAAACCACCAGGTTGGGTGGAGGCGAAAAGCAATTTTGTCCCATCGGGCGACAAGCAAGGGAATCCGGTACCAAAGGTTGAGCCGTTATATGGGAAGGCTTTTGGACTTTGCCATACACCGTCCTCAATATCAGACAGATAAATGCTCATATTCATACCGGTTTCGGCGATTTGCCGGGTTCCGCTTATGAACTTATTTCGTGCAAAGGCAACCTTTCGGCCATTGGAAGAAAAGCTTACCGGGCCTTCGTTGCGATTATTTTGCATATCGGAACGAAGGAATACCGGCTTTTGCAACATATCGTTGTCCGGGCTGCGTTGGCTTACAAACAGGAAATTGGTATTTCCGCCCTGGATGTCACCTGCAGGTTTTCCTTTAGGCTGAATATCAGTGCGGGCAGAATTGAAGGCCACTTTTGATTGATAAAAAGCCGGGCCGAAATCAGCTGCCGCAGTATTGATGGCTTCATTTTTTGCCTGCCATTGTCCTTCTTTTTTTGCATTTTTGATGGCGAAGTCAGCCACATTAGCAAAATGACGTCCTACCTTTTCATCGGTTTCCGTATATAACAGAAATTGATCCTTAGCGCCATCGTAGTCGCTTGTCTGCATCAGTGCTTTACCCAGACGAAGCGGAACATCTGATTCCATATTGAAGGTATTCTGGGCTTTTTGATACCATTCAATGGCTTTATCAGGACGATTGAGCTGAAAATGACAGTCGCCAATACGAGCGAGTGCGTGCGCATTGCTTTTGTCCTCTTTCAGGACTTCTTCATAGGTTTGAATAGCCAGGTTGTAGGAGTAAAGGTCGAACTGCCGGTCGGCGCGGGAAGTCAGCTCGTTTACCGCCGACTTTTGGGCATTCAATATGGAGGCAGCAGAAAGGAGCAACCCGATCAGATACCCGGCGCGGAGTTTGGTGTTCATAAGCAGCATGGTTTTGAGCCGGCCAAATCTTTCTACGTGGAGTGAAACGCTAAATAGCAGCCTCGCTCTTCAGGCTTGGCCTGACCCGGTTTTGGAAATATGTAATATTATGGCGGACCGCAAGAATGTGCAGAACGTACCAAGTTAATTCAAAACGCGCATAAAACTGCATTTTGAGAAACTTAGTATAGTGGAGAGACTATCTTTTGAAATGAGGGACGCTGCAAAGATACGTGGGAATGTAATATCACGCAATGGGGTAGGGGGAAAAAGAAAAGCGTTCAGGGTAAAACCATGAACGCTTTTTAGTGCGGGAAGCGAGACTCGAACTCGCACGACCGTGAAGTCAATGGTGTTTGAGACCATCGCGTCTACCATTCCGCCACTCCCGCAACTTGGATTCTTTCGCTTTTGCAGCCTTGCCTTTGCTTGGCTCTTTGCTTAAGCGGGTGCAAATTTAGAGAGATTTTCTTTGGTGCGCAACAAATAGCGCTTTTTGTAAAAAAAATCTCTAACCCGAATCAACTCATCTTCCGAACTATGTTGTTCAGACCAGTTCATTAATACTGGTTGTATCGCTGTTTCCAGCTCGTTTTCCATCTTTTTAAGGTTGTTTAGCGCATTTTCATACAATTGCTGGTTGAAGTCAAACTCCAATTCCATCACGGATTCATTGATATCCATCATGTCCATCAAAAAATCCTGCGGCAAACTTCCTTGTTCTCCTTCCACACCCAAAATGCCTTTTTCTTTTAAGATATATCGCATGCGCGCATCGGGATCGCTCAAAATCTTAAAGGCATCATTATTTCTGGTTGATAATTCCAATGCTTCTGATCTTGCTTTTTCATCCGCCAGGGTATGGAAGTCCGGATGGTACTTGCGACTGTTTTGCAAATAGCGAGTACGGATAGTGGCATCATCCACTATGAAAGACATAGGAATTCCCAAAAAATCAAAATGGTTCATACATACTAGAATAATCTCCAGACATCAAGCCCGAGCGCAAAGATCATCAGGCCAATCAGGAGGAAAAATCCTACCGTAACAGCGCGTTCCATGAATTGATCGCTCACTTTCCGGCCGGTTATCACTTCCCAAATGAGAAACAACACATAACCGCCATCCAGTGCAGGAATTGGAAGCAGGTTCATAAACGCCAGAATGATGCTTAAAGAAGCGGTCACGGTCCAGAAAATGCGCCAATCCCATGATGGATCGAACAGTTTACCAATGCTGATAACACTGCCCAGATTGTCTTTAACGGAAATATCGCCCCGGAACATCATTTTGAAAGCCTGCATCTGGTCTGTGAGGAAATTCCAGCCCATTTTTGCTCCTGCAGGGAATGCTTCTGCCAGCGAATAGGTTTGGGTTTCTTTTTTAAAGTAGGCCGCCATTTTAGCGTTTGCGCCAATTTTGCCCTGAGGAGTCAGCGTAACGGAAAGTGTGCTGGAATCTCCGCTTTCGCGAATGATACCAATATTTACGGTTTGGCTTTTATGCTTGGAGGCTACCGGCCAGAACTGGTCAAAGTATTCAATGGGTTGACCATTGAAGGAGATGATACGATCACCTTTTTTAATGCCCGCTGTAGATGCCGGTCCTTTGTCGGATACTAGCTCAACCACAAATGGAACCCGCGCTGAAAGCAGGTCGTTTTTCATGATTTTAGGGATTTTAGCAGCAGCTTCATCTGATATACGTATCGTTTCCTGTGTTCCGTTCCGTAAAACAGTTGCATCTCTGGCGCCATTGAGCATTACCCGCTTGCGGAATTCATTGGGATCCAGTCTGTCAAATGGTTGCCCGCCAACAGTCAGCAACAAATCTCCTTGCTGGAAACCGCTTTGCAGCAAAACGGAATCAAACGACATTCCATATTGTTTCAATTCTGAGCTTGGAATGAACTCACGTCCCCAACCCCACAGCACCATGGCAAAGAGGAAAAGTCCCAGAAGGAAATTAATCGTTACGCCTCCAATCATAATGATGAGGCGTTGCCAGGCTTTTTTAGCACGGAACTCCCATGGTTGCGCAGGGCCTTTCATTTGTTCCTTATCCATGCTCTCATCTATCATACCCGATATTTTTACATAACCGCCCAAAGGAAGCCACCCGATTCCGTATTCTGTTTCACCTTTTTTTACACTGAACAAGGAATTGAAAGGAGGGGCGTCAAAGAACAGATAGAATTTTTCCACACGGGTTTTAAACCATTTTGCAGGCGCAAAGTGACCCAGTTCGTGTAAAACGATGAGGATGGAAAGACTGAGCAGAAATTGAAGAACAATTGAAACGGTATCCATTAAAGCTTTGCTTAGGAACGAGTGATAATTTGGATGTTAAAACGCGAAACGGCTTTCGGAGTTTTGGGCAAAACTACGGAAGCCGTTTGGTCGCGCTGTACTAATTACAAAAAAATAAGAAAAAGAGCTGCTTGAAAGGCCTCAACTTCCAATTTCCCGGTAACGTTGTGAATTGGCTGGGTCAATTTTAGACATGATTTGAATGACCCGGTCTTTTTGTGCTTTTGGGGCAACTTTCCACATTTCCACCAGTTCATCTCTTTTGGCATAGGAGAACATCTGAATAATCATAGAATTAAAATAAGCTGCAGCAACTTTATCAATGTCTTCCAATGCCAATAGTATAGCGGCTTTGGCCTGATCCTGGTTGGTTGTGAACATATCTAATCCTTTCCGGTGGTAGTTATATATGGCGTTTCTGAAAGGTCGAACGCGTGGATTGAGCAGGTTTTCCATAATCCAATACCGGTTGCGGTTTTTGCCGCCATCCGAAGGGCGCCAGCCCGGCGTAGAGTTACTACTGGAGTTTTGGATATTGGTTACAATCTTTTCTGCAGTAAGAAGGTGTTGTTCGCCGCCATATTGGGAAAAAGAATCATAATCCATCGCAAGGATAATATACACATAAAAAGCCAGCAAGGCCGACAAATTTTGATTTTCAGGATTGTCTCTCAAAAATTCAATGGGCTGGTTCTGTTCATATGTAAATATTACATCTTTGTCCAGGTGAGAAAGCAAGGGCGTTTCATATCCGCTTCCATATACCGGGCGGGTTGCCTGAACGGCGAGTTCAGCTTCAAAAACGTTGCCTTCCAATTCCTTGGAAATGGTAAGGATAAAATTACATTTGATTCTTTCTTCCAGCTCGAAGTTGTCGCTGGTCCATTTGGTATTATTCAGGAAGTCCTTTAGAGAAACCTCCAGCTGGTCGAACACTTTGCGGTCGTTCCGTTGTAACTGCGGAGTGCTTACCCGCACGCTGGCATTGAGCTCACCTTGAGCGTAAAGGCTTGAAAAGCAGAGAAATAAGGCAAAAGCCAGACCGATTTTTTTTGTCATGACAGGTATTTTTGGTCGCTAAAGAGTAAAAAACGGATGCGACCCTTTCTAATGATGCAATAATGGTTGTTTGGGTTGGCTAGTGGTGAACCAATTTAGTAACTGAAAAACTGAAGTGATGATTTTGGGGTTTGTTTAGGCGTTTAGAGTGCGTTATGCGGGACATAATAAGCGATAAACAACGAAATCAGGCGCCAAAAGCAACCTTCAGTTTTTTAGGGACTAAGTTGGTTCACCACTAGGGTGTAACTGAAAAATACTGCCGGAGGTAAGTAATTTTCAGACATTCCCTATACTGCAAATTTCGTGCACAATACCTTCTGCCACGGCTTGTTTGCTTTTCAATGGGAAATCAATATGAGTCCCGTCTTTTCGCAAAATGGTGATCTGGTTGGTGTCGTGACCAAACCCGGCGCCCTGATTACGCATGGAATTGAGTACGATAAAATCGAAGTTTTTCTTAGCCAACTTCTGTAGTGCATGGTTTTGCTCATTATCGGTTTCCAGCGCAAACCCTATAAAAACCTGTTCCGGTTTTTTGATCTTACCCAATGTGGCGGCAATGTCAACGGTTTTTTCCAGTTCCAGCTGCAGGTCTCCCTCCTTCTTTTTGATCTTGGTTTCGGAGAAATGCCGGGGCTTGTAATCCGCAACTGCAGCTGCCAGTACCACAATATGGGTTTCCTGAAATACCTTTTCACAGGCAGCATACATTTCTGCAGCAGACATTACGGGTAGAACCTTAATGGTTGAATCTGCAGGGCGTAGTTCCGTGGGGCCCAAAACAAGGGTCACTTCAGCGCCTTCTTTTGCCAGGGCTTCTGCAATGGCTATGCCCATTTTTCCGGTAGAATGATTGCCGATAAATCGCACAGGATCCAGGGCTTCATAGGTTGGTCCTGCTGTAACCATGGCCTTTTTACCGGTTAACTTGCCATTTCGGAGGTTATGTGATGCAAGGAACTTAATGATGTCTTCTGGCTCAGCCATCCGTCCATCACCAATCAAGCCTGAGGCCAGTTCGCCGTGACCAACTGGTATAATGTGTACTCCAAAACTTTGAAGTCTGCTGATATTAGATTGTGTGGCAGGATGTTTCCACATGTCAACATCCATGGCCGGGGCTACATAAACCGGGCATCGGGCTGAAAGGTAAACAGCACTTACTATGTTGTCGCACAATCCGTTGGCTAGTTTGGCCAGCGTATTGGCGCTGGCCGGTGCTACCACCATTGCATCTGCCCAAAGGCCTAATTCCACGTGATTGTTCCAGCTTTCTTCTGAAACCACCTCGGTCAATACCGGTCGTTTAGACAAGGTCGACAAGGTGAGGGGGCTGATAAAAGCTTTGGCAGAATCGGTCATCAGCACTTGCACTTCGTGGCCTTGTTTAACCCAAAGCCGGATTAAAGGCGCTGCTTTATAAGCTGCTATAGATCCGGATACACCGAGAATGATCTTCATATTTGAAAAGAAATTCCGGGTAAAGGTATGGAAGTTAACACAAAGGTGCCAAGGCATAAAGGAAGCGTACACTTAACGGCCTTCACACCTTTGTGTTAGCATCTAGTGGTGAACCAACTTAGTCCCTAAAAAACTGAAGGTTGCTTTTGGCGCCTGATTTCGTTGTTTATCGCTTATTATGTCCCGCATAACGCACTCTAAACGCCTAATCAAACCCCAAATCATCACTTCAGTTTTTCAGTTACTAAATTGGTTCACCACTAGCTAATACATCAAAGTTTTGGACCAGCCGCCAAAATTTCCGGGCTTGCCTGATCGGCATATTTTTCGAAGTTCAGAACAAACTCCTTCGCCAGGGACTGAGCTTTTGCGTTGTATTGTGCCTTATCAGCCCAGGTATTACCAGGGTTAAGCAGATTTGAGGGTACTCCAGGACAATTAACCGGCATTTCCATGCCGAAAACGGGGTGCTTTTCGAACGCCACATTTTCCAGTTCGCCACGAAGTGCTGCTGTGATCATGGCACGGGTATAGGAGAGTTTAATTCGCTCTCCAACACCATAAGGGCCACCTACCCAGCCTGTATTGATCAGCCAAACTTTTGCTTTGCTTTTACGCAGTTTTTTCCCCAGAAGGTCTGCGTATCTAGCCGGATGCAGCGGCAAGAATGGCGCCCCAAAGCAGGCGGAGAACGTTGATTTTGGTTCTTTTACCCCTACTTCTGTGCCAGCCACACGCGCCGTGTATCCGCTGATAAAATAGTACATGGCCTGTTCAGGGGTGAGCCAGGAGATTGGCGGAAGAATGCCGTATGCATCGCAGGTAAGGAAAAAGATGTTCTTCGGATCACCCATTGCCCGACTAGGCGAAACCGCATTTTCTATATGGTGAATAGGGTAGGAGACCCGGGTATTTTCAGTAATGCTTCGGTCTGCAAAGTCTACCTTACGGGTACCGGGCAAAAATTTTACATTTTCAAGGATGGCTCCATGGCGAATGGCTTTATAAATGTCTGGTTCTTTTTCTAGGGTCAGATCGATGGTTTTAGCATAGCAACCGCCTTCAAAATTGAATACCTCTCCGCTACCCCAGGCATGTTCGTCGTCCCCGATCAACGGGCGATCAGGATCTGCGCTCAAGGTTGTTTTGCCTGTACCGGAGAGTCCGAAAAAGAGGGCAATGTCGCCATTTGCGCCTACATTTGCGGAGCAATGCATGGGTAATGCGTCTTTGGTTCGGGTAGGCAAAACAAAGTTTATCACAGAAAAGATCCCCTTTTTTATCTCACCGGTATACCCGGTTCCGCCGATCAGCAAACGCCGTTTTTTGACATTGATAATGGCAAAATTATGCTGACGGGTACCATCTACTGCGGGGTCAGCTTTAAACCCGGGGGCGCAAAGCACCGTCCATTTTGGATCAAAATTTTCCAGGTAATCAGCCTCCGGCCGAATGAACATATTGTAGGCAAACTGATTAGACCATGGATATTCTGTGATCACACGGGCGCGAAGCCGATATTCGGGGTTTGCACTTGCGTTAGCCTCCACATCACGCACATAAAGATCCTTTTTGCGGAGGTAGCTGCATACTTTTCGCCAAAGGGCATCAAATTTTTTGGGTTCAAAGGAGAGATTGGATTTGCCCCAATTTACCTGGTTAGCTGTTGCGCTGTCCTTTACAATAAAACGATCGTCAGGTGATCGTCCGGTAAATTCTCCGGTGTAAATAACCAGTGCCCCGGAATCGGCCAATTTCCCCATGTCTTTGGCAATGGCATGTTCAACAAGTTCTTCCGGAGTCAGGTTCCAATAGGCATTTTTCCAATTTTTCAGGCCAATCTCCTGTAGATTGGCATTAGGGTTCTTCATTCCCTGTTCTTGCATAGATTCAGTTTTTGATTTTGGTTAGGCAATAATGCGCAAAAACGCAGTGGTGGTGGTTTTTTGCCAGCGTAAAGGTACAAAAGCACCTTCTCCAATTTTCAGATTGGAAAAATTTAGTTGTTTGGCCCTTTTACAAGCCATAGGTGGCTGATTCCATCCTGAGATCTTAGGGTTGCCAGATAATAGCCATTTGGCCAACTGGCGCAAAAAACAGATTGTTGTCCAATTGGTATTTGTCCCTGCCATTTTTTGCTTCCAGCAAGGTCAAAGATTTCCAAATGCCCAGGTTGTTGACTATTTACGACAAAGGTGCTTGTTGCCGGATTGGGAAACAGTTGAAACAAAGGGGCATCTGTAGCAGTAGCATTATGCACACCTACCCAGATATTTTCCCGGATATCACATGTGGTTTTGGAGAACGGACTATTGAATCGTTCACGTGCGGGAATTGTGCCTGAGTTGAAGTTTGCGGGCGGGCCAATTAAAAAGGAGGTTTCATTCAAAAATTTAGGTGGTAAGGTCCAGTAAAGTGATGGTTCTTGTGTGACAGGTGCATTAGAAGGCACAATATTCCCATTCTGATAATTAGCTAATTCCAAATGATTGGTTCCTGATACAATATATAGGCCTTGTAAAAAGCCACCCTGGAGAATTTCATTTCCAGCGATGTTATAGTTAGCCTGGTATTGCGGTGCTGAAAAAATTAGTCCATAACCGCTGGTTCGGTTTCGGAACAGGGTATTCATAGGACCATTTAGCCCGTGGGAGCCATCTGGTCTGATGTTCTTGCAGATATTGCCTTCAAATAGGTTGTAGGAAGGATAATTTCCATGAATGGCTATTTCTCCGGCACCATCATTCGGGAATTCTTCCCAAAATGGTTCAGTGGAAAAATTGTAAGCCAACACATTCCCATTAGCGCCGCTTTGTAGAAGCATAGAATGACGCAGGTGTCTGAATATATTGTTTTGCACCCTATTGTCGGAAGAAGTGGATTGTAACACTACTCCATAGCCTTGTCCGCCTCCCCCATAAGCAAAAGCATCGTGCAGATAGCAGCCATATATCTCACATTGTGCACTGGTATTCAAGGTGAAATGCCCGAAATTGCATTGTTCGCTTTCAATGCCGGATAGCCAGCAGCGCAAGGCATAATCAAGAGAAATATTAGCGGTAAATGGTACTTCACCATCTAATCGTTTCAGATAGATGCATTCTACTCCGGCATTTTTAACCGGGTTAATTTTACGAAGCCTGGGGTTTTGATCAAGGGTTGCTGAAATGCGTAAAGGGTGATTCAGGCTGATGTGATCAGTCTCGGAATCTTTGATGAGAAATAGTTGACCTGCGGCCCCCCGAGCCCAGCTTGAGTAGATCACCAGGCTGTCATTCCATTCCAGTTTGACAAAATCTCCTGGTTTTAAGTCTGATTGAAGGTGCAGTAAAGAATCTCCTACTATACAGGGTTCAAGCAACGGAATCGACAGATTTGCCGGCTCGACTAGTCCCTGGAATGATATACAATGTTGGGAGGCGCCTCCCAGATCAAAATAAAAACGGGTCTGATCGGCTCCTGCACCTCGAAGGATCAGGCTGTCTCGCATAGACAAGGATTCTTGGAAGAGGTATTTACCCGGCGGGAAATCAATGATCCCGGGCTCGCCTTCCAAGGAAGCAAGAGCCTGAATAAAAGGTTCGTCGTTTAACGTCAGACTATCGCCTTTGCCTCCAAAATCCAGAATATTTCGTATCGCTGCATATGTAGGAGGTGGCGCTGTTAATCCTGCATTTTGCCAATCAGTTCTTCGTTCAGGTGGAATGTTTTGGGCAATGAGGAATGCCGGGCTTAACCAAAAGAGCAGTAATCTTGCAGCTAATTTGAGCATGCTGTTGTGTTTAGGGCAGAAAAGTAATGGTTTTTGAAATCTTTAACGGATGGTTGAGCAACTTGAGACCTATACCTTCGTTAAAACATGTGTACAGTCCAAACAAATCGAACAAGTTCTATTGTATATGAGAAAGCAAATGTTGTCTTTGATTACCCTGTTAACCTTTAGTGTCTGTCTGTGGGCGCAACCTCAGCAAGCTCCTGAACAAAGCGATCCGGCGGCTAAAAAGGTCCTTGACAAAATCCGGAAAAAGTATGACGCCTATAAAACTATAGATGCAGCTTTTTCCCTTACAATTGAAGTGCCTGGCCAGGCAAAGGATGTTCAAAAAGGGGCCATTGCCCAGGATGGAAAAAAATTCCGGTTGGAGATGAGTGATCAAACAGTTGTAAGTGATGGGGTAACCACCTGGGCTTACCAAAAAAAGAGTAATGAGGTTCAAATCAATGATGCGGATCCCAAGGATGCGAACTCTTTGATGAGTCCGAAAGAACTCTTGTCACGCTATCAGAAAGGAGATTTTCTTTATGCCATATCTGATAAAGTGACGGAAGCCGGTAAGATCCTTACCATGATAGAATTCAAACCCAAAGACCGAAACTCGGAATACTCCAAACTTCGAATCGCCATAGATGAGAAGGCGGGAGTCATTCAAAGTGTAAAAGGATTTGCCAAGGATGGATCCCGCTACACTTTTGTCATTACCCGCATAACTCCAAACAAGTCTTTGCCTGCTGCTCAGTTCACCTTTGATGCAAAGCAATACAAGGGGATAAGGGTGGAGGATCTGCGACTGTAATTCAGGAAAGCCCTGTAAAAACAAAAGTCACATGGGAGAGTATCTCCTTTGTGACTTTTGTTTTTAGGGCGCAAATTGCCTCGGATTTTCGTTTTTAAACAAAGACATAGTAAACCAGCGCCATCAGGGCTACTGTAACCAGCACTATGAGAACGAGAAAGTTGCGGTTGCTTTCACGGTCTTTTGCCGAGGTTTTTTCACGTGAAAACTTTTGTTTGATCGACATATGAAACAAGTTTAGATATGAATGAAACTGTATCAATTTGTGGAAGCAACTCCTGGAGCTTCAACAGGACAAATTTAAAAAAGTAGCCTGAAGTTTTCATCTTTTAGCACGCAAAAAATATATCAGGCAGTTAAATTTGACAGGATCCATTTAAGCAAGCCCTTTATCTTTGAATACCTTGTTTAGCCATCGCAACATGGCGAACAGTGCGAGGGTGGCCAAAGACAGCATGATAAAGTTTACCCAAAAGAAGTTAGCTTTATTGTCGTACCGATCCCACATGGTGGCTAAAACACCACTTAGCTTGTTGCCCAGTGAAGTGGCCAATTGCCAGCCACCCATCATTAAGCCGGTGATATGCCGTGGCGCCATTTTGGACACCATGGATAGTCCCATCGGGCTCAGGAAGAGTTCCCCAACCGTAATGACCCCATAAGTGAGGATGATCCACCATGCGGATGCTTTTTCCATGCCGTTGTGGCAGGCATATACGGCCAGAACCGTTACCAGCGTGCTAAGAGCAGAGATAAATAATCCCCATCCAATTTTGGCGGGAGTGGTAGGTTCTTTGCCTCTTTTTCGCAGATAGGTGAAAAACCAAATGACTAAAGGAGTCAATATTACCACAAAAAAGGGATTTACAGACTGGTATATTTCTGTGGAAACGAGGTTTACTTTTTCTCCGGCAGCCGGTCGTTCCGCTTCCGGGATATTATTAAAATAAGGATTGAAGGTTGAAATCTTAACTGGTTTGCCATCCTCTCCCTGTGTGGTTCGGAACTGGTTGTCATATTTAGGGTAAGAAGCAGAATCCATGCTAACCACCTGCGCCATTTTAAGTGTTTCAGCTGGTTTAGCAATCAAAGTTGGCATTTCGCGATCTGTGTAAAACTCCGCCCAGGTGGTCAGTGCAGTACCATTTTGCTTGAAAATTGCCCAAAAAATAATGACTACAGCATAAATAGACAAAAGTACTTTGATGCGGGGTTTGTCTTCCTCAGAAGATTTCAAATAGGTCCACAGATAAAAAGCAATCACCGGAATACTGCCAAACAGGAAGGCATCGGTAGAATCGGTTCCAAAGATATTTCCAGGTATCATCCAACCTGCGATCCCGGTTACAATGGCTGGAAGCAAAACAGACGATAACATTTGACCAACTCCCATTTCTCCCGCAACCGCAGGCTGACGCACATCTGCATGTGCGTAATGACGGGAGCCCAGCACGAAAACAATGACGCCAAGGAACATTCCAATACCTGCCGCCGCAAATGCTGCCCCCCAGCCAATATTATGGCGTAACCAGGCTGCAAAGAAATTACAGATGAAGGCGCCAATATTGATGCCCATGTAAAAGATATTGTAGCCGGTATCCTTGAGTACCTTATACTTGTCTTCGTTGTACAGATTTCCAAGCAAAACAGAGATGTTGGGCTTGAAAAAACCATTGCCCAGGATCATCACAAACAGGGAACCATAAAAAGTGGCCATGCTGTTAGAAATAGCCAGCATCAGATATCCAACCCCCATGAGTACGCCACCCAAAATGATACTATTACGGTATCCCAACAACTTATCGGCCAACAGACCGCCCATGAAAGGTGTGATGTACACCAGGGCTATGAACGTGCCAAATATATCGGAGGCCTGTGATCGGGTCATGGCCAACCCTCCATGTTCAGAGTCGGTCATGTACAGCATAAAAATACCGATCATCAGGTAATATCCGAATCGTTCCCAAAGTTCAGTAAGGAACAGGTATGGTAGTCCGGACGGGTGTTGTTTGAACATAAGTTTGGTTGTTTTTTGAACGATGCACCAGTTTGGCTGTTGCTTTCTGGTTACCTGGTTAAATGATAAAATACAAGCGCCGGGCAAATGTAATTTCAAAATCAGTTTTTGCAACTTGAATTGAAAAATCAAAAGTGTTATTACCACGATTATCTTTGCCTCCAGAATTTCGCAACCAAAACGGCATAAAAGGTATTTCTGGCAAAGAATTGTTGCTCAAATTGCTGTTTGGCCGCTCTTTTTACGCTTAATGCTGTTTAAGAAAATGTTGAAAAAAATATTGTTTTGTCTGGCACTATTCGTGCTCTTTATGAAAAGTGCAACTGCACAAAATCCAACTGCCCCTGAAGGCCCGTCTACCCAGGCTCCTGTTGTGGCAGGAGTAGACAGTGTGCTGGTAACGGTGATCCTTAAGCACCAGCAGGATAAAAATTTGCCGGAAATCCGAAGAATTCTTGAAGCACAAGGATTTTGGGATATATTTCCACCTCAAGATGTACAGGTGGTGTCCTGGACCCTTGCTATGGGTTTGGGACATATCATTACGCTTCAGTGTCCGGCAGGCGCTATCCGCCGTTTGAATTTGGCTCTTGAAAACGGAGCATGGGGGGCTTTTGACACCGAGATTTTTCTTTCCTATGATTATAAGTCTGTTTGGCAAGATTATATCGAGCGAAGAGAGGATGCCAAAGAAGACCGGAACTAATATTCCAATAATCAAGAGTCATCCGATTTTTATGGGGTTCATGTTTATGAGACTCCCTGATTATACTACAGCTTCTTCCAGGATGGTTATCCCTGGTTGATCAGCGTTAAGTCTCGCTTTAATGCCGTAAGGAAAGGTAGCCTGATGATCCACATGGCCGAATGGGATTCCATATGCTACCGGCATGCCCAAATTACCCAGACAGTTGCGTAAGGTATCCTGCAGACTCATGGAAAAGGTGCCTGGCTTGGGTTGACATTCATTGAATACTCCCAATGCGATACCGGCAGCTTCCATCAGATCAGTACCTTGAATCAACTGGGTAAGCATCCGGTCGATTCGGTAGGGTTGTTCTCCAACATCCTCGATGAACACAATTTTGTTCCGGAATATCGGTGCATGTGTAGTACCGGCCATCGCCGAGAGTAACGCCAGATTACCCCCGGTTAAGGAGCCCGTTGCGGTTCCTGGTGTGATAGTAAATGGTTGGTATTCAATGGATAGTAAAGAAGAATCCACCATTGATCCCTGTATCTCTAAAGGGGTAACAGTATCCATGATCACGGATTTCCAATACCTGACGGTATCTTCAGGGTACTCTGCGGTGGCTACGGGTCCATGAAAAGTAACCAATCCGGTTTCCTGATGTATGGCAATATGCAGGGCAGTAATATCACTATACCCAATGAGAGGCTTAGGATGTTGCCTGATCATAGCATAATCAATCATAGGCAACAATCTGCCTGCCCCGTAGCCTCCCCGAATACACCATATGCCTTCAATGGAAGGGTCCTTAAAAGCCCAGTGAAGATCATCCAGCCTTTCCTGATCCGAACCGGCTAAATGGCCGTTTTGCGCCCGCAGACTTTTGCCTTCCACCAGGTTGAAACCAAAGGATTGAAGGTTTTGAAGCCCCTTTTGAAGTTTTTCTTCAGCAGGCGGACTGCTCGGTGCAATGACGGCAATAGTAGCGCCGGGTTTCAACCTACGAGGTTTGATCAAACGGGGTTTATCACTGATATCAGGCATGGCTTTCAGGCTGGGCAGATGGGCGAAAAGGGCGGCCATACTGCCAAGTTTAAAAAAGGAGCGACGGTTCATGGGAGGTTATCGTGAGAGAACGCTAATACTTTCTTAGATGGTACATTGTTACCCGAATATAAATAAAGGTCAGGAAAAATGGCAATAATGTATCAATTTTGCTCTAATTGTCTTACTTTGTTTTCCAAAATTTCAATGCGAGAAATTAAGTATTCTATTACCCCTTTTCCAATATCTTGATTTTGATTTACAACAATTCCGTCGCGTTTAGCTTCATGAACGATGTTTTGCAAGGGAACTTGTTCCTTTTCTAT
The DNA here is from genome assembly GCA_044347755.1 of Saprospiraceae bacterium. Lineage (GTDB taxonomy): Bacteria > Bacteroidota > Bacteroidia > Chitinophagales > Saprospiraceae > M3007. The sequence continues at coordinate 40,931 of JBIKUE010000033.1, forward strand.
TTCATAAATAAGGGTAATATCTACCAAATATATCCGGGCAAATTGTTCCACTTGTTCTGCTGTAATCCGGGTTTTGTCTGCTTCAATATCCCGGAGTGTGCGATCATCCATGTGCAAAAGACCGGCTGCTTCTTTTTGACTTAAACCTTTTACAAGCCGAACCGTTTTAAGTGCTTTACCAAAGTTCATATAGAGATAATTTTTGCCCGAAAGATACATCCTCAGCGGAATTCTTTCCGTTTTTTACGTTAATACGCCCGTTTTTGACATAAATTCTTCCTTTTTTGTTTGAGATTTTGGCTATACCTTTGTTTCGTTACAATTTAATATAATCATGCTTCCATTTCGAGTCTATATACTATTTTATTGTGTCTTTTCCTGTTTTGCCTGCACCGACGAACCGCCTACAATGATCAATGGGGTTGTGACGGATTTTAACACAGGGGTGCCGATTAAAGATGCAACTATATATTACAGTACTTATTCTGTAATTGGTACTCCAACTCATGGTGGAGGTTATACAAAGTCAGATTTTGAGGGCGAATTCTTAATTACAGTAGATTATAAAGATGCGCTTGGTGTTTTAAATGTTACCAAACAAAACTATTTATCGGATCAAAATTTCGGCGGAGAGGCTGCTTCCATTGTAAAGGGCAAATCCAACGACTTGGAGATAAAACTTCGCCCTTTAGATGCGGTAATTCGGGTGGTCAGCCAAAACAACTTGCCACTTCATGACTCCCTTTATGTCAGAATTCAAAATAAAACCATCCAAAAAGTTTGGGCAGAGATTGCTACCATAACCGTTCCTGCCTTCCCCGTTGTATTGCCATTTTCTGAGCAACAGACCTCTGACATTCGATTAAATTCCGGAGAGATGGCCTATATCTATTGGGATTATGTTCGGTTTGGGTTGACAGAATCCGTTTTCAGAGATTCTGCCTATTTAGCGGCGGGGGATACCGCTGTTTTTTTCATTAACTATTAGAGTTCTGCCATAGATCCATCCTGTTTGGCACCAGGAACTTTTTTGACTATTGTACTTCAATAGTCCCTCCCTCTTCATACCTAAATCAATCGCTTCATTTAAAAATCTTAATATGAAACAGGTTTTCATCGCAATTTTTACCACCTTGATGGCAATTTTTTTCGCCACTCACCTCAAAGCGCAGTATTGCTCTAAAGAGAGTCTTACTGCCAAATACTGGCAATACCGGGATAATCTTAACAAACATTTCGTAATGTCTGATCGAAAACCAGAAGGGTGTATTGGAAACGGAATAACCAGGTCTGAAAGTGAATTTGCTCAAATTACTTGTGGCGCTGATTTGCTTCATGGATATGGAATACCTGCAACCAGTATTTGGCAAACGCCAAATGGGTCTTCTGGGCTATTTGGTAGGCAAGATGAGCCGAACTTCATAAATTTGAATTGTGCTGAGGCAGGTCCTAACCCTGGTATAAGTTGGAATTATGAAAAACACAACTATCTTGAATATGGCTCCGAAACCCCGCACCAAATTGGCTGGTATTTGGTAACGCTGGCTACCGAATATGAGCTTCTTGGGCAAAACGGGCAATGGGAGGAACAACAACGTACGCTGGAAGAGTTGTTTTTAGCCTTACAAGCCTATCGGCGGTTGGATATTACGGCAAATTGCTTGGTAAGCGACAGATATGCTGAAATTACTGCCGGGGTTGAAACGGAAAACTGTGATATTTGGGTATTCAATCACCATTATACAGAGGATGCCTGCCTTTGCGCTGAAAAATATCATAATCAACAGTGTAAAGGTACCTTTGGAGATGCTAAATGGCACTTTGATATTCCCTGCAAAACCATGTGTCCTTGGACACCTATTTTGACGGGATATTCCGGCTTTTATGTGCGAGAAGATGCTGTGCAAGAGCAGGAGGGTATGCATGATGCATCCGAAGACAAGTGGAATATCGATCTGGTAGGAAGCGCATTTGCTATGTCGCAATCGCCACCCTGTGATTCCAATTTTAGTCCTGCTTGTTACAATGAAAAGAAAGTAAACTTTCTGAGCCAGGATCAGACCTTCTCTATCATGACGGGATTGGCCATGGTAAAACGATATATTCCCCCTACAGCAACGGTAACCACCTGCGAGGCTTTGTTGCATGAATCCCCGAGGATCGGGTAATTTTCAGGAAGAAAAGTGAGCCAGCAAGCGTATTTTTGAGTTACGAAGCTTAAAAAACGACTTCCTGGCCCATGACAAAGATAGATTCAATCAACGAACCAAACAAGCCCAAAGACCGATATAAAGTTACAA
>JBIKUE010000135.1:0-12100 GCA_044347755.1 Saprospiraceae bacterium
AAACTTGCAAAGCCTCTAACCTCAGTCAAGACCATATTCGCAACTTATCCCTGTTTCAATGAACGTCTAGTAATCATTAAGTCGTTTTTTCAGGTATATTCAATGTCCGACGACAATATCCAATGTCGAATGTCCAAGTAATGCGCCTGCTTGGGATCAGCACAACTGTTTAGCCAGTAAGGCGTAGGTGGCTAAATAGCTGTGCTGATCCCAAGCAGGCGCATTACTTGGACATTCTACATTGGACATTGGATATTCGATATTCATCAGCCTCGGGAATAATTGGGCGATTCCCGGGTAATGATGATGTTGTGCGGGTGGCTTTCGTTCATGCCGGCGTTGGTGATTTTCACAAACTGGGCTTTTTCCTGCAGTATTTCCACTGTGGCAGCGCCGCAGTAGCCCATGCCGGCCCGTAGACCGCCCACATATTGGTGCATCACCTCCTGAAGCGTGCCTTTGTATGGTACGCGCCCTTCAATACCTTCCGGAACCAGCTTTTTAAGGTCGTCTTCCACATCCTGGAAATAACGATCCTTGGAGCCAAGCTGCATGGCGCCCAGGCTGCCCATGCCGCGGTAGCTCTTGAACTTACGGCCATCAAAAATGATGGTTTCGCCAGGGGCTTCTTCTACGCCGGCAAACAATGAGCCGGCCATAATGCTGCTGGCGCCAGCAGCCAGTGCTTTTACAATATCGCCTGTGTACCGGATGCCGCCATCACCAACAATAGGAATACCACTTCCACGTAATGCCTGGGATGCGTTGAATATGGCAGACAACTGGGCTACACCTACACCTGCCACAATACGGGTGGTGCAGATACTTCCCGGGCCTACTCCCACCTTAACACCATCCACACCGGCGTCGGCCAGGGCTTTGGCGCCATCGCCCGTGGCTACGTTGCCGCCAATGATCTGAAGATCCGGGAATTTGAGTTTCAGACTTTTAATGGCCTCCAGCACGCCGCGGGAATGTCCGTGTGCGGTATCCACACAGATAACATCTACGCCAACAGCCACGAGGGCTTTAACGCGGTCTTCTGCATCTGCTGTTACGCCTACGGCAGCACCTACCACCAGCCTGCCGAAGGAATCCTTACAGGCTTGCGGGAAGTTTACCCCCTTCATGATGTCTTTGTAGGTAATGAGCCCTACCAGCCGGAAATCGGCATCAACTACGGGCAATTTTTCAATTTTTTGCCGTTGCAGGATGTCGCGGGCCTGTTCAAGGGTTGTGCCCAGAGGAGCCGTTACCAGACTTTTTTCAGTCATCAGGTCCCGAACCAAGCGGGTATGATTCGTTTCAAAACGAAGGTCTCGATTGGTGAGAATACCTACCAGCTTGCCACTTGGGTTAGTGATTGGAATACCTCCGATGCTGTGTCTGCGCATGAGATCCAATGCTTCAGCCACAGTGGCTTCCGGATGCAGGGTTACCGGATCAATGATCATGCCTGCTTCGGAGCGTTTTACAGCACGCACCTGTTCGGCCTGATCAGCAATGCTCATGTTTTTGTGGATCATCCCGATACCGCCCTGGCGCGCAATGGCAATGGCCAGATTCTTGTCGGTTACCGTATCCATGGCAGCAGAGACTACCGGAACATTCAAACGGATACCACGGGTGAGTTGGGAAGAGATATCTACTTCGCGGGGAAGGACATCGCTATAGGCAGGGACGAGCAGAACGTCGTCGTAAGTGAGCGATTCGCCCAGAAATTTAGTTGTCAACTTTGATTCCATGCGCAAAGGTCTTGCAACAGAAGCATAAGTTGGATGTGTTGATAGCAAGATTTTACACAGTTTTCACAATTCACTCCTTTTTTAAACGCATTAGTGCCGAAAATTCCACCATTTTGAACAACAATAATCCTACCCCACCCATCATCAATGCCCCGGAAAATTTCCATTTCCAATCTATGCCGGTTTCCTCAAACAACCATAAATCTCCAAGCAGCACAAATCCCGCAAATCCGAATGTTTGCAGCAATCCATTCCGGGTAGGTTTAAACTCAAACGTTTTCATACAAAGCCACACCATGCTTCCGGCAATAAAAGCCTGTGTAGTCAGGGCTGCTATTGCAGATCCTGCCGCGTTCCAGTACGGTATCAGGAGTATGTTAAGGCCCAGGTCTAACAGCACGCCCATCAGAAAATAGCGGTTCATGCGCATCAAATCTTGTTTGGCAGTAAGCAAGGTGCTGAAGATATGGGTTACACTGAGTGGAATAAAGGTCCAGATCAGGATACCCAATACCGTAAACCGGTATTCGGTAGCGCGTTCAGGCATCATCAGTTGCAGCAGGTCTTCCCGGGCAAAAAATATGGCAGCCGCCAGGGTAATGCTTCCAGCCCAAATCAGTTTAAAACTTAGGGAAACCAGCGGCTGAACGGGGGTTTTATCCTTTAACATCCGCGCAAACATGGGCAACAACAGGGAGGCAAACAAATAACCAAACATATTGCAGGCATCCAGCAATCTGAAGGCGCTTGCGTATACATCTGCATGTGCCGCTCCGGCCATCCTTTCCAGTAATACGGCATCCAGACGGGAATACGCAAACATGAGCAGCACTACCAGTGCATAAGGCAGGCTCTGCCGAAACATGGCATACACAGCCGGCCGGCCAGCCTTCCAATTACTTGCCCATCCAGGTTTAACCCGAAATTCCGCCCTTTGCCGCAATAACCCGAACACCACCACCACCGTAATGATCAGCGCTGCCGTTTGTGCCAGGGCAAAATGCAACAGCGAAAAAGCAAACCAGTTGGTCCAAAGCAAAAAACCACAGGTGAACAGCATCAGGAGTTTATCCAGACTGGACAACAGGCTGTCCAGTCGGTAAAATCCCAGGCCTGAAAGGTTGGACCGTAAAAAAAGGATGAGTTGTACCAGTACCTGATTGATGAGCAACACCAGCAGAATGTGCAGGGCATCCGCACTATAACCCAGCAATGCACCGGCAACAGCCATGGTGAGTACTACGTACACCAGCGCCAACAGCCATTTAATGGCCAATAAATTGGGAAAATATTTAGGCAGCAGTTGAGGGTGCTGACTGATGTGCCGGTTATTGAAACTCTGAATCCCGAAATCGTTCAGAATCTGGAAAAGGTAGGCCAGATTGAGTAGCGCAAAATATACGCCATATTGCTCACCGGCACGGTTTTGCACGCTCAGGTCGATCCCGAAAATGAAGGCTGGTTTTATCAATAGATTGATAAAAACCAGAAGCAAAAGGTTGAGAACAAATTCGCGTTTCAAGACGGGTAATGGAAATCTACATGCTATAAAACGCAAAGTAACCGCTAATTGCGTACTCCTGTGTTGTTCGCAGCAGTTTCCCCAAATTCATCTACCAATTTCAAGGCTACCCGACGGTTCCATTTTCGGTTTTTAGGCGCATCTGTAAGGTCATCGCCTTCATCTTTGTTGGCCATGAGCGGATTGGCTTCACCAAATACTTCTATTTGCATACGATCTACCCGTATGCCCTTGTAGGTCAGGTAGTTACGAGCCTCTCGGGCTCTCTCGGTGGAAAGTTCCAGGTTATCCTGTGCATTCCCAATGCCATCGGCAAAACCGTGAATTTTGAGTTTCTTTTTTGGGTTGTCCCGCAACTGTTCGAAGAAATGGTCCAAAATCTGTTTGGATTCCTGAGTCAGGCTTTGACTGCCAAAATCAAAAAATATGATACCGGTGGTGTCGCTGTGATATGGATCCAGGTTATAGACCATACCGTTTCGGAAATAGGGGCAACCAACGCCAACCAGTACCCGTTGTTCCTCTAAATCAACCACATGTGCGAACGGAAAACCTTTGGCAGCAATGTCATTACTAACGAGTGTTGCTTCGTCCTTGGTAGCATACGCACCCGCAAAATACCGGTATAGGCCCAGTTGATCGGTGGTTTCTATAAATTTTTCAATACCTCGTTCTTTAAAAAAAGCAGGGGGCATTGGTTCGCCGTAAGCGGCTATTTGCACCCTGAAATTCTGGGCAGACAAACAGACACTGCACAGGAGTAAAAAGGAAAGCAGCAGGTTGGGGAGGTTATTCCGCTTCATAAATAGTTTGAATACGCTGGTTATCTGGGGTGTTGACGCCAAATGGCAATAAAAAGTCACTAATTCATCAAGGTATGCGCACCAGGCGTCCGCTGCTACTCGCCTGATCAGCCCGGATTCTATACATCATAACCCCTTGAGCTGGCAAAGCGGAGCCGCTCAGGCGCAGGGTTTGCAAACCTGCCTCCATGTCAAAACGATCAGAGTACAGCAATTTGCCATTCAGATCAAAAACGTCAAGGTACACTGCGCCGTCGATTTTTAACCATATATCGAAGTTGGTTTCCTGTGTAAACGGATTCGGAACTGGTGGAAAAAACACCGCCAGATCCTGTTTTGGCGCTCCGTGGTGCAACACCAGCGGCCTGCGCGTTAACGCTGCGCTTGTACCGGCCACGTATGCTTCCGGGCGGATGTTTTCAACGTCGAAAGTCAGCGCTTCGCTTAGCTTGCCATCTTGTATGGCCTGGATTTTAAGGTAAAAAATGGGGGAATCTGCTGACACGGAAGCACCTGCTCCATCGGCCCAAAGTGCGCGAACACTGTTTGGTTGTAATACAAAATGGTCTGCCGGCAGTCCGTTTAGCTCCAATAACCGGATTTTGTCCGGATCTGCGCTTAAAGCCATTTGCCAGCCATCCAGCAACATGGATTCCCCAAAGCGGAAAGGCACCACCACTTCTGTACCGGCTTCCAGCCAAAGATCTTCTGTATGTACCAGCAAAGGAGGCGCCTGGTAGCGATCATCAGCGCCAGGTTCTCCTTGCAGCAATGCAGAGCCGTTTACATCCCCATATTTGATGCCCACAAATTGGAGCCCCTGCAATTGAATATCGTCTGTCAGGTTGGGCAAAAACACTTGATAAGTATCTACCAGGGCATTAAAATTAGCCACTTGACCGGGTTGAAGCACCGGCCGGGTAATACGCCATGCGGGGGCATTCGGGAAGGTATCGTAAATGCCTAAAATCAGCTTCCGGGTTTCTACGATGTCGAAAGTAGTCACCGATTTACTGCGGTTCACATCGGCTGCAATACTCTGATAAACACTGGTAAAGGATTCCAGGGCCAGAATATGTTTGGAGGTAAGCACCAGATCATAGGTGGTTACGCCCACCAATGGCCCTAGTTTGCGTTCACCCCGAATCACGGCTTGGTAATCGTTTCCGAACGGAATGGCATTCAAGTGCAAGGTGTAGCAGGAGTCCTCTACGTTTTGGCTATAATTTTTGACCACCGGAATGGCTGCATTTGGCAAGGTTTCCAGTTTGGCCAACAGCTTGAAATTTGTAAGTTGGGTATTGGTAAAAGTACTTGCGCAGCCGCTCCAGTGTACATCTGCGTCGTTATTGCATATACAATCATTGTTGCTGTCCTGGATCAAAACATAGTTGCTGCAAACATTCGAAAGCCCATTCCCATCGCGCACCCAAACCTCTATACTATTAAAACCCTTTTCACATTGATCAAAATGAATGGAATCCTGATCCGGAAAACCGGTGCCATCGCCCACCTTCCTTATCCCAAATTCAATCTGATTGGTTGGAGTACAGTTGTCGTTGAGGGTCAGAATAAACTGGGAGGCGGTGAAACCGATGGTGCAATCCGGCTGATCGAGTGATTGGGTCAAACCGTTGATACACAATAAATTTGGAGGCTGACAATCCTTAACATGGAAAATATACGTACATTGTATCAGGTTACCACAGTTGTCGGTGGCCCTCCAGGTGATTTTATGGGTGCCTTTTTGAAACAGTCCATCAACGGTATCGGCCGACGACTGGATATCTACGATATTATCGTTGTTGAGGTCTATTCTATAGGAATAATTGACGATTGAGCTACCATTGCAGTTCGTGATCGCTTTTTCTGTCATGAAAACAGAACCCTGGCTACAGGTACCCATGTTCAGGCAAAAGGTTTTTTCACTGCAATCGGTGATCCAGAACATCTGTTGCGACCAGGCAGCATGGGAACAGGTCATCAGGAGCAGAAGTAATAATCGATTCATGGTAGATAAAAAGATTTGGGAGCAATACAATTTTATCCGGGTGTTGTTCTCCAAAAGGTGTACAAAAATAGTTCCAAATACCACCGTATCAGACATTTTACTTCCAATCTCAGTTTTGTTTAAGATTTTTTGGGTTAAAAGTTAAACAAAATTTGCTTATTGACTGTTTTGTAGCGACATTTGTAGGAATATAGGTTAACATCATTGTTTGGGAACCTTAAGAACACCTTTACGCTTGCAACGTTTGTGAAAAAAGTTATTGTCATAGGTTCCGGTTTCTCCGGGTTATCTGCCGCGTCCTGCCTGGCAAAGGAGGGGTTCGATGTTACCATTTTGGAAAAGAATGAAGGCATTGGAGGCAGGGCCCGGCAATTTGAAGCGGAAGGTTTTGTGTTTGATATGGGGCCATCCTGGTATTGGATGCCGGATGTTTTTGAGCAATTTTTTGCCCTTTTTGGCAAAAAGGTGTCGGATTATTATCAATTGGTACGTCTTGATCCCTCTTATCAGGTCATTTTTAAAAATCCGGAGCAAGCGGGCGGTTCCAAAGACGTAGTGGAGCTTCCAGCCAAAATGGCTGAACTAGAACAGTTATTTGAAAGCATTGAACCGGGAAGTGCTGCCAAACTCAGGCAATTCCTAAGCGAAGCGGAATATAAATATAAGGTAGGCATGGGCGATTTTGTTCACAAGCCCAGCCATGGCCTCATGGAATTCGCCGATTTGCGCATTCTGAAGAGTTTGTTTCGTTTGCAGATGTTTACCTCGCTGTCAAAACATGTACGACAGTTATTTAAAGATGATAGACTGATCCAGATCCTGGAATTTCCGGTGCTTTTTCTGGGGGCTACCCCGCAAAACACGCCGGCTCTTTACAGTTTGATGAATTATGCCGATATGAGCATGGGTACCTGGTATCCGATGGGTGGAATGCACAAAATTGTAGAAGCCATGGCCGATGTGGCCCGCGAACAAGGTGTAAGCATCAAAACCGGTCAGGAAGTTGCGCATATTGAAACCTCCAACGGAAAAGTAACGGCCGTAGTCACTACGAATGGCAGTCGTTTTGTTGCCGACGCCGTTGTTGGCAGCGCTGATTATCATCACATCGAAACACGCTTACTTGAACCCCAAAACCAAAATTACAGTCAAAGCTACTGGGATAAACGGGTGATGGCGCCTTCCAGCCTGCTTTGGTATCTGGGTATCAACAAACGCATCCCAGGGTTAAAGCATCATAATTTATTCTTTGATGAAGACTTTGGGCTACATTCCGAAGAAATCTATACAGAACCAAAATGGCCCGGCAAACCCCTGTTTTATGCCAGTGCACCTTCTGTAACCGACCCGTCGGTTGCGCCGGAGGGTTGTGAAAACCTGTTTTTGCTCATTCCTGTTGCGCCGGGTCTGGAGGATACCCAGGAAGTGCGCGACCGCTACTTTGATATCGTGATGGATCGCCTGGAGCGGTTTACCGGAACCGATATCCGCGCTCATATAGTATATCAGCGTAGCTATGCACACGCTGATTTTGTGAAGGACTACCATGCCTTCCGGGGCAACGCCTACGGACTGGCCAATACCCTTTTGCAAACCGCATTCCTTAAGCCTAAAATGAAAAGTAAAAAGCTCTCTAACCTCTGGTATACCGGTCAACTTACCGTACCAGGACCCGGGGTTCCGCCATCTATCATTAGTGGTCAGGTGGTGGCTACCGAAGTAAAAAAATGGAGTGCCCGTTCATAGCCGTTTTCAGCCAACTTTATAAACAACCTGTCGTCGAAAAATGAACCATCTCGAATTATTCCAAAGTACCTGTACCGAGTGCAGCAAGCTCATTACCCGCCGATACAGCACTTCCTTCTCTTTGGGAATCAGGCTGTTTCATCCCAAATTTCGTTCACCTATTTATAGCATCTATGGGTTCGTACGCTTTGCCGACGAGATTGTAGACACCTTCCACAATTACCCCAAAGCAGAACTGCTTCAACGTTTCCGGGAAGATACCTGGAGAGCTATTGAGGAGGGCATCAGCCTCAATCCGGTGCTGCAATCGTTCCAGGAAGTGGTACACAAATACCAGATTGATCGCGATCTGATCGAGGCGTTTCTAAACAGCATGGCTATGGATCTGACAGAGTCCAGCTATGATACTTCATTGTACAATGAATACATCTATGGTTCTGCAGAGGTAGTTGGCCTCATGTGCCTGCGCGTATTCTGTGAAGGAGATGATGCGCAGTATCAGCGACTCAAGGAGCCTGCCCGACGGCTTGGAGCGGCATTTCAGAAAATCAACTTCCTCCGCGATATCCGAAGCGACCATGAAGATCGTGGACGGGTGTATTTCCCGGGAGTAGATTTTTCCAGATTCACTCAGGAAGACAAATGGCAAATTGAAGCCGATATCAAGGATGACTTCGATGCGGCGCTGGAAGGCATTCGCAACTTGCCTAAAGGCTCGCGGCTGGGGGTTTACCTGGCCTATACCTATTACACCCAGCTGTTCAAAAAAATCAAAAGCGCCCCACCCCAGCAGGTGGCTCAGGAGCGTTTCAGGCTCTCTGGCAAACGAAAGATGTACCTGTTGTGCAGCTCGGCGCTCAGGCATCAGTTTGGGGTTTTGTAGCGACTTGGAGTATGAGACGACCTCATTTTTTACAAATGCCAGTTCGCTCCAAGGCTTAAGTAGGCAATGCCCTGACGATTCCAGCTGCCGCCATTGTTGTATATCAGGTTCATGCCACCTTCCAGGGTCAAACCGCGCCAAACACGGAATTCAGCGCCCAATTCCAGCGGAATATACCAGCTGCCGTTATTTTCAACATAACGCCGCACGCCGGTGGGTAATTCATCAAAAGCATAATTGCCCATCATAAAACCACCTTCCAGAAAGACGCCTACCCGGTTGAGCATCCTTTCCGTTTTTGGATGAGGGTGCAATAAATATCCGCGCGTCCATACGCCGGCCATATAATACTGGGCGTACTCCGTTTCATAATTACGGGCGTTTATGAATCTGGTTTGGATCCCCGCGTACAAAAACGGTGTCAGCGAAACTCCAGCCCTAAGGCCGGTATAATGTTCGCGTTCAAACAAAATATCGCGCTCAGAAACAAAATCTTCCGTGTAGCCATAATGAGCACCCAAAATGAAGCGGTCGGCGAATGCATTGCGTTGGGCAGTAAGCAGTATTGGGCAATGGCCAAGCAGGATCAGGAATAATCGGAGAACATTTTTCATGGTCATGTGATGTTGGTTTGTTGACAGGAAGGTGAACAAACAGGTGCTTGCGTTGGCTGATATTCGTGGTGTTAACGCGGATTTAACGTGGTTCGCACGATTTTACACAGATAATGGCTTTGCTGCGTCAAGTATGACTCTCAACTGACCTGCGTTACCTCAACACCTGCTTCAATGCCTTGAGGCTTGCCTGATTATCACCGGTGTAAAATGCCTCCAGGATGTCTAATTTTTCCCGCCTGCTGAGGTGGAAGCTCAGGGATGCTTCCCGGTTTTTGCGCACAGGGCGGTAATGGAAACGTACTACTTCTAATTGGTTGCCTCCAAGGGCATCGTTGAGGAGGGCGATGGCGTTGTCCTGCTCAAAATCCTGCATATCGGTCATGTTTCCACCTGCAGCTTCGGCAGGGGTCATCAAGGCTTCAATCACGCCTTTATCATCGCTGGGTGCAATGCTGTGGACTTTATCCCAGCAACGGATTTGCACCAGCACAACGCCGCCAGTGTTTTCTTTAATCCAGTCTTTAAACACATGAACAAAACGCACAGCTAAACCTACGCCATAATTATCCCGAAAACCGGCATCAAGCGCTTCTACCGAAGGATTGGTAGGCAACCACACATTGGGCAAAATAAACGGATAGGTACAGCTCATGCGCATTGCAGAGCTGAAAGCCAGGCTGTCGGCCTGCTGGGCCGCAAAAAACCTTCCGAAATCTATTCCGTCTATTTCCACTTGCGCGGAGAGCTTTCCTGCGTTAGGTTGCATCAGATAACTAACGCCTTGCGGACTAATGAGCATCCTGCGGGCGTCGTTGAGCACAAACGGACTGGCGATCAGCATGGGTATAACCGCTTTTTGCTCCGGTTCCCGGTATTCAGCCAGCCGGCGGGAGAAAAACCCCCGGGTGTTTTCATTTAACTGATGTTCAAACAAATATCCACGATCTTTTCGGTAGCTGAAATTGCCTGAGGTAAAGCTGGAGATCGGGAAAAACAAGTCGTTGGCCACCACGGCAAAGCTCACGGCGTTGAGCAAATCTTTGCCCATGTCTTCCAGCAATACGGGATCTTGCGGCGCCAGCCGATCGCCTTGTGCATGACGCAGCATGGCCTCGCGCACATGCGCCGCGCCCAGGAGTCCGCCGGATGCGCCCGTAACGAGGGCGGCTTGCCGCAGCAATTTTCCGCCGGTAGCAATATCCGCTTTTTGCAGGGTCTGGATGGTCCATAGCGCTGCACGATGCCCGCCACCGCTGACGCATACCAGCACCAATTTAGGCTTGGGATATTGGGCGCTGCGGTTTTTGGCTAACCAGTTGTCTAAAATCTGTTGGGTGGCATCCTTGTCTTCGCGGATTTGTTGGGGCGTGGCTATTTTTTCAAATGCTTTGTAATCATACGCAGCCCGGGTTTCGCGGGTATAATCTAATCCGTACGCCCGGTTTCGGTAATTGAATATTCCCCATCCGGTGAGCAGATTAACGGTAAAAATCAGCCCCAAAAACACGGCCGTTCCCCATTGCCGAAACCAAAACCGGATGGCGCCGTAAAGGGCCATTATAATACCTGCCAGCAGATAAATGGTGGCGCCCGCAGGAATACGAGCCCAGTCTTTTTCCATAAAAACGCCCTGAGCCATCAGGAAAAACAAACCAACCACCAGTACCACCACAGCATTCCAGTGATTTTGACGAAACACCTGCTCCAACACCTGGGGGTCGTAATGCGACACACTGCGCACCAAACGCGGATGGCAACGTTCGGTGAGATAAGTATCCACCCTCCAGCGGGTAGCCCCGATCTGAATATCCTGCACACTGGGCAGCCGCTGCCGGAATAACAGTCGCCCTCCTAAGCGGGGCGTCCAGTGAATGGTGTTCAGATCTTTGTTGGTGAAGTGAAAATAAATGCCAAAAATGCTCGTGGTAAGGAAGGTTCCGAGCACAAAACCTGCAATATTCCACACAATTTCCACACTGGAAACCAATTCGTCGTGCCATTGAAACCAGGTAGTACAAGTGAGCCAAACGGCTAAAAAGCCCAGGGGCACCAGGCTGTTATTGAGACAAAATTTGGTAAACGGTGCGCCAAGCGTAGCCAAAAACGGGAAACGGTTGGAGCACAACAGATAGGTGGTGAGATGCCAAACCATCACCAAGCCGCCAAACGCAATACCGCTGATAAAAAAACTCCAGAAATTCACTGAGCCGTGGTATTCCGGTGTGAGCATCAGGTAGTGCATCCCGAAGAACTTCCCGGTCAGCCCGGTGCTGAATGCCGCCAGAATGGCCCATACCAGCAACAAAATGAGGTGACTGCGCAGGTGCAGCACCAACAGTCTGATGGGAAAGGAATAGTATATCTGGTGAAGGAGGGTCATGATAGGCTATAACGCATTTTACACTAAAAACGTTGCAAACGTATGGAGCCTCGTGCGAAATAGGGAAAGGCTTAGTCTCCTGGATACTAAGAGAAGAAAAACAAGTAATGGTCTTGCTGGCCCGTTACCAGGTCGTGCCAACTAAACCACTGAACAGATTTTAGCGCTATCTCACTTGTATCCTTGGTTTTTGAGCTTAGCTTTGACAGGCGAATCAACCAGGCAAATGAGTATCCAATACAAAATCTGTGACCAGCAGGCAAATGTCCCACTTTGGATAAAAGCGCCCGCCTGGCGTTTGTCGGCAAAGCCGACGGGGATAGTATGTCGCGGCGTTGAAGCGTCGCGCCGGCCTGCGTTGGGCTTGGAATGGTGTAGTTTTGCGTTAGTGGG
>JBIKUE010000240.1:0-3065 GCA_044347755.1 Saprospiraceae bacterium
TTTGGCAAAGTGGTTGACCCTGGATATCAATATTGCCGTAAAAAAAAGTACCGGGCTGGTCATAGGTGTTTTCCCAGTGATTTTGCTCACATCCGGTACCGGAAGGATCCCAATCCCAGGCTCCGGGAGGCACAACCGTAATTTTGTGGGCAACCTCACCAGTATTCCAGGTTGCGATGTATGGATCCATCTGACCGGAGAACAAATAACGAACGAAAGCAGCGAGTTCGATGGTTTTTGTTGCACAGTTTACTGTAGCCACAGTAATCGGATTACAGTGACCTAATGCAATATCCAACGCGATCTGCTCATTTACAGCGCTCAATACATGAGGTTGATTATTGGATGGTGTTCCATTGACCGGACCGCCATTGTTCACGGGATCACCGTTCGCTAACGAAAGGTGAGGGATGACAAAAAGCGCGAACATTAGGATTAAAGAAAGAAGAGTAGAGCGTTTTGTCATAACAGTAAGTGTTTGAAAAAGGGGAGAGTAGTTCGGAAACAACAGATACAGTCAACTGCAAAAACGCTGACTGGCCTTGCATAAAAAATCAGAGGCCAAAAATAATCTTTTTTTTATTTTCCTTTTGCCAAATCCTTAAAACAATTCTTAGGAAACGCATTCAATTTGCCTGTTTGGGCATTAGGAGGCACGCAGAGGGCGACAAACAGGATAACGGACAAAACGATACATGCAAACTAAAACCGCACTCCAGACCAAGTTGATTCTCTACTGGCCTTCCCAAAAGTTAACGGTTCGGTTAATTGGCTCTTCCAGCGATAAAAACGTTTCGGTTCTTTGCACACCTTCAATCTTCTGGATTTTATCTTGCAACACTTGGCGCAGGTGATTTGTATCTTTGCACACGATTTTGCAAAGCAAGCCATAGGTGCCGGTGGTATAATTAGCCGAAACAAGCTCTGGAATATTGCTCAAATGGCCGGTTACTACTTCGTATGCCGAGCTTTTATCGAGGTAAATACCTATAAAGGCGGTGACATCATACCCGAGTTTGTGATAATCCAGATTCAAGCTGGAACCTTTGACTATACCCAGGTCCTCCATTTTTTTCATCCGAACATGGATGGTACCACTGGAAACAAATAACTGCTTGGCAATATCTGTGTAGGCCATTTTGCCATCTTCAACCAGTTTGGCAAGGATTTGCCGGTCCAGATCGTCTAATTTTGCGAGCTCCGAATTTTGCATATTGGCGGTAAAACGATAAGATTAATAAAAAACTTGAAACAAAATTACATAACATTTGAAAATTCGGCAATTTTTTAACGAAAAAAGCCTTTCATCTGCAGTAGTTTAAAGTATCTAAACTGAACTCAAACAAATCGCCCGCTACATTTCCTGCTAACTCAGTCCCCAAACACTAAAACACTCAAACACCAAAACTCTCAAACCCTCCATTCATGTCTGAACAGAAACAGACCTCCGGTTTTCAAATCCGCTTGCCCTTAATACTGGCTGCTACCCTGGCTATTGGCATGCTGATTGGCCAGCAATTGCCACATTATGATCGGAATTTCAGTTTGCGCTCCCAAAATGGTGCAACAGATGGCCCGCTTGATGAAATCCTGCGCTATGTGGAATCAAAATACGTAGATTCTGTAGATGTAGATCCACTCCGAAAGCGCGCTATAGAACATATGTTAAAGGGGCTTGATCCTCACTCGGTATATATCAGCAAGGAAGAATTGAAAGCCGTGGAAGATGATATGAACGGCTCCTTTGAAGGCGTTGGCATTGAGTTTATCATTCTGGAAGACACCCTTCAAGTGGTTGCGCCACTCCCCGGTGGACCGGCAGAAACCGCAGGGATTCTGGCAGGAGACAAAATTGTTACGATCAACGACTCAACAGTTGCCGGTATCAATATAGAAACTGGAAAGATCTACAACAAACTCCGAGGCCCGCAAGGCTCAAAAGTAAAGATTGGCATCAAACGTGGCAGGGAAGCCAGTTTGCGGCAGTTTACTGTTGCGCGAGATGTTATACCTGTAAAAAGCGTGGACGCCGCTTATATGCTGGATGACCAAACCGGCTACATCAGGGTGGCTCAATTCAATGGGAACACTTATCAGGAGTTCATGCAAAGCCTCACACCAATGGTGGAAGAAAAAGGCATGAAAAATCTGATGCTTGACCTGCGGGGCAATCCGGGTGGTTATCTTGAAGAGGCCACTGATATGCTAAGCCAGTTATTCCCGGAAGGTAAATTATTAGTGTACACGCAGGGGCGCGCAGGGGAACGAAAAGACTACAAAAGCAACGGTCGCGCCCGTTTTGATATTCAAAACATCGCTGTACTGATTGATGAGGGATCCGCATCGGCCAGTGAAATCGTAGCAGGAGCCATTCAGGACTGGGATCGTGGCTGGGTATTGGGGCGCCGGTCATTCGGCAAAGGATTGGTACAAGAACAATATCCACTTTCCAACGGCGGTGCTATCCGCCTCACTGTTTCCAGATACTATACTCCCAGTGGAAGATGTATCCAGAAAGACTACAAATCTGATAAGGATTACGACCATGAAGCCGACAGAAGACTGAAAAATGGCGAACTAAACCATGCCGACAAGGTCAAACAAGCCGATAGCACACAATTCTATACCGGGCAGGGACGTGTTGTTTTTGGTGGCGGTGGTATAACACCGGATGTATTTATTCCACTCGACACTTCATTCATTACACCTTATTTTTCAGCAGTCAGAGCACTTATCCCTCCCTTTGTTTCCCGATGGGGGGAACAAAATGACCGTAGCAAATTACCCGCTAATGTGCAGGAATTCCTGTCATTTCAGATATCGGATGCTATGCTTACAGAGCTGCTTGCCTATGCTGAAAAGGAAGGAACAACCACTAAAAGCCCCATTCAAAACAACGTCCGCACCGAACTAAAGCATCAACTAAAGGCTCGTCTGGGCAAAATACTCTTTGGAGATGAGGCATTTTTCCGTATTGTCAATGACGATGATCCTGCCATAGAAAAAGGGCTTCAAATCTTAAAAAGCGGGCAACGGGTGAAGTGAGATATGGGATATGGGATATG
>JBIKUE010000163.1:0-8910 GCA_044347755.1 Saprospiraceae bacterium
GATATGGGATATGGGATATGAGATATGAGATATGGGGTATGCGGGGCTTCCGAATACCCAGCCGAACGCCAACTCAAACACCCAAACACTCAAACACTAATTGGCAATCACTTTTTCCTTGCTTCTGGCAGGAAGGGTTACCGGATTGGGCGATCCCACTTTGGGCGGTTTTTGATCTTCTTCACCTCTTCTACGCAATTCATCTTCTGTCATTTGGGTAGGTACATCCTGAAATACAACCTGAACCTTGTAATTTCGGTTAATGCTCTTGGCAATGGGCCCAAACATGAGTTGCATCACAGAGTCTGCCCGCATTTTTGCCTTTTCAAGCACTTGTTCATTCTCTAATGCATCCTGCCTGAACTGTCGGCGCAACTCATTGAACCGATCGTTCATATCCTTTTCACTAATCCCTGCCAAATAACCTACATCCAGTTTGTCAACTCTAGGGTAAACTTCATGCGATAAAATGGTTGGCTGGGGCAATTTGATGTTTAGGGTTCCCTTATTCGGGCTTAACGTGACATCGAAATATTGATCCAGCTTGAATCCTGTTTTAACCACACTGATAGCTTCCACACGGATATCCGTTTCAGAAACAGAAAATCCAAAAATCTTGTATTGCAAGGTTTTATCAATCCCCATCCGGCTGCGGAGTTCATAAGTTGCCAATTCGGCAATCCCTTTGCGGACTTTTTCTTTGAGCATTCCCCGTGATGCACTGAAATCCATGATTTCTGCTTTCTTTTTGAGTCGATCCGCCATGGGGGTTAATGCCTCATGAATAGCTATATCGCAGGGAGTTCCCACATTTTTACCTTTGGCAAAGAATTTGCCACCGCTTACCTTGAGCAAAGTGGCCATTACCTGAGTCACAAAAAAACAGGTGTATTTGCCGGCCACCTCGTTGAATACCTGTACAGCCTGATTGGCATTGTCGCTATACCAGTTTTCATACATAGATGCCGTGGTATCTTTCAACGCCACAAAATCATTATAATACAAGGCACTCAGATAGTTATGGTGTTTTTTATACTCCGGTTCAAGTTTACGCTTAAGGCTGTCCGGCAGCGCCATACGATTAGCCACATGGTACAATAACGACACATTGAAATCATACACCAGGCGGTCAAACTCCTGCCGATATTGCTCTGGCTGAGAAAGGATTTTCAGCGTTTTTTCTTCATCCAGATTGGGGTTGAAATCGGAAGGAACATAGGTCATGCGTACCTCTTTAGGATCCTGAAATAGCCCGGAGAGTCCGCCACCATCGGCAAAAAAGGCCTTGTAACCCACAATAATAGCTATTGTAATCAAGGCAATCAAAATGAGCTGTTTGCCCAGACCGCCGCCGGCGCCGCCGTCATCCGGCGCATTGTAGGCGCCGTCCGTTTGGTGTGTTGCCATGGTAAAATGGTTGTTAATGGTCAATTAGCCCCAAAGTTATGCAACCGCGATGGCATAAAACAGCGCTTCTTCATCTGGTAATATCAGTTGGCCATAAATTAACCGGAATGATTGCCGGTAGGTCCCTTTTTCGATGTATCCCGCTCCCCTCCCCTGCATACCGTCCCATTCAAAGGGTTGAACCAGTATATGCCTCCGAAAATCAAGCTCTTTCAACCCATAGGCTTTGTACAAACTTTCTTTGGCATTCCAGATAAGGTGTAAAAGGGCAAGTTGATCATCCAGAGGGAACTGATCCACAAATTTTTGCTCAGGTTCATTCAGGAATTTATGAGACAATCTGGACATTTTTACTGTTTTACGCTGGATGTCACAACCGAGGGCATGAGGCGTTTCAGAGGCATCACCCCGATCCACAATCAACGCACCCACCGTTCCTTTGGAATGACTCAGTGAGCATCCCAGGTGCTGATTTTCGGGAAAAAATGGCTTGGAAAAGGCGTCTTTAGCCAGAGGCAGTCGTTCCGGTTCATCGGTTAACTTATGCAACAACCACCTCCCTGCCAGCCATTCCAGCCTGCGCAATGGATTTTGATGCCGGGCAAATTCCGCTTCCTCATCCGGAGACAAAGGCAGATCCGCCCGAAAATAATCCTCCTCTTCGGCGATGTGCCAAAGGCCAAAACTGGCATTCGGAAAAGGTTTGCTAACCAATAACAAGGGCATGTTCGTGGAAATTTCGCTCCGGCAAAGATGGGAAAAACAAACGAAGTGTCGGCCAGGTATGTATCCGAACCATATAGAATGTATATAAAATTAGGCAACCACAGAGGCACAAACATGAGTCATCCCGAATTTTTCATGGTTGCTCCTGTTTATATGATCAAATCGCATCCCGGACCTCGCAAGAGGTCCAACTTACGCCGCGAGGTTGGACCTCTTGCGAGGTCCTAAAATCACATAACCTATGTTGCTACAAAGGTTAGACCTCTGCCGAGGTCTGCTGCGCAAAGCCATAAAACAAACATGAGCCACCCCCAAATTCGGGATGACTCATGTTTATGTCTCTGTGATTGAACAACAATGCCTGAAAAAAACCTTACAATTTCACCAGTCTCGCTGATTCAGAACCACGGGCGTGGCGAAGGCGAAGAAAATAAATTCCGGGATCAAGATGAGGCAGCTCTAACTGCTCTGTATGGCCGTAGGCATCCACTTGAACGGATGTTTCCTGAACCAATTTACCAGTCAGATCGAACAGCATCAGCGTAGCTGGCCCTGGGTTGGCCAGGGCAATTTGCACCTGAACCCCTGTGGTGAACGGATTAGGCGACACCTGCATCGCTGAACGTTGAACCTCTTCTGCTTGTTTTCGGTCAGCAGTTGGGAATTCACTGGTCAGGAACAAGCCATTACACACCTGATTAATGGTAAGCAAGACGCTGTTACTGCCTGTAGGCGTGATGCTGGTTCCAGGCACGAGTTGCACATATTGCGCGGCTATCAGGATGCCCCTGGCATTTCCGTTCATGACAACATCCCCGGCAGGCGCGAGATTGCCCACCTGAATGCTGTTTTGAGCGCCAACGGCAATTTCTGCATTCAGCGTAGTGTTGGAGATAATACGATCTTGCGGCGTAAGACGGCTTTGCAGAAAACCGGTAGCATCAATGGTGTTTCGCATGCGGGCGCCTTGTCCTCCGGAAAACTGCGCGTAACAGTTCGCCCAATAACTCATAATGTTGTTGGTTGGTGGGTTGTACGTTTGATCGCTGCCATTACAATTAATGGTTTGCGTCCCAGTGTAGGTACAGCCACTACTCATGTTTTGAGACCCTGCAAAATCTGCAGGTGTATCACACACAAAATCGCCATCTGAGCCACAGCCTGATCCATCAGGACATTCGGCGCCCATAAAGTCTTCAAACGTGTGGAGCAGACCCAGGCAGTGGCCAACTTCATGTTCGAAATTGAAAGAAGAATTTGCCGAAACGGAGCATTTGCTGGATGGGATATCGTAAGCATTACCTCCTGATCCTTCAAAATCATTCCTGTGTACGTAAATATCAATGGCATCAGCATGTGGATTTACGGCATGCAAATCACCAATATCCGCGGTGGAATAGTTTGTATTCCATTCAGTGTTATCAATAAAGCCGCGGCCCACAAACGTAAAGCAGATGTTATGAGGGCGGTAAAAGGCTGCCATCCGATTCAGATTTGTCTGCAAGGTGGCATCACTCATCGCTGCGTTGCTGCCATTGTCATTGCGTAGTATGTGCACATAGATTTGCACCACATAAGGATTCGCTGAGCTATTTTCGGTAGCGGCGAATTGCAGTACCTGTTTGGGATGCGGGGTGCCGCATCCGGCATGTGGTTGTTGAGCCTGCAACAGCTCGGATTGGCTGAATGTTATCAGCCCGGCAAGCAAAATCATCCATTTTTTCATGATTTTCGATGTTTTAAGGCTGATTATTTACGTGTTTGTGGCTGGTTAAATCCGGCTTTCAATGCCGCATTTTCCTGTTCCAATGTTTGTATCCGTTTCTCCAGGGCAATCATGTGCAGGAAGAGCTCTTCGATTTTTTCCATTTGCACCTTTTGCACATCGCCTACAGATAGTCCATGTTGGGCCATTTCTGCAGCAGGCGCTACACCAGGCAGGTGTTTGTTTTCCTGGATATAGATTTCCACTTCGGTGAGTGGCTTTAGATCGTAGGATGGTTCGAATACATAATCCGGCCAGCTGCCCTGAAGTTTTACCCAAACCTCTTCGGCAATCATGCTTCCGTTCACATACAATTCGTGATTGCCGGGAACAGAACCCGGATTGCCTACTACCAACCTGCCGTCTACACGGCCATTGCCGTCAACCTGAAGGGTTCCATCCACATTGACATTCTGGTCAACATCCAGATTGGCATTAACGGAGGCATTGCCACCTACCTGAAGAGCGCCGTCAACATTGGCGCTCAGGTCAACGTCCAGATTTCCACCTACAGAGGTATTACCGTTGAAGCGGCTGCTACCCAGTACTTCCAGACGGTTGGCGGTTGGCGCCAGGCCCAGGCCCATATTGCCATTGGAAAAGGTATTGCCATTCAGGCGGGTATTACCTTCAACGGTCAGCAATGAAGTTGCATCCGGAGTGGTGGTACCGATTCCTACGTGAGTACCATCGTCGAACAGCTGACTATTGCCCAGGGTACTGGAAGGATCGCCAAGGTTGGCGCCTGTGAAACGAGGTAACCGACCAACATTTCCATTGATATCGGCGCTGGTGAGGATTTTTTGCCAGGCAGCCCAGGCATTGGCGGCGCCTGCATCCTGGGAGCGGGTCCACAGGCCATCATCACCGCCGGAAAACAACTGGCGATCAAGGCTGCCTCCACCCGGAGCCATGGTAAGGATACCACCATTTGCATAAGCATTAGCACCCAGGCCCAATTGTGCGCGGGATTTGCGCTCAAAGTAGGCCTCATCCATGTAAGAAGATGGCAAATCCGTTGGCTCGTTGAAATCGTAGTGGATCCGGCCAAAGAAACGCCCGGAGGTGTGGGTATTCCCTACCACATCCAGGTGAAAGCTTGGTGTCATGGTACCAACGCCCATCAAGCCAGAAGAGGTAATGATGGCTCGTTCTGTCAGCCCGGCCGCACCGCTGGTGCTAAAGATCATATTGGAATTCAGAAATCCGGGAGCTATACCGTCAATTACAGATTTGATACTGGCGCCGGTACGGATATCACCAATGGCTGCAAGGGCATTCCATTTGATGGTTCCAATGGTATTGCCGGCTACTGCAGCATTAGGCGTAATGGCCCCGCCATTGTGGCGATACATGATGAGTTCCGGTTTTACGCCACTGGCCTGTGCAGCAGCGGTTGTTGCGAAAGCACTCAGAATTAATGTAAAAAAGGCAAGGGTGAAAAGTTGTTTGTTCATGTTGGAAATTATTGAAATGGGTTTAACAATGTGATTTCCCCATTAATGTAAACAATGAATCCGGCGTGAACAGGAAAATAAAAAACATTGGACGGCAGGCTGGCGCCCAGATTCTGCGCTGAGGAAGACCATCTCGCATCCCAACTTAGCGCCACCCTTCCATCGTCCATCATTTTTTATCTATCTTGCAACCATAAAAACCTGGGTATTTATGCTGAAAATACTGATTGCCGACGACCACAGGCTGGTGATAGACGGGCTGTTGCTGATGTTGCGTGAAGCAGAAGATATGCGTTGTGTGGGAGAAGCATCTAATGGTCGGGAAGCTCTGGAAATTATGGTCCGGGAGCCGGTGGATGTTTTATTATTGGATCTAAACATGCCGGAAATGGATGGCCTGGAGTGTTGTAAACTGGTCAGAGAACGGCACCCCGCCACCAAAATATTGATATTGTCCATGATGCGTGAACTTAGTCTGGTAAAGGCCATTTTGAAACAAGGGGCATCTGGTTTTTTACTGAAAAATGCGGGGAAAGACGAAGTTTTAGAGGGTATTAGAAAGGTAGCAGAAGGCAAGCAGGCCTTTAGCGAAGAAATCCTGGAGAGCCTGATGAACAGTTTTTCTCAAAAACCGGCCAGGTTAAAAAACAGCCCGTTCCCAACCATTTCCAGGAGGGAAAAGCAGATTCTCCAGTTAATTTGTGATGAAAAAACAACCCAGGAGATTGCCGAAGCATTATTCATCAGCTTTGGAACGGTAGAAACACACCGACGCAACCTGCTGCTCAAACTCAACGCCAGAAATACGGCAGGATTGGTAAAAGCAGCCATCGAGTATGATCTGCTGAACGATTAACATCAGGTTTCACAATAGTCTCATCAAAATGAAATACTGGTTCACCTGTCTTTTATGGTGTTCTTACATGGGGGTATGGGCACAAAACCTCGACAGCCTGAAAAGTGCCATCCCCGGAATGCCTGAGGATACGCACAAAGTACAAGCTATCAGAGCCCTCTACCGGGGTTATTATGCTGTTGGAAGAGATTCAGGACTGCTGGGCGCTGCCGAGGAGGGGCTTCAACTGAGCAGAAAACTTAATTATTCAAAGGGGGTGGAGCTCTTTTTGTTCTACAAAGCCAGCGCTCTGGATATTGCAGGGCGAGGGCAGGAATCCATTCCCTTGTTCGAGGAAGGGCTGGCACTTGCCCAAAAGGCGAACAAACCTGATTTAGCAGCCGATTTCCAGGTTAACCTGGGCACTGCCCACCAGCAACTGGGAAATTCGGATCAATCTCTTCGAAACTATCTGGAAGCATACGCCTATTACAAGCAGTCCGGCCAATTAAAAAACCTTTCCAAAGTATTGAACAACATCGGGATCCTGTACCGGAACCAGGAAAAATACGAGCGGGCGGAGGCTATATACCGGGAGTCGCTGCAAATCAAGCAGCAGTTGAACGACAGCCTGGGAATGGCTACCGGCTACCAGAACCTGGCTTCTCTGCTGAGCCAAACCCAACGGACGGACGAGGCGATTGAATTGCTCCGCCAATCCCTGGGGCTATACGAAACCCTGCACCGGAATGAAGACGTTGCCGGCTGTTACAGTTTGCTCGGCCAGATCTATTTTAACTCCAACCGGATGCAGGAGGCCAAAGTTTCCCTTCAAAAAGCGCTGGAGGGATTTGGCGGGCAAAAAAATGTGGATTACTCGCCTACCACCTATCACCTCCTGGGCATCCTGTCCGCCAGGGCACAAAACCATTCCGAAGCACAGCAATATTTCCTCACCGGCCTGGCACATGCGCGTGAGTTCGGCCAGAAAGAACGGCAGATCGAATTGTTACGCGAGTTGTCGCGCACGCAACAGGCGCTCGGCAACCCCACAGCCGCTTTCAACTCCTTAGAGGAAGCCTACATGCTCAAAGACTCCATCACCGAGCAAAAACGACTGGCTTTGATGGAGGAAATGCAAACCAGATTTGAGGTAACGCAAAAAGACAATGCGCTCAGAATCAATCAACTGGAACTAAGGGAGCGTACCCGGGAACGCAACGCCGTCATGGCAGGAGCCTTGTTACTGGGTATATTGGCACTGGCCATAGTGATCGGCTTGCGGCAACGAATCAGGGCAAATAAAAAAATCGCAGCACAGGAACGGGCCTTGCAGCAACAACAAATCGTTCAACTGGAACAGGAATCCCGGCTCAACACCCTGAAGGCCGTTATGGAAGGCCAGGAAAAAGAACGCAGCCGAATTGCTGCCGACCTGCACGACGGACTCGGAGGGTTGCTCACCTCCGTAAAGTCTCATTTCAACGCCCTTCCCTACCCCGTTCAGGATCAGGAGATGTTTGCCAAAACCAACGGGCTGATGGACGATGCCTGCGATGAGGTGCGACGAATTGCACATAATATGATGCCCCGAGCCCTGGGCGTGTCCGGCCTCAAGGGCGCACTGGAAGACCTGGTAAACGACCTGAGCAAACAAGGCCTCCAATGCCGACTGGAAATGATCAGCATGTCAGCACCACTGCCTCCTGCCATGGAGATGATGTTATACCGGATTTTGCAGGAACTCTGCAGCAATGTAGTCAAACACGCCCGTGCAAGCGAGCTACTGATACAGCTCCTGCGCGACGATCAGGAACTGACCGTGATCGTGGAAGACAACGGACGCGGCTTTGAGCTCGATCAAGCCCGGAATAAAAATGGGATCGGGCTCTCCAGTATTCAATCGAGGGTGGAATACCTGAACGGCGTCATCTCCTGGGATTCCGTACCCGGACAGGGCACTACGGTGAGTATACACCTGCCTGTCCGGTAAAATCCGAACCATTTTCCAGGCCCGGAATTCCCTCTATGAATTCCGGTATTTTTATCAAACCTATGATTTCAGGGAAGCGGCGTGGCATTAGCCGGGCAGACCTTTGTGTCATCAATTCAACCAAAATACTATTGACACATGAAACATCTGTTAGCTTTTCCCAGCCTTCGAAACGCTGCCGCCTTTGCGGTACTATTGCTCTCTTTAGC
Organism: Saprospiraceae bacterium; assembly: GCA_044347755.1. Lineage (GTDB taxonomy): Bacteria > Bacteroidota > Bacteroidia > Chitinophagales > Saprospiraceae > M3007. Next base: position 8,393 of record JBIKUE010000163.1, read on the forward strand.
CACCCTTCCTTCTTGCAAAAAAGACAAAGACGAAAGCAACGACACGTTTTTCCGATTCAAAGTGGACGGGGTCTCTTTTGAAACTTCCGGCTTGTTGGCTTACGGCGTAAATTTCAGCAGCGAACGCTCCTTTTATGGTGTAAAAGATCAATCCGCAACAGAATCCTGTTACATCAATGTCCCTGCCGATGTTGTTCCCGGCACCTATGTACTGGGTGGTGGTGCGTACGACGCGTATTACATAGACAGCGCCAACAAGGCCTTTTCCACCAACTGGGGCCCCAGTGAGGGATCAGTAACGATTGAAGAAATTGACAACACCCATGCCAAGGGCACTTTCCAGTTTATAGCTTTTGACAGCGATACGGAAACGGTAAAAAAGACCATTACGGAGGGTGAATTCCATGTCATTTTTCGATAAAACACCAAATAAACAAAGGCTGCAGTAAAATCCCAGCACCTTGACTTTTCTGCGGCTGCCTTATCTCCCACAACCACATTGCTTTTATAAACTCGAC
>JBIKUE010000231.1:0-3497 GCA_044347755.1 Saprospiraceae bacterium
TCTTTTGAGCAACGAAGTTTACAACCCAGAATCAATTTCAAATCGTTCACATCCAAAAGCCTTTCTAAAAAATTGATTGTCAGCAAATTAACCCAGATTCAAAATTCCTTAACCGGACACTACTGAGTAGAGATAAAAATTGAAAAGCCGTGATGGCTCCTCGGCAAACTGGAAGTTAGGAATACCAACAGCCAGACGCAGTTCGGCATCTCCCAGATCTTCGGAATTGTTGTGGATTTCAGCGCGCAATGATAGCCGAGCCTTGCTGTTGCCCATCAGTTCCATTCGGTAAATAGGGGTCCAGCCAATGCTGTCGCTGAGGTACACCAGGTTTATATCCTGTTCTTTTTTATCGGAATTAAAGCGGAGTTCCAGCCTTCCTGAGGCTTTTTTTATGCTGGAAATTGCGGGTTCATTGGAAAATTCAATCCGGTTGACCGCCATTTCATTGAGGTACAGGTATCGGCCATCTGTTGTTTGAAATAGGAACGGCACATTAGAAACCTGTTGTGCCTGATTGTAGGGATTTGCCATTTGCATTGGGTTGGACAGCCTCCGGATAAATTTTCCCTCCATTTGTTCCAGCGGTTGGTTGTTGGAGGAGTGAATCCATATCCGTACCGATTGGTTTTTGTTTTTTTCCATCATATCCACAGGCGAAGCGCTTGGATCAAAGGTTTCCAGGCTGTCGAGCGCTGTAAATACGCTGGTTAGTTCGCCGGAAGCAGAAGCCGCCCAATAGGTGCCAAACAAAGCAGGAGGAAGCGAGCGCGTGATGAATTGTCGGTTTTCCACCGGCACCTTGCCGTTGCGCTCTACCATGGCTTTGTTGTTTTTAAAAATGGTCACGCTGCGTACCGGAACGGTTTGTGCGTACAAAAAGAAAGGAACTGCCAGAAGTAGTATCAGGATTGTGTTTCGCATAAAAAGTAAATTGGTGAATGAACATATGTTAGATAGATGGCATCAGGGAGGGAAATGCATAAGCAGGAATAGATTTTTTATGACAAATGATTGGGTTTCTTCCATTATCCTTCTGTATTTTTGGCAGCATATTTTCTGATATATGAAACAATCTTTTCGTTTTTTGCTACTGTGGCTTGGGCTTTTCCCCATGTTCCTATCTGCCCAGACTCCCCGAAAAATAGCGCTCATTGTCGCGGTTGGAGACTATCCAGAGTCTTCCGGCTGGCAGAAAATTAACGCTCAGAACGATGTTGCGTTGGTGACAAATGCTTTGCTCAGACAAGGGTTTAAAGCAGGAAATATTGCACAGTTGGTGGATAAGGATGCTACAAGGGAGGAGATTTTGAAAGTTTTGCGGAAAACGGTTAAATCCCTGAAACCAGGAGATGTATTTCTGTTTCAGTTCTCAGGCCATGGGCAGCAAGTTGCGGATGATAATGGTGATGAGTACGACGGCTTTGACGAAGCCATTGTGCCTTATGATTCTCCCATGAAATACCAGAAAGATGGATATCAGGGCGAAAATCTTATTCGGGATGAGGAATTGGGGGCATTGCTGGATGAAGCGCGCCGCAAAATTGGTCCGACCGGTAATGTGCTGGTGATTCTGGATTCCTGCCATTCTGGTACAGGTACCCGTGCCATGGCGATGGCTCGTGGAACAGATTTTGTGATGGCCGACTCCAGTTATATTGCCCAACAACCGCGTAACAAACCGGAAAACGGCTGGCTTCCGGATGACCAAAAAATCGCAAAAGCTCCTATGACAGCGTTTTTTGGGGCAACTGCCGGGCAGCTGAATTATGAAACTAAAGATGAAGCGGGCAAGGGAATTGGTTCTCTAACCTATGCATTTTGCCAAAAACTGAACGAATCAGGCCCGAATACCACCTATCGAATGCTGTTTGATCAGGTAAAAACGGCCATGGCGGGAATAGCTCCTTATCAGACCCCTCAATTTGAAGGTACGATGGATCAGCAAATATTTGGTGGAAATTTGCTTGATGCGCCGAATTACAGCAAGATCAGCCAATGTAAGTCACGCAACACTATTCAAATAGATGCAGGCTGGATGCATGGTATGCATGAAGGGACCATAATAGGCCTGTATCCGTCCGGAACGCCGAGTCCCTCCGCGGCAGAGCCGATGGTGAAAGGAACACTGAGTGCAACTGCACCTTTTGAAAGTGTTGTAAAACTGGAAAAGCCTTTGCAAAGTAAAACCGATTGTTCTGCCTGGGTTTATACCATGGAAAAGAATTTTGGTCCTTTGAAAGCCAGTATCCATCTGGACTTGGATAAGGAGGACCCCGTGGCCGAAGCGATCCGGAACAGGATTCGGGACTTGACGGTCATTACAGAAACCGAGGATGATCCGGATCTGCGCATCGTTCATACAGGCGCTGAAGTGCAACTCAGGAAAGGAACCCTGGTGCTGGAAAAAATGGATGCGAAAAAATCGGCCGGAATAATTTCTGAACGCCTGGTGCGCAAAATTCTTGTCTGGGCGCAGGCGGATTATCTGCGAAACCTGCAGGCTGAAAATGAAGGTCTGATGGTTTCGGTCGAATTGATACCGGTGGAGCTGGATGCCTCCAATCGGGTTAAGAAGGAATTGCCTCTTAAGACCAAAATGGATGATCAGGGGCTAATTCGATTTAAATCAGGCGATGCTATTCGTTTACGTGTGCGCAACAACGGTCTTCGAACGGCTTATTTCAGTTTACTTGATATTCAGAGCACCAATGAGTTGCTCGTATTGGCGCCCAGTCACAATGAAACCCCGGAGGAACTAAAAATTGAGCCCGGTCAGGTTTTGGACATTCCCACCATTTTCAAAATGGGCGCTTCCAATGGTATGGAACTGCTCAAGTTATTGGCCACAGATCAGCCGGTGGACTTGCGATCTATTACCCAGACCAGAGGTATGGCGCAGGGAAGCTCCCGGAGTGCGCTGGAGCAGTTGTTTGCTCAAACGTATTTTAACGAAGATTGTCTCACCAGAGGCGGTAAAACAACCAGTGTGCCGGTGGAGAATCTGCATATTCATACGGTGGTGTTTGAGGTGGATGAATAGTATGAATGTCCAATATCCAATATCCAATGTCCAATGTCCAAGTAGTGCAATTGCCTGGCATTTGTGGGAATAATATTCTCTTCAATTTTGATTGGCCAGGTTCATCGTAAATGCTCAGCTGACGTGTAAAGATGAATATCCAATATCCAATATCCAATGTCCAAGTGGTTCGCCTGCTTGATATCAGCACATTTGCATGGCAGTCTGCGCCTGCCTGTTAAGTTAATTGGTCGGCATTTCGCCATTCAGGCGAAATCAACCCTGCAAATGTGCTGATATCAAGCAGGCGAACCACTTGGTCCCGAGTACTCGGGATGGATATTGGATATTGGATATTGGATATTAACAATCCGGGTTAAACCAAGGTTAAACCTCCATACACACATCTTTTTGCCCCTTTTCTTTGTCCCAAAATTCACCAACCATGAAAAAATTACTTTTAACCATTGCATTC
>JBIKUE010000034.1:0-42928 GCA_044347755.1 Saprospiraceae bacterium
ATCCACCGTACCGGGCAATGATTGATTCCCTGAAACCAGAAAATTCAAATAAACACCAAGCACATACTTTTCATTGAACTCAAAATCGTTGGTTGGTACTATACTATTTAAGGTTGCAAGCATGATTGCCCCCTGTTGCTGCAATCCAACGCCTATTTCGTGTATAAGTGAATCCGCAGCTTTTTGCCCCCCCTCCAATAATTCCGCTATACTATCCCTTTTGGCTATGTTGATTTCCTCTAATTCCGGTGAAGGTTGAGAAGCCGCTATGGAATCAAGATCATACAACTGGTTCAAAAAATCCTTCGATGTTTGAGTAATGGATAATAAGCTATTTTTATTCCCTTCACTCAACTTAAATAGTTGACTCAGTGCGCCATCTAATGCAACTAATTGCCCCATGGCTGCATTTTCATGAATATCAAGAAAATTTGCCATCACTGAACTGTTTGCACTTAGTTCGGGATTAGACATCAGTTTTTCAAATAAAGCTCGTTCATTTATCCATTGATTTGCTGCCGGGTAGTCCTGATATACAAGAGTGCCTTCTGCAATCGCCGTATCTGCCGAAGTAAGTTCTGATTCAAACGCAAGGGGTGCAGTTATTGGACAATTGTAATAGCAGGTAGGATCAATATTATTGGGAACGTTCGAGATAAACCAGGTATTTGGGAACGTATTCGTAGTAGGATTTTCTCCTGGAAGCGTTCTAACAAAGAAAAGCGAATTAACTGGGTTATTCGGAGCCTGAATAAATGCATCTGTAATCGCGGGATTGCTATTTATCCATTTGTTGCCATGTGTCATGGTATTTGGAGTTCCTTGCGCTCCTATAATTCCATTCAGAAAAAACCCGTTTTCCGAATAATTACTCATAGTATTACAGGCAAAGCGTTGTGGATTGGTAATGGTGCTAATTATAAATGAGCCAAATCTCCCTCCATTCAGATTATTTTGCACGAAAGTGCCATTCGTTTGACCAACCATACGCAGATTATGATTCCCAGGCACAGTTGATGTAATATCATTACATCCAACAAGGTTTATTCTGCCGGTATTTAAGAGAACTCCTGTGCTAAAATCAACGTTGTTTTCACAATCCGGAATTTGGTGGATGTGTTGATAATTCAGAAAAATCCCTGCACCTGGAAATGCGGCATCACTGTTGTCATGGATCTGGGCGCCATCGTAAAGACCTGTATTTATACCCGATAGACCTGAATTGAGATTAATTCTATTCTTGTTAATGTCAACCTGATTTAGCAAAGGGTTTGTAAACGTTAAACCAAAAGCCCTTATTCCAAAGGATGCCCCACAAATATGGTCCTGGTTTACGTCTATTGTGTTTTGCCATATTTCAGGTGCAGACTGGGATGGGCTCATATCTGCTACGACAACCCCACTTTTAGGAATTGAAAATGGAACAACAAATTGGTCTCCAGTTGTAGGATTCACTTCGATATAATTATCCCATATACCACGCCACTCATGGTGAATTTTCCTTCCAGTAAATACTCCATTAGCCACTGAACAGAGATTATCCATGTAAACGCCTATTTGCGATTGTAAAAACCTGCACTCATTTATGCCAATTCTTGTTCCAGTATTAACATCAGCAGTGACGCTTGTGGCAAGGCAAATTCCAAATGAGCAATTTTCAAAATCCGGATTAAGCCCAAAAAACTTACCATTTCCACTCATCCGAAAGCTATTCACACCCTTGTTATTGGTGTCTATGTACCGAATAGCTACCCCTCCATCTGAATCATATGACAATGTAATGGGAACGATATCTTTAAATCTGCTATTTTGTCGAATTCTAAGTTCAGTATCCTTGGCAAAAATGCCTATGGCCAAATTGTAAAACAGGTTTTGGTTCGCGTAAGGAAGTGGAAGCAAATCAACAAGTCCAGCATCCTTTAAATACATACCTGCAAATCCCCTCCCGGATCTATATTGAACAGGCTGTTCGCACCAATCGATTGATAGAGGAATATTAACTATATCATTTAGGGGCTCCAAAGTGCAAATATCCTTTAACGGCCCATTGCCATCAAATTCATTTTCTTCAAAGGCCAACAGATTAAAGGGCCCATCAGTTCCACGAATGCCAACATAGTTCTTACTAAATAACGTTTTCTTGATACTTAATTTGTTCTTAAATCCGGCGCGAATGGCATATAGCGCATCCTGAATAGAGGCATCCGTATCTGTTGTCAGATTGATAGCTCCATATACATAAATCCCCCTCCAAAGACAATTGCATTCTGGCTCGGAATTACCGCTAATCACCGTATTCTGATTAACCGTAAAGTTACTTGTTACATCAAAACCTGACAGACCTGGCTGTACCCGAACTGAGGCAGATGAAAATGTAAAATCTTTATTGACTCTAACTATGCCGCTAGAATACACCGTACAACCTCCATTATAGACTGCTCCTGGTAACACGCAATTATAGTCGGTAAGTAAAGTGGTCATACCATCTTTGCCGATATAAATACCCGGGTCTGTTATCGGTATCGTTTGCGTTTGACTCAATACCGTTCCATTCGAACAAGTGAAGTTATGCGTGATGACCAAAGCCGTCACTTCGCATGTGTTAATATTGGTAACTTGAATCATACCTTGAGTCGGCATACCCTGGAAGAAGTTTGCTAAACTTATACAGGTATTAGGAGATAAGGGCAAGATAGTCCATGAGTGGGTGCCATTGGACGTGCATGCTGCACTAAGAGACAGGTTCAACACACTACAATTTCGCTTTATTTCCGCGGTAAATGCCGCTGTGCAGCATGGCGAGTTTTGGTCGCAGGCAACCCTGATCGTTTTTCGGCAGGTATTTCCATTAAGATCTGTGTAGGTTACAACATAGTCGCCGCTGTTTGCATAAGTGTAGGTTGGGTTGATCTGGCTTGAAAACCCGCCATCACCAAAATTCCACGTCCCGCTTGGCAAGGAAGAGTAAAAGGTTACGGTACAACCATTCACCACGTAAGTGAAGGATCTCTCTTCGCAACCTTCATTACAATTTACTGGAATGTCCTTTGTACAGTTATAAATAACACCTCCGATAGATACGGTGTGGGTCACCGTTCTTGTCCCAGGATTAGCAATTCCGAAAGTATGGATCGGTGAAGCTATGTCTGAGGCCGACACAATCGGTCCGATGTTGTCAGTGCTTTTGAAAGTCCAGAAGTGTGACACCCCAGCTCCATTGCTGAATGGTTGAAATTCAACATTACAGCCATTAATAGTGAATGTGAAGTCTGCTAATGGATCACAAGGTTGCGCAACAGCTTTTGACGTTATTCCAGCCACAAGAAAAAACACCATGACAAGGATTGTATTTCTTATTTGGGGAGGAATGAGACGATGGACGATGGACGAAATTAAGCAAATTTTCATAAAACGTAAATATTTAAAAATGAATAATACAAAACTCAGTGTTCATCGGCCAAGCCAATGAACAAACATACGGGAGTATTTTATCTAATTACCTGAGGATTAGCGTGTTACCGGAATTTTACACACCGGGAAAGCAAAAACTATTCGCTGTTGGATTATCAATTTTGGCAAGACAGCACAAAATCCAATGCAAGTTAAGGGAGAAGTTGGCAGAAAGCAAAGAACATACAGGAAATTTAACACAACAGTTGCGTAGATGTAACCCTTTGCAAAAAGGACTGTGGTAGCCGGGCTTGTGTAGGTCCCGATTCTCGGGATGACAACCCACGTGGTTTTAAGTACCCACGAAATCCCATCGTCCACCGTCCCACCGAAAGTCAATTACCTGACACAACCCCATTTACTCAACCCATATCCGTGATGTTTTCTTATTTTTGGTTGGAAATTTTCATCCAAATCCGCCAACCGATGTATAAGACTTTACTCCTTTTCTGTGCCTGCTGTATCGGGCAAGTTCTTTCCGCGCAAAACATTTACTACGTCAACCAAAATGCCGGCGGCGCTGGCACGGGCAGTTCCTGGACCAATGCATTTATCCGCCTGCAACAGGCGCTGGCCGTGGCTCAAAACGGGGATCAAGTTTGGGTGGCTAAGGGCGTTTACAAACCAGCCGCCAACAATGATCGCTTTGCCTTTTTTAACCTGCCTAGCGGTGTAGCGGTTTATGGCGGGTTCAATGGTACGGAAACGGCGCTGGGCCAAAGAGACTGGACAGATAACATTACCATCCTAAGCGGCGATATTGGCCAGCCGGGCGATACCACCGATAACTCGTTCAGCATCCTCTATACCTACAGCCCAAACGACAAAACCCGGCTGGACGGGCTCATCTTTGAAGAAGCTAACGCCAACAACCCCGATCCTGCTGCAGATGCCCACCGCCCTACCCGATCCGGTGGCGGAGTATATCTGGATGGGGAGCATTTCGGATATGCCGAGTTAACCCTCGAGCATTGCATTTTCCGGCGCAACCGGGTGGCATATCAGGGCGGTGGCCTTTACGCCAATGGTCGGGAAGGCGGCATGGCTCTTGTTCGGATGAACGATTGCCTTTTTGAGCGGAATGTCTCCAAAGTTTACGGCGGAGGCTTTGCCCTGGAAAATTACTTTGAACAACCGTTTGCCCTGGAGGTCAAAAACTGCACTTTTCGGGAGAACTATTCTGTTTCAAGCGGTGCTGCCATTTGGCTAAAAGCCCACCAACCCGTTTTTTTTGAAGACTGCCAGTTTTTGGACAACCGAACCGTTTGGGGAGAAACCATCACGTTCGATCTGGTTGATTACAATTATCCGGTGCGTTTTACCCGATGCAACATCAAAAGGAATGGCGATTTCACCATTTGGTACGTAGGCATCGAGTCTGCCACAAATGATGCCTTTTTTGATTTTGATTCCTGTATTTTTGAAGAGAACGGGCTACCCGTGGTGTGGATATACTTCTTTGCCCAAACGAAGGTTAAGGCCAATTTCAAAAATTGTATTTTTAATAAAAATGATGAAATTGGTAATTCTTTAATCTCAGTAGTACATATTAATTCCCCTTCAACGGATGTAGATGCCGTTTTTGCGCATTGTCTTTTTTACCAGAATGAAGCCAGCGAAATTGACGCATCGCCCGGGGCACAAGTCCATTTCCTGAACTCCATTTTGATAGCACGGGAAGAGCCATTTTTCAATCAATTATTGTTTGCAGGTGGTGGCAATTTTCACATTTCCCATTCTGTGTTTAATCGATCAGACTGCCAAACGTTTGATGGAAACACCTTTAACAATGTGTTTTGCGGGGAGGGTAATTTGTTTGAAACAGATCCAATGTTTATGGATACTATCTTATATGATTTCCGGCTGAAAGCCTGCTCTCCATTGATCAATGCCGGAAGTAGTGCTGTGCCGGATAGCCTGAATATGCTATATGACCTTAATGGAGCCACACGGATAGCCAACGAAGTAGTAGATATTGGTCCCTATGAATTATTGCTTTCCCTGAATGCTACCCAAAGTGAAACTGCTATCTGCCCGGGCAATAATGGCGGCACTATTTTCCTCCATACCAATCTTTGTCCGCCAGTCAATGTAAGCTGGAACAATGGAGATACCACTGGCACTTCACTAAGTAATCTTGGAGCAGGGACGTATATACTCACAGCCACCAGTGGAAACAATGTAACCGTTTCAGACACGGTAGTGGTCACTGATCCAGATCCTATTGTCATGGATCCTGTTGTGCATAACGTCACCTGCCACGGCGGCTTCGACGGCTGGATAGAAGGGAACGCTTCCGGAGGAACTCCTCCTTACCAGTATTTGGGAAGTGGCTCCAGTCCCTGGTTCCCGTTTAATCTACAGGCAGGCGCCTATTCCATCACGGTTACTGACGCAAACGGTTGCACTGCCTCAACCACGGCAACCATTACGTCGCCTGATCCTTTTCAGTGGCATTACACCATCCAAAATGCCTCCTGCGCCACCTGCGCCGATGGCAGCATTGTATTCGACAGCATGACGGGCGGTATAAACCCGCCGTTGCCAACCTCCTTGTTTGGATTGTTGCCGGGAAGCTATTCCACTACCATCACCGATGAAGTCGGGTGTTATGCGGTACTGCAATACAACATTGGCGTGACGATTGGAACAGAGGAAAGTTCCCCGCAGGAAACCTGGCAATTTGGGCCCAACCCAACGCCGGCCGGGAGCGAGGCATTTTTACAAAATCCTGAAAATGAACCGGTTACCATGAGTATATTATCTGCACAAGGCGCATTTTTATCCACTCAATCCATTGCAGCCAAACAACGCATGCCCCTCAAAGCCCTCTGGCCACCAGGTATATATTGGCTTGATTGCCGCACCGAAAAAGGCGCCAGATGGCTGGTGAAATGGGTGATCGTGTCTGGGTGAGTTTTTTTTACCGCAGAGACGCGGAGGCGCTGAGGTAAATCGCTCTGCGCCTTTGCGTCTCCGCGGTGAAAAATAAAAAACCCCGCGCATCTTTCCGACGGCGGGGCTACTTTCTCCGATAAACCAAATCAAACTTTCATTATCTTGAAGGGTGTTTGAGTGTGGGAGTGTTCGAGTGTTTGAGTTGGCGTTCGGCTTGGTATTTTTTTAGGCTGACGCCCTTTGGGGAATAGCATTGTGACTGGATTCCTTGAACTGCCGAGCCGAACGCCAACTCAAACACTCGAACACTCAAACACTTACTTTCCTTTCACCCTGTTTTTCTCGTCTTCCAGGCCTGTTTTACGCTGGCGGGCGCCTTTTACTTCAGAGGAACCGAAACGGTACGAAAAATTAAGGGTTACCGTTTGACTCTCCCAGGTTCCGTTGGCCAGCATTTTCAATCCGGGGGTAAACAGGTTTTCGCCACCCCAACCGGCTGTACCGAGCACGTCGCCTACGCGCAGGCGCAATTCACCTTTGTCGTTCAGTACTTTTTTCTGCAAGCCGATGTCCAGAGCGCCCTGGGGTTTGCTGCGAAGCGTACCCCAGAAGGCACGGCTGTTGTACCATCCGGAAACTTGCAGGCCGAAGCCTTTAGGCAATTTGATGTTTTGTTCTGCATATGCATTGAAGGCGTTAAATGCCTGATCTACTACGAAATTAGGGGTTTCCGGGGTACTGAAATCTGCCCGGAAATGACTGCGGAAGCCGGTCAGACTCACAAAACCGTCCCACCACTTGGCGATAGGCGTAGGTGCATTCAGGGTCAGGGTCCAGTTCCTTTGATCAGCCAGGTTTTCCTGCGTAATGAAGGTGGCACGGGTATCGCGGGTATCACGTTTCAGGATCTGTGTGAATACATCGTTGGTATGACTATAACCAATGGTCAGCACCGGGAATCCGTTGAACGTTGGGCTGAGTTCAATGGAATTGGTGAACTGTGGCAACAACATAGGGTTGCCTTTCTGGTAGGTCAGTTCATCCAGTTTATTTTCGAACGGATTCAAATCCTGGTAGCTCGGGCGATCAATGCGACGGCTATAGGTGGCATTCAAGCCCAGTTTCTGGTTGATGGTATAGGTTACTGCGGCGCTCGGGAACAGCTCTGTGTAATTGTTCGTAAACACCGAATCCTTCCCAATGCCTTCATAATCGGTATTTTCCAGTCGCAAGCCGGCCTGGATATTCCATTTTTTACCAAAGGCCCGGTTATAGTTCACATAGGCGGCATTGGTGCGTTCTTTATAGTCTACCGAGTTGCTTTGTTCCTCGTTCTTCACCGGAACGCCATCCTGCACATGGAAAAAATCAAACGTGTTGAAGGTTTCTACATCAGAAATTTTACCACCAAGTCCGAGGGTACCTTTCCAGAGTTTTTGTTCATAATCCACCCTGGCAGTCAGGATATCAATATCTGTTGGTGTGTTGTTGCGGTAAATGGCTTCACGCAGGGTTTCAGAATTATCCGCAGAACGATAGTAGTTGGGTTGAAAACTGGCGCCGCGAATCCGGTAGGTACCCCGGTCGAGGTCGATGTTCAGGGTGTGTCCAAGCGTATCGGCAAAGCGATAGTTCAGGTTAATATTCAGATCCTTCCGATCATTCTCTATGTCATTGCTGGCCACCAGCAGAGAATCTATCCTGTTAATGCTGTGCAGATCGCTGATACTTGCTATGCCTGAAGTATGCCAGTTGCCCGGGTCAAAACTTCCATTTACCAGAATGCCTGCCGTGTGTTTTGTATTCAGGAACCAGTCTACCCCGGTACGAAAACCTTTGTATCGGTTTTGGTTATATTGTTTACTTTTTTGGTCAAACACCCGCCAGTCTTCACCCGGCAGACCATCGGAGCGCAGATTGTCCTGAAGCTGTTCCCGGTGAAAATTCTGGGTATTGTGCCAATCGCCATGGTGCATATTAAAGCTTCCGAAAGCGTTAAAATCTTTGGCGCGGTGGTTCAGGCTCACGTTTCCGCCCGCTTTAAAGGTTTCGCCATAGATGCCTTCCAGGCCGAGGTTACCATTGGTTCCCAAAGCTTTATTTTTCTTCATGCGGATGTTGATGATCCCCGCATTACCGGCGGCATCGTACTTGGCGGAAGGATTGGAAATGATTTCAATATTGGCAATATCAGAGGCCTGGGTTCCTTTGAGCAGGGCAGCCAGCTCCTTGCCATCAAGCGGCACATCCCGGCCGTCAATCATCACTTTGACGGCATTTTTGCCGCGAACGTTTACATTTTCATTGTTATCTACCGTAACGCCCGGCGCTTTACGCAGTAACTCCAGGGCGTTCAACCCGGTGGAGTTCACCGTGCCATCCACGTTCAGGATGGTCTTGTCTGCTTTAACTTCTACGGGCGGTTTGCGGGCGATGATGGAGACTTCTGCGAGTTGATTTTCAGCAGGTTTCAGCGAAATGGTTTCGATGGTTCTGTTGCCGCCATCATAATCGAACGCAGCCGTGAAAGCCCCGCCGGAACCCATCAGGTTTGCTTTCAGGAAATATTGACCGGCCGCGGCATTCAGGATTTCGAAAGCGCCATCCTCTCCTGTAATAGCGCCCTTGACCAGCGTAGAGTCTTCAGACTTGTGTAAAGTGATTGTTGCAAAGCCGGCAGGTTGGCCATTTGCTTCCATAACCGTACCGGCAATTTTTTGTGCCGATAGGGAAAAAGACGCCAAAAGCAGGGCCACGAGTGGCAGGATGTTTTTTGATTTCATAGCTTAATCTGACCTGGAACCCAGGGAATGTTTTTGTTTTCTGCAGCAAAGATGGTGGAAAGCAGTAGTTTGCAAAACATAGAACCTACCAATGCCAACTTCTGCTGTATGAATTGGCTGATTTACCGGATAAACGGAAAACAGCCTTTCCAAACTTACCAGCCCTTATGCTTAATCGTCCCAAAATCAGACTCCGAAAAAGACCGTTAGGTTACACCATGGATGCACGGAATGCATGGGCATAGACCAATGTGCGGATTTCTGCCCCGAACGACAAAGTTGCCTGAGGATTAGAGTGTGTCTGAAAAAGAAGCCCCGGTGAAGTGATGAACCACACCGGGGCACTAACCCGTCTTGTTAACTAAGTATGGAAATTAATATCTCGACGGCATGTAATTATCAAAGCACGTATTACGATGGCCTTTTAAAGAGCGGGAGCCCTCCTGTGCAGGAGACTATTCAACTCCGGATTATTAGACTTGTTGCGACGAGGTACTGTTTGCGCGATGCGGCCAAATTTTCTTTTAAACGACGTTGTCCCGAGTACTCGGGACGCCGAATTGCCCGCATGCGACTGCAAATTTCGCCTTGTCTAAAATAAAATTTGTTGCCACCTCGCACAAACGCCCCCATCACAACAAGTCTATTGTTTGTTTGGGGTGACCCTGTAAGCCACTTCGCTTTGGCTAATGGTGTTTTGCTGCATACTGCTGGGGGTTACTAGCCGAGAGTCCATGCTTTTCGCCACAAATGCAATCGATGAAAGACGTTCAAAAATACACAAGAAAGCGGGGGGGCAATAGTATAATTCCACTATGCCGGTAACATCAACCACATAACTGGTGCTCCAGGGCGTATTTTACCAGTTCCGCTACTTTGTTTATATCCAGTTTTTTATAAATATTATTTCGGTGTACTTCCACGGTATTGAAAGCAATGCCCAAGGTGTCGGCTATTTCCTGTGTCGTGCTGCCATGAACAATAAGGCAGGCAATCTCCTTTTCCCTTTTGGACAGGATTTCTTTGGCTGGTTGCATCTGACTGGAGGGTTGCCAGGGTTTTATCGGGTTTTTGGTATGCTTTAGCATCGGGAAAACACGCTCGCCCTTGCACACTCTTTTAACAGCATCCAACAATCGCTGGCGGCCTTCGCCTTTGCTTACGTAGCCGTCAATATCTTTCGTAAAGGCCTCGGTAATGATCACATCGGATTCTTCCATGGAAAACAATACCACCTTGACCGCCGGAAACCTGGCTTTGACTTCCACGGCGGTATCGAGGCCGTTCATGCCTTCCATGTAATAATCCAGCACAACTACGTCTGCTTCAGGCATCCGGGCAAGGCGCTCCAGCAGTCCCGCGCCATTCTCGGCTATGCCGATGATCTGGAACGGATGATGATCGTTTGCATGGTTGGACACAGAGGCATCCGGCTCTTTGGTGAAGGTAAAAGGGTTCAGGATGGCCTTCAGGCCGTCAATCACGATGTCGTGATCGTCTGCGATTAATATCCTAATGGGCTTGCTCATAGAACAAATCAGGTTTGGGGATCGGGATGTTGATGATCACGGTGGTGCCTCCCACGGGCCGGTTCTCAAATTGAATGGTTCCGTTCAGGCCTCTCAACCGCGCTTCTATATTGCTTAATCCTGCGCCGGAGCGCTGCAAAGCCGCCTTTTGATCGAAGCCTATGCCATTATCCTCTACCATGATGTTCAGCACATCGTCTATCAGATTGATCTGGATAATGAGCTGGGTAGCGTTGGCGTATTTCAGCACATTGCTGACCAGTTCCTGGATAACACGCAAAATATTGACCTCGTAGGTAAACCCAAGCCTGTTCTCCATCCCGAAGTGGGAGAAACTGACCTCCATCCGGTTGCCCGCCTCCATATTGTGGCACAATTCTTCCAGTACCGGCACTAATCCCGCCCGCTCAAGCACTCCGGAGCCAAGTTGGTGCGCAAGGTGACGAACGTCCTGATAAAGCTGTTTCAGCGAATCGTTCAATTTGAGCATGGGCAGATAATTGGCGGAATCCTGCCGGGTATTTTCCAGAATGGCGTCGTACTGCCAGCTGAGGGTTACGATGGTACTCCCCAGGTGGTCGTGCAGTTCACGCGCAATTGATTCCCGTTCTGTTTCCCGACCTTCCAATCCTGCGCTGAGATAGCGCAGCTCGCTGTTTTGGATAAGCTCGTCCACCGTTTGCTGGTGCATGATTTCCTTTTGTCGGGAGATCAGGCGGTAAGATCGGCGGTTTTGAACATAGAGGTATGCCAGGGTCGCCAGCAGTAGTGAAAGCAATAAAGCTGTCAGAAAAAAAAGTCGCGCCCGCTCGGATTCTTTTTGTGCTTTGGCTTCGCCAATGGCCGCTTCTGTCTTGTGGCGCTCGGTTTGAAAACGGATGAATGCTTTTTGTTTTTGTTCGGTGTAAATACTGTCGCGAACGGCATATGCCGCTGCCTGATAATGATAGGCGCTGTCAGGCATCCCAAGTTCGGCGTACGTGTCGGCAAGCGCCTCATACAGATACTGTTGATCAAGCCAGTTGTCACCGCTTTCTTCCTCGTATCGTTGGGCCTGACGAAGGCTTTCCAAAGCTTTTGTCCAGTTTTGCTTTTTGCTGAAAAGATCTGCCCGGCCGAGGTGCCAGTAAAACCAACTTGTTGCATCGTCCAGCCGGTTTAAATAAGGAGTGGCTTCGAGAAAACAGGTTTCGGCTTTGTCAAAATCTGCTCTGTCCTTGCAAATATTGGCTTTGTTGATCAGGATGTCTGCCAAATTCCTGTTGCTCTTCGAGCCGTTCATAAAGTTATTGTAGGCCAGGTTGTAGTAGTGTTCGGCGCTGTCCAGTTGATCCTGCTGGTAAAATCGGTTCCCTAAAGCGTAGGCGGCTTTTCCAACGAGTTCGTTATCATTCGTAAGGATGTACTCCTTCAGGCTTTTCCGCGCGTAGCGCAATGATTCGTCCGGTTCTGCATATTCGTCGTAAATATTGGAAAGCATGAGATAGGAGCTTCCCAACAGCATACGATCCGGATTGGGTTTATGTTCAATCAGGTTAATCGCGTATAAGGTCAGCGCAATAGCGGAGTCATATTTGCTTTGGAGAAACTGATTGATAGCAAGGTTCTGAATGGCAGCGGCTACCCTTGTGCTATCGCCAATGCTTCTCCGCACTTTCAGCGCCCGGTGGAAATAGCGGTTACTCAGAACGATGGAATCTTTGTTTTTGTAAATAGCTCCCAGGATAATACAGGCTTCGCCTTCTCCTTTCGGATACCCGATGCTGACAGATTGGGATAACGCCAGTTCGCTCAGACTTTTGGCTGTTTCGGCAGAATCTTCGTGTATCCGATACGCCCGCGCACAAATGGCATTGATAGATAAAGTGTCCACGTGCTGCGCGGAAGCATTGCCGCAGCAAATAAAGAAAATCAGGACACTTAAACACTTTGCCATTGCATTTACGAAGACTTGGGTTTTCGCCCGGGGCGAGGAAACGGGATGGCAGTATGGTTGTTGTTTTTCGTCTTACTCTTCCGTTTTTTTCCGTTTTTATACTCGAAAACGTGGCCGCCGACAGGGTCGGAGGGGTAACCCGGCACTGTAAATATACGGGTTTCGTATAATAATGTTTGTGATCCGGCGCCGTAGGTAACTGAGGAAAGCGTATTCCCGTTGCCGTCTGGCCCGGAATGTGATGGCCCGGTAAAACCCCTCGCCTGCTCCGGGATCACCACCATCTCCACACCAAAATTGTCTGAGGAAATGGTAGTGTCATTTTGCCTGTGATTTCATAATTTTGCTTTCAAATTATTTTGCCATGGTTAACGAAGTTAAAGTTTGTCGCAAATGCGGTTCGGAGCACATCGTGAAAAATGGTTCTAATAGTGCCGGGAATCCGAAGTATAAGTGCAAATCGTGTGGTTTTGGAGGGGTGTTTCAGTCTGTTCGCAAGAGCGAAGAGTTCAAAGATATGGTCGTCAGAGCCTCTCTTGAGCGGAGCTCCTCGCGGGGTCTTGCTCGGACGTTCGGTATCAGCCATGAAACGGCGCTGAGATGGATAAAAAAAAGCCCAATCTCTTCCCGATATAACTACGACACTATTACCAGCCAAGAAAAGTGACGAAATGCACGAGTTATACCTACATCTCTTCGTTTACAACTACAATATTTCACTCGTAAAATGACACCACCGAGGAAATCACATAGGTGAATACATACGGGACATCCAGCGCCAATTCGTCCTGCATCTCAGGCAAGGGAAGTTGAGGCGTACCGGTAGAGGTCTGGTCAAGATCAGCGATCGCAATTTTGACTTCCTTGTCTGTATTTTGGGATCCGTTCAGATTAAAATTGATGCGTATGGTATCAAAAGTCCCTTTTGCGAAGGAGTAATGTTTGGTTTGACGATCCTGGTTCGTTCCTGAAGAAACTACTTTGAACTTTTTGATGCTTCCGGAGGAACCATCGTCCGTAAAAGTAGCGGAGGTGGCATATACCAGTATGTAGAGGTGAACAGTGTTACCGTCAACGATGCCGTGCCAGTAAGGAACATTTGTTTTTGCCATAATCATGGAATTAAAAAGTTTCAGACAGAGGGGTGATTTGACTGGAAAGGATGCTCAATTTTTCCCTGAGGTCAATATCCAGTTCGATGCAGTTTGATGCCGTCCTCCTGACCTTCAGCGCGTGAATACCGTTTACAATGCCTACCAGTTGTTGTGAGTTGGCATCGAATATAGGAGATCCGGAGTTGCCGGGCAATACATGCATATCGCTGTGGAGCCAATGTTGGCCAATGATTTCACCCACTTCTACATCAAAGGAAAGCTTCATTGGCACGGCCAAACCATGTCCCAGGGCATACAAACGCTGCCCTTTTTGAAGCGGGGTTGTGCTCACGTCGCTGTGCGTGTTGGAGTAAGGTTTCGGGGTGTTTTTGAAATAAGGCTCTACTTCCACCCAGGCACTGTCGCCTTTCTGGCCGTAAACCGCCTGACTGTCTTCCAGAATTTTTTTCTGCTTCCGGCTCAGGCGGTAGATTTGATTGGTGTTTACTTTGACCCGTTGGTTTTTACCAAAATCGTAGTGACCTCTGATAAAAAGCAGTTTCTGGGGGTCTGTATTCATTTCCTCAGCTGCCTCTAAAACATGCGCGGCGGTGGCTACCCTGTTGGGGCTGATAAAGCACCCCGATCCGAAAATGTCTGCATCCGGGATATGGTCGCCGGAATAAAATTCCTCCGGGCACAACATGAGTCCTCCAAAGGCGGGATCGTACACACTGAAATCTACAAGTTCCCGACATGGACGGGAAGGGATGGTTATGTCTGCCTTTCCTTCAAAAGAGGACAATTCCCACTCCTCCGGTTCTGCCAGAATGAGTACGACTGCCTCGGCATTCATTTCAAACCGCTCAAAAAGACTCCTGAATACATGGTGATTTGGATTATTGAGATGTATTGATTTTAAATAGCTGAGCATATGACCCACTTCGCCCCTTTTGTCATTATCCAGTGTAAAAAGCAGGTTTGCCGCGGCATCCATGTTTGTCGGCAGCTCGATTAATGGCGATTGCCATTCGGCTGCCTTGACCAAATATCCAATAGCGTTATTGAACGCCTCCATGGACGTCTCCTCCTCAAAAACGAACGACTGATTAAGCGCAGAGGGGCTGTCCGTGAAGTCCAGCAAACGATTTAGGTTGCGCTGGAGGGCAGCGGCATTTAAGTTATTCGACATCCGGCTTAATTTTGATACAAAGCAAAGGTATCAACTACCCAAGGCTGTAAACATAGTGGTTTTACACTAGTGGTTCTCCCACTTAGCTTCTGAAAAACATGCGGCAGCTTTTAGCGCCTGTCATCGTTGTTTGTCGGTAATAATGTCTCGCATTACGCCCTCCAAACGCCTTGACATACCCTAAAATCTGCTCCCCTATTTTCCAGCAACTAAGTGGGAGAACCACTAGCCATACATATTATATTCAATAACTATCCGCTAATTATACCCCAATCCTTGAAGGGAACAAAATGGATAGTTTTTAACCACAAAGCGGTTGAATATCAAGCGTCTAAAACAGGTTCAACCCCATTCGGGGTTGATAACAACCTGCCCTTAATAGCCTGGCATTTCATACCAGGCTATTAAGGTTTGACCCTTTCAGGGTCAATTTCAATCCATGAACGCTTAGGTGCAATATGCTGATAGCCCGGCATTTCAGACCAGGCTATTAAGGTTTGACCCTTTCAGGGGCAATTTCAATCCATGAACGCTGAAGTGCAATATGCTGATAGCCCGGCATTTCAGACCAGGCTATTAAGGTTTGACCCTTTCAGGGGCAATTTCAATCCATGAACGCTGAAGTGCAATATGCAGATAGCCCGGCATTTCAGACCAGGCTATTAAGGTTTGACCCTTTCAGGGGCAATTTCAATCCATGAACGCTGAAGTGCAATATGCTGATAGCCCGGCATTTCAGACCAGGCTATTAAGGTTTGACCCTTTCAGGGGCAATTTCAATCCATGAACGCTTAGGTGCAATATGCTGATAGCCCGGCATTTCAGACCAGGCTATTAAGGTTTGACCCTTTCAGGGGCAATTTCAATCCATGAACGCTGAGGTGCAATATGCAGATAGCCCGTAAATTTTAGCGCCCATTACACCCTCACAAAAAAGCCCCGGTGCCGTACTCCTCCTTTTTACAGGAACAGGTACCACACCGGGGCAACACCGTCAACCGTAAGCCGTCAACCGTCTAATACATCGGATTCTGCACAATACGGCCGCTGGTCAGGTCTACTTCTGTTTGTGGAATCGGCAATAGCTCATGTTTGCCTGGAACAAAGTTGGTTTTTCCGGCAGCAGTCATCACCTGTGCCGCACGCCCCCAACGCAACAAATCAAACCAGCGATGCTGTTCCATAGCCAACTCAACCCGACGCTCGCGGTAGATTCGTTCACGCAGCAGAGTCTGATCTGTTACCGTTACATCCGGCAGAATAAAGTTGTTCGTTCCACGTGCGCGTTTGCGTACCTGATTCAGCAGCGGCAGGGCTTCTCCTGCTTTGCCCAGTTCGTTTTTAGCCTCGGCAGCCAGCAGTAAAATATCAGAGTAGCGCAAAATCCGAAGGTTCCCCGGACCATTGTCCTGCAGGCCAGCGTGGGCAGGCACCCAGGCCTTTTGATTAAACCGTTCGTTGATGATTTCCGGATTGTCCTGCACCTGTGTGGAACCATCCGGCAGAATTTCTCCTACATAAATGATGGTCGCCTCCCGGCGCGGATCGCCATTTTCGTAAGCAGATACGAGATTGTCGGAAGGGCGATTGAAACCCCAGCCCAGGTTGGGAATGCCCCTTACCCCTTGTACCATGTTGTAAGGCGAAGAGCCCGGCCCGGCCGCCTGTTGCGTGGGTAAGGCCACCGCCTGCATTTCAAAAATAGACTCTGCTCCGTTTTCACCCACTGGCAAAAAATTATCGGCATATTTAGTCAGCAGACTGTATTGATTGCCGTTGATGATTTCCATGCATTGCGTTTCTGCATTTGCCCAGTCTTTCTTCAGCATATACAACTTGGCCAGCAACCCGCGTGCCGCTGCCTTGGTGGCCCGCCCTTTGTCGGCGGGAGCATAACCGCCTTTTTCCGGCAATACATTGATTGCATCTTTCAGATCATTTTCGATCTGATCATACACCAGGCTTTTATCCTGCCGGGTTTGGGAATAATACTCATCCCCCTGCAAGGTTTTGGTAATCAGCGCCAGATCGCCAAACCACTGCACCAGCAGGAAGTAGCTTTGCGCTCTCAGCAATTTGCATTCTCCCACCAGGCGATCCCGCAGGGTGGCATCCATGTCGATATTCGGTATATTCTCAATGGCCAGATTGGCCCGGGCTATGGCTCGGTAATGGCCTCTGTACACTGGCGCCACGAAAGGATTCGTAGCATCCAGGGTAAAGTTGTCGATATCACTGATCAGAGGGGCATCATTAAGGGTGGACCCTTTATCCGCATCGTCGCTCAATATATCCGTGCAGGATAAATAGGGCAAGGCACAAAGATCAAAATCACGATATTGGGCATAAACCGCATTGGTGGCCTCAATGGCATGCGCTTCCGTTTGGAAAAACTCTTCAAAGGTGAGTCGGTTTTCCGGCTTGCGATCCAGAAAATCTTTTTGGCAGCCGGTAACGGCCAGCAGCACCAGGGCCGCTGCGCTGAGAGATTTCATTAACTTGCTCATACGCTCTATTTTTTGGTTTATTTATTTAGAAAGTCACATTCAGGCCAAACAACATGGTTTTAGCCATTGGATAGTTCAGATAATCCATGCCCGCTCGGAAAACACTATCGTTTGGAAACTCAGGGGTGTATCCTGAATAGGCTTGTTTGGTCCATAGGTTGGTTCCGGTAGCGTATAACCTTGCACTTTTAATGCCCGGCAGCCAGTTCTTGGGCAGGGTATACCCAAGCGCTACACTGCGCAGCCGGAAGAACGCTCCGTCCTCCACCAGAAAATCCGACATCCGGTAGTTGTGGCCGCCGTTGGTTACCCTTGGAACTGAATTACTGGTTCCGTCGCCCGTCCAGCGGTTTTCATACCAAAGGGTCTCCCAGTTGGGCGTATCAAAACGGGATACCGCTTTTGCATTCACTACCTTATTGCCTTTTACTCCAAAGAAATCCAGGGCAACATCAAACCCAAACGCTTCAAATCCGGCATTCAGACCATAAATCAGGGTTGGGATCGGACTGCCCAGGTAAGTACGATCATCTGCCGAGAGTATACCATCGCCATTCAGGTCTGCAAATCGAAAATCGCCGGGTTTTTCATTGCCAAATTTTGGAGCGCTGTTAATTTCTTCCTGGTTTTGGAAAACACCGGCTACCTGATAGCCATAATAAGCACCAATAGGCAGGCCAACTACGGTTCTGGTGGCGAAATCCCCCTGAGCAGTGCGTGCTTCAAAGATCTCGGATTTACCATCATTCAATTTCAATACCTTATTCTCTATTGGAGAAACGGTAACGCCGAGATTATAGGTGAATTTGGGTTTTACCTCCCGCCAGTTCACAGTAAAGTCCCAACCCACATTTTCCACCTGTGCGGCATTTACAAACGGGTTGCTGCCGGAACCTACATAATCCGGAATCGGCAAATCGCCGAGGATATCATAGGTAAACCGGCGGAACCAGTCGATCTCCGCGGTAAACCGACCCTTGAACAAGCCGAACTCAATACCAAAGTCAGTTTGTTCGGTGGTCTCCCAGCGCACATCGGCATTGGCGTAGTTGGTGAGTGTGGCGCCAGATTGGATGGTATCGTTAAATGCACCAAACAATTCCGGCGTGATGATCCCCAGGGAAGGGTAGTTCTGAATTTTATCGTTACCTGTTACCCCCCATGAGGCGCGTATTTTCAGACGGTCAAACAACTTGATGCCGCGCATAAACGGCTCCTGGGTAACGTTCCAGCCGGCAGCCACTGAGGGAAAATATCCCCAACGGTTGTTCTTGTTAAAACGGGACGAACCATCGGCACGCATGGAAGCTGTAATCAGGTACCGATCGAAAAAGGTAGCATTCACACGCCCCAGATAGCTGAGCATGGCCCAGTCGCTGGTCTCTTCTCCATTGGGTTGCAGGATATTGTTGATGGTACTGCGCCTGTTGTAGGTGAATTCCTGCGCGGTCTGTCCAACCAGTACGTTCAGTCGAAGATCCTCCCAACTCCGATCGTAGGCAAGGGTATTTTCCCAAAGCCAGTTCCGGATTTTTGCGGTATCCCTGGAGGTACGTTCCAGGTTATTCAACTGAGAAGAGGAGACCATAAAGATCGGCTCAAAACCATAGAAATTATCCTGACGGCGGTCAAAGCCGTAATTTGTTTTCAGCGTAAAATGCTCCAGGAAAGTCCAGTTGGCATATACGGTACCTACCCAACGGTTCACGCGGTAATACTGATCACTTTTATAAAACAGATCAGCAGCAGGATTTCCAATCGACTGCCCGAAAAAGGTTGGATCGGTGAAATCTCCGGTACTGTCGCGCTCGGCATACACCGGCGGCATGCGGTACATTCCCCCCAGAATACCGCCGCCTACGGTATTGTTCTTACTGGTTGAGTACGCCAGGTTAGTGCCTACGCGAAGGGTCTTCAAAACGGGATATTCAGCATTCAGGCGTCCGGTATACCTCCGGAAGCCGGTTTCCTCCATAATGCCCTGTTGATCGAACAGGTTACCGGAAATATTATAGTTGATCTTGTTCCAAAGACCGCCAACCCCAAGCTGGACATTTGCAATTGGAGCATCCCGGAAAACAACATCCTGCCAGTTTGTACCTGTACCCAAAGCAGCCGGGTCTGGATAAAAGTTGTTTCCTTTCAACTCATTGTACATCTCAGCAAACTGGGAAGCATTGGCCAGTGGCAGATTTTTGGCTATTTGCTGCGTTCCGTAATAGGAATTGAGTGTAAAAGACGCTTTGGTATCCGTCAGGCCGCGCTTGGTGGTAATGATGATAACCCCGTTGGCGCCACGGTTACCGTAAATAGCTGTGGAAGAAGCATCTTTCAGTACCTCCACGCTGGCTACATCCTGCGGGTTTAGGAAAGAAATATCATCCAGCAACATTCCATCAACCACATAAAGCGGGCTGGCATTGTTCAGGGTACCTGTACCACGGATTCGGATGGTAGCACCGGCCCCTGGTTCGCCGCTGGCAGGAGAGATGTACACCCCGGCCACTTTACCTTGCAGGGCTTGCTCCAAGGATGCGGTGGGAATACGCTCCAGGTCTTTGGCTTTTACGGTCCCCACCGATCCTGTCAGATCGCTCTTGCGCTGGATACCATAACCCACTACTACCACTTCTTCCAGAATTCCATTGTCTTCGGATAATTTCACTTCCAGGGTAGTCCGTCCATTGAGTTGAATTTCCTGAGAAACATAGCCGGTATAGTTGATCACCAGCGTTGCATTAAGGTCTTTTACCGCAAGACTGAAATTACCATTGAAATCAGTAATGACTCCATTGGAAGTGCCTTTTTCCAAAATAGTGGCGCCAATAACGGCATCTCCGGCTGTTTCATCCACCACTTTGCCGGTTATCCTTGTCTGCGCCAGTGCTGCACTTGCCAGTAAACATAATACTCCGGCAAGCAAACTGATTTTTTTGTAAAATTGCTTCATAATGAATGATTTGTTTAAATGTAACGCCTCCTATTCAACATTTACGCGGACCATTTTCACTTCGCTGGAATTGCCCCCAACCATTACATCAAACGCCCCTGGTTCCATACCGAAAGTGTTATCGCTGCGATAGAAACTCAGATCGTCTGCAGTCAGGTTGAAGGTAATTTTTTTCGTTTCTCCGGGGCTTAGCATCACTTTCTGGAAACCTTTCAAGGCTTTTACCGGCCTGGTGGTTGACGCTACTACATCCCGGATATATAATTGAACGACTTCCTCGCCGGCTACTTTACCGGTATTGGTTACCTGAACATTCACACGAATTTTGATCTGTTTTCCAGCCGGAATACCGCGGGTGGTTGCGGTTTCAGGTGTGGCATTCAGGTTTGCATAAGCGAAAGTAGTGTAGCTTAATCCGTAGCCAAATGGCCATTGAGGACTGTTGGGTTCATCTATGTACTTGCTCGTCCACTTGGAATTCGGATCAAAGGGTCGGCCGGTACTTTTTTCGTTGTAGAATACCGGTATTTGGCCTTCGGATCTGGGGAAACTCATGGGTAGTTTGCCTGCAGGGTTGTAATCACCCCACAAAACATCAGCAATTGCATTGCCTGTTTCCGTTCCCAGCCACCAGGTTTCCAGAATAGCAGTGGCTTTATCGGCAATGGCCGGAATAACCACTGGCCTTCCATTCATCAGTACCACCACCACCGGTTTGCCGGTTTTACAAAGTTCCAGTACAAGTTCTTCCTGCACTCCCGGCAAATTGATGTGCGTGCGGGAGGTAGCTTCGCCGCTGATCATCGCCTTTTCTCCAACGGCCACCACTACTACTTCAGACTGTGCAGCGATGCGCAGCGCTTCGGCAAAGCCGGATTTATCTGTTCCCTCTAACTCACAACCTTTGGCATATTGCATATTAGCCCCTTGCAGCCCCTCTTTAAGGCTCACACAATCATTGAAATTGCCGGCGCCGTTCCAATTGCCAATCAATTCTGTTTTATTATCGGCTAATGGGCCAATCAGGGCTATTTTTTGTGTTTTGCGGAGCGGCAGCGCACTATTTTCATTTTTTAGCAGCACGATAGACTTGCGCGACACCTCCCGTGCGGCTGCGCGATGCACCGGCGAAAGCAGCGTGTTTTTTTCTCGCTCGGCATTGCAGAATTTGTAGGGATCCTCAAATAGACCAAGTTCAAATTTCAAACGCAGTACCCTTCGGGCGCCTTCATCAATTTGGGCCTGAGTTACCTTCCCCTCCTTCAGAGATTTTTTCAAATACCCCTGATAGATGCCACCCTGCATATCCATGTCTACACCGGCCTTCAGGGCGAGTTCTCCTGCTTCCTGATCATTGGCTACAACACCATGTAATACCATTTCATTGATGGTGGTGTAATCCGTCACCACAAAGCCTTCAAAACCCCACTCCTTGCGCAGGATGCTATCGAGCAGGAATTTATTTCCGGAGACCGGTACACCATCATAATCATTGAAGGAAGTCATCACAGTGGCGGCACCGGCATTTACAGCAGCCTGATAGGGCGGGAGGTAAAACTCCCGGAAATACTTCTCACTCATATCCACCGTATTATAATCCCTGCCACCCATGGCCGCGCCATATCCGGCAAAGTGCTTCACACACGCCAGCATGGCATTATTATCCCCGATTTTTTTGCCTTGAATACCTTTTACCCGGGCTTCTGCAATGCGGCTGCCAAGGAAAGGATCTTCACCACCACCTTCCATCACCCTACCCCAGCGCGGGTCGCGACTGATATCAACCATAGGCGCAAAAGTCCAGTTCAAACCGGCTGCGCTGGCCTCGGTAGCGGCAACACGAGCAGATTTTTCGATAGCGTTCAGATCCCAGCTGGCTGCTTCGCCAAGTGGAATGGGGAAAATAGTCTTGTACCCGTGAATCACATCAAAGCCAAACAAGAGCGGAATTTTAAGTCTGGTTTCCTCTACGGCCACTTTTTGCAAATCCCGCACAAATGTTGTGGAATGGCTGTTGAAAAGGTTTCCACAAGCACCACTTCGGATGTCGTTTTTGTACCCTTCCCGGATGGTTGGACCGGTACTGCCCCAATCCGTGGTATAGAGGGTTAACTGTCCAATTTTTTCCTCCAGAGTCATTTTGGACAGTAATGCCTCTACCCTGGTATTAATTTCTGTTGACGGTTGGTAACGCTGCGCCCATAATCCAGTCTGCAAGACCACGAGCATACATGTCAGCGGTATATAAGATTTGATTGATTGCATATTTCTTGAGTAAAGTGTCCCCTCAGGGTTATCAGCGATTCTTTTTTTGTTGTGAAAACAGCCATTCCAGCACTTCCGGATTGTAGTACACTACATTCCAGATATCATGATAAAGCGTGGAAAACTCGGTATAGCGCACTTTGCCGCCATTCTTCTCCAGTGCCTGTGCGATTTGTCGGGAGTACCGGGGAAATACTACATCATCCAGACCCCCATGGAATACCCACAGAGGTATTTCCCGGATTTTATCTGCATAATGCGGATCCCCGCCTCCGCATACGGGCAACCCGGCAGCAAAGAGATCCGGGCGTCGCATCAGCAGATCAAAGGTGCCGAAACCGCCCATGCTCAGGCCGGTGATATATATTCTGCTTCGGTCAATATCCGGATGTTCGGCCAGGGTTTTCTCAATGAGCTCCAGCACCATCCGGCCAGGAAGGGTAGGTTCTTCGTGATAAAGGGTTTGCCAGTTTTGGCTGCTGCCCCCCCAACGTACATCCGGAGGGCACTGCGGCACAAGCAGATAATGTGGATATTTTTCCCGAACCCATGATTCGCAAAATGCATGTACGCCATTGCGCATTTGTTCATGGTTTTGGGTGCCGCGTTCGCCGGATCCATGCAGGAAAATAACAAGGGGATATTTGCCAGATGGCTGGGCATTCCAGGGTGTCATCCATTGATAAGGAAGTGCATTCCCCGTTTCATTCTGGTACATGGCTCGCCGGAAAAAACCGTATTGATCCAACGGCACCTGTTTGTTGGGTTTAGCTATTAAAGCATCCTGAGCGGAATAGTCTACCTTCCGATCGGCAGTAGCTTTATCCAGCCAACCGCCGGTGAAACCTGCCCTTTTCAGGCCTCGAACGATGTACGGATTGCGCTTCATCAGATCCCAAAGAAAGCCGGAACGATAGTTCTCCAGCATCAATACAATAGGTCCCTGGTCAATGCCCAGGTAATCCTTATCTACCCAGAATGGGAAACCTGGCTGTGCTTTAGGAGAACGGGAGATTTCTGTAAATGTCTCATTGTATCCATCGAAAAACCCATAAGGACCAACCGGCCAGCGCCGCCACATTTCTTCCAGGGCGGGCAGACAAACCTCCGGAGCAAATGGCATGGAACTGATCGCAGCCGTGGGAGCAATGGTTCCATCATCGTCCAGATAGTCAATGGCCACTCCTCGTGCGCCGTAGCCCGGACAATAGATTTTTTTGCCCTCATGCATCATATCCGTATCCGGACCATCGCCTGCGGTAAGCCCCCAAATATTTGGACCGTACCCCTTAAAGCGGCCCGGATTTTCGATACAGTATTGTCGCTGTGCCAAGGTAGCACGGCGTGAATTTTCGAAATAGTCAATCCCCATTTTCTTCATATAGGGATCCTGAATGCCTTTGAAATCAATCCAGCAATGACTGTACTGGTGCCCAAACAAAGGCCCGAAATTGACATGATCCTGTCCTTTGAAGGTAGCACGGTAATAGGGTTCACACCACTTTTCCCAGGTGTCAGCCGGCAAGGGGTGGGTAGGAGATCCAAGTGCCATGATGTTCAAAATCATCGCTTCATTATATCCCCTCCAGTCGGCAGCCAGAAATCCGTCGCGCTCCGGGAACCACCCCATGCTCATGCGTTTAAAATCATTCATGTACCACCCAAAATCAATACGGCGGTACAGGTAATCGGCGGTTTGGCGGATGGCCTCTTCGGTTGGATTAGGTTGATCAAAATAAGTCATGCACGACAATACGCCAGCCATAAGCAAGCCAGTGTCGATGCTTGAAAGTTCTACGGTTTTGAAACGAAGTGCGTTTTGTGTTTGCAAAAAATGATAAAACCAGCCTTTATAGCCGGCAACGCCTGAAGCGTCCGGCCCTTGGGGCAGGTTTTTTAAATACACCAGCGTTTTCAGCACGCGTTCTGCAGCCTGAGCTCTGGTGATCCATTTGCGTTCCGCTCCCACCAGATAAGCCGAAAGCCCAAAGCCGGTAGCTGCGATACTGGAAAAATCATCTGTTGGATACCGATCCGGCACCTGGAAAGTTTGAGGATGGGCTAATTCCCAGAAATAAAGGAAATGTCGCTTTTGCACTTCATCCAGGCTGAAAGGCGGTTTTTCAGCACCAATGCCTGCGATGGGCATCTGTGCAGAGACGCCTGAATGCAAAACCAACAAAATGAAAAGAGGAAGAAGTTTCATAGAATGGTTTAGTCCTGATAGCGCTTGAGAGGCTGTCCAAATTCAGGCGGCAACTCAATAGTCACCGCCTGAATACGACGAATAAAAGCATCGTTTTAACTTGGAACAGTAGCTGCCGGTTTCCCGGCAAGCAGTCAAACTAAACTCATTTTTTCACAAACTTGGCCTTGCTAATCAATACGCCATTGCGGTCATAGCCATTCAACAAATACATGCCGGCCGGGAACTGGGATACGTTCAGATCTGTAACAGAATCGCCGGAAGTATTGGCAACTGAAACACGGCGGCCATACATATCAAACACTTCCAGGCGACCAACACCGTCCATATTTTCCACCATCAACCATTCAGAGGTTGGGTTTGGAGAAACACGCATGGTGGCTACGTTTACCGGGCTGAAAGTGCTTACGGAAGTACAACTTCCATCACCAATCACGATATCATCGAAATAGGACGTTACGTCAACACCTGTTGCATCAATACCCAGGTCGAAGAACAGGGTAAGGCGACGATATTCAGCGTTGTCTGGAACGGCTGCGAAATTGAATGTCAGTTCTTCCCATTGGTTGACCTGAGTATTAGCTACAGGAATTTCAAAGGCAGGAGCGCCGGTGGCAGATCCTTCTACTTTTACCGCGAAATTGCCAATATGGTCCATGTGTACCTTGGCTTTCACGGTTTTCACCCCTTTCCAGTCAATTGGAGATTCCAAATCAGGATTGGAGTAAATACCTGCGAATGGAGCAGCATCCTTTGCTTTCACGAATTTAGCTACTTTGCCGCTGGTATTGATGCCTTGGGGGTTCGGGTTGTCAATCACTTCAAACTGGTACCCTGCAGCCTCAAGATAGCCATTGGCGAAATACTTGAAGGACAGTGTAGTTGGAGCAGCTTCATTGTCAATGATACAACCATTGTATCCTGCGCGTGCCCAGCGGATGTTATCAAAGAAATAAGTGCCGCCACCGTCGGCCGTAGCCACGTTGGTGAAAATAACCAACTTGTTATTTGTAGTACCCACCGCGCCACTGAAGTCGATGTCGAACTTATACCACTTATTTGCCTCCGGAAGGGTATCGAACACTTCCACGGCCGGGCCTGAACCTTCTAACTTAAACAAGAATGGCACATTTGCTTTCGGCGACCACACCTGCAAAGACAGGTGGTTATAAACACTGAGATCCGGAGCAGCTGGGAATTCAATACCGATACCGGCATATTCCGTGCCCGGGCCGGAAGGATCTTTGTACTCTCCTACTTTCAGGGAGCCGTTTTCAGGCGTCAGGTGCGGGTTGTTCACCACTGCCAGATCACTGGCGCCATAGAAAATTTGGGTGTAGTTGCGCTGGCATTCATAGTCGTCAATGATATTCGGAATAGCCACTACTCCGTCGCATGGATCAATGGTTACTTCTGTCTGGATCAGGTTATCAAAATACCAAATCTGACCGGCGCTGGCTGTTCCTGCATTGAAAATCACACGAACTTCACCAAAATCGGTAATACCGCTGAAAGCAGAGAAATCAAAGCTCAGGGTTTCCCATTGGCCAGGGGTCGTAATTTCCGCTTCGGCCTCTTTGTTGCCCTGCGTTGCAGAGTTCAGGATCAGCGTTACCGTACCACCACCTGCAGGGCTCAACACATCCAGATTGAACTGGCCGTAAATAGACAAATCAAAGTTGGTCAGAGAAATCCCTTGCAAGGTAGAAAAGGCCGATGATCCTTTCGTGTAGCAGCCCACCTGAGTGGAGTTGTTTACGCCATTAGGATTCGGGTTGTTTACCGGGCCCTGGAAAACACCATGTATCGGCTCGTTTTGGTCAAGCGCCTGCCATCCCAGGCTAATGCCATCCTGGAAATCTTCCAGTGGCGGAGCCGCTGGCGGAGCAGACAACTTTATATAATCAATATGGTAAACATCGCCCGGTTCGCCATTTACACCGGCATTGAAAAAGAGTACAAATTTTTTATGCCCCTTGCCAATCTGACTACTAAAGTCAACGGTGTACGTCACCCATTTGTTGAGCTCCGTTACCTGCGTTCCGACTTCCATTGGCGGGTTAGGACCACCTTCCAGCTTGATGAGCAGATTACCTGCTTTGGGCGCCCATACCTGGCAGGAAAACTGGTTGCGTACAGAAAGATCGATTGGATCTGCGTACCCGATAGAGAGGTTGGACCATTCGGTTCCATTGCCACTCGGGTCATCAAAACGGCCAACTTTAGGAGACGTGTTGTCGCCATTCACCGCTGGGTTGGATACTACAGATAAGGCCGCCCAGTCGCCCGTGTAAGCAGCATTCCTGTTGCATTCAAAATCGTCAATAATATCCGGATCAGGGGTAACACCGGAGCATGCATTAGGCGTAGAGCAGATATTATCAAAATAATAGGTATTGCTATCGCCGGTTTGTCCAGGGTTAAACACGATAAGAATTTTGTTCAACGTGGTAAAACCTGAAGCCCCCGACATGTCGAAAGTTAGTTTTTGCCAGGCGCCACCAACCGCAACGTACTTGGTTTTCTCCAAAGCCTGACCGGTACCCTCCAGCTTGAAAAGAACTTTAGTCGGGTTTGGAACCCATACATTTACGCTGAACTGGTTATATACTGTCAGATCCAGTGGAGCAGAAAATGTACCAAAAGCAAAATTATAATCTGCATTCGGGTTATTCGTGAAAGAGCCTACCGTTGCGGAGTTATTCTGAGCGTCAGCGCCGGGGTTGGCAATTGCGCCATTGAATGTTCCATTCAGACCGATCCAGTTGGCAGCAGCAGCCGGCTCGAACGTTTCATGACAAATCTCGGCCTTCTCCGCACGGATATCGTCAAAATAATACGTCTTGTCGTCACCCAATACAAAAGAATTAAACGACACCAAAATCGTCTTCAGGTTGGTGTAACCTGCACCTGCCGACAAATCGAAAGTGTACTCTACCCATTGGTTGGCTACGGTAATATCAATGATCTTCTCCACTGCCGGACCACCCGGGCCTTCCAGTTTCAGGAGCGCTTTGGAAGGCGCAGTAGGCGACCAGATTTTCATTTTAAACTGGTTGAACTCACTAATGTCCAGCGTAGAAGGAAAGGTGTACAGTGCAAAACAGAAATC
This sequence comes from Saprospiraceae bacterium, assembly GCA_044347755.1. Lineage (GTDB taxonomy): Bacteria > Bacteroidota > Bacteroidia > Chitinophagales > Saprospiraceae > M3007. The sequence continues at coordinate 27,923 of JBIKUE010000034.1, forward strand.
AAAAGCAGGTGCGTTCGTATACGAACCTACCCATGCGCTGGTGTTTGCGCCACTTTGGTCGGGATTGGCAACAGCACCATTGTAGGCGCCATTCAGGCCTATCCAGGCGAGGTCGGGCGTGCCGCCTTCAAAATCCTCGTAAGTAACCTGAGCATTCATGCCCAAGCTGCCTATAACCAAAAACAAGGCAGTGATAAACAAATTTTTCATAAGCACTTCTTTTAGAATTGGTTTGTGTTAAAATGATTTAGTTATGATAGTTCCTGGTTCAATGGAGTACTACTTTTTTCGTCAAAATTTGTCCTGAATTGGAGCCTATTTCCAAAAGATAGACCCCTGCAGCGGGCACATGTACTTGCCAGGTTTGGCGGCTTGTTCCGGCAGGAAATGGCGTTTCAGATATTAAATCCTGCACTATGGTTCCCCGCAAATCCCTCAAACGGGCAGTTAATAGTTGTGCCTCCTGCAGGTAAATATCGACCCCCAATAAACCATCGGAAGCCGGGTTTGGCGATATTAAGACCTCCAAAACAGAGGCTTTTTCCGGTTCAGTAACGGGCGTGTTGTCCGGTACAAATCCGATGGCCGTGAGCGCAGGGGCAATTTCCGGATTTTGCATGAACAGGTTCCAAAGCAATCCGGTACGATAATTTTCGATCATCCCTACGATTGGGCCCTGATCAATAGCCAGGTAGGACGGCGCATACCAGTTCTGATTCAGGTTAAAGGCATCATAGAAACCATAAACACCCCAAAGTCGCTCCCCACGGACCCGGTAGAAATGTCTCAGAGCCGCCAGACTGACATCCGGTACAAAAGGCATGCTGGAAAGCGCTGCCGTTGGAGCAATCGTGCCGTCATCATTGGCTGGCCAGATATCACGTGCAGCATAACCATTGGGCCCATCGCAGGAGGTTAAGCCCCAGCAATCGGCATTATATCCGGTATGTTGTTTGGGATTCGCAACCGCGTAGGCCTGTTGAATAAGTGAATGGTTGCGGTTGCGCACGAAGTAGTTGCAATAAGCATCCTTTTTGCCCCGTGGATCAAAACCTAAGTAAGAATAATGCGCAAAGAATAACGGGCCTCCGCCAAACGGACCACAATAAATTTTATAACCAAAATGCGAGCCGTTATTCGCGTAATTGCTTGAAGTCCAACCTGTTTGATACAAACTGGCTGGAACAGAGTGGGTTGGTGAGGCCGCTGCGAGTATATAAACGATCTGCGCTTCGTAAAAACCACGCAACGGAAAGTTCATCTGCCAGCCAAAATTGGGCGACCAATGCCAATACAGTACTCCACTGTTATTTTTGCGATACCAATCCCATTCCACCTCTTCCCACAAACCCGTAATCACATCTCTGAGTGCATTTTCCAATGGCGTATCCTGATTAAAATATTGACGGGCAGCCAATAAGCCCTGCATCAAAAAGGCTGTTTCCACCAGATCACCGCCGTTGTCGTACTGACTGAAAGGAATCACATTCCCGTTCGTACCGTTCATCCAATGCGGAAACACGCCATGAAAGCGGTCTGCAAACTGAAGGAAAGAGGCAATTTGGATCATACGGTTAACCGCCTCTGTCCGTGTAACCCATCCGCGTTCGGCGCCTACTACAATGGCCATAATCCCAAAACCGGTTCCTCCGGTAGTTACAATATTGGCATCTCCGTTGGAACGTTCACGTGCCATGCCACTCACCGGATGCCCATAATCCCAAAAATAGCGGAATGTAGCCCGTTGGGTCATTTCCAGCAACTCCTCATCCGTCATGGGAATACAATTAGCCGTATCCGGCTGAGACGGAGCGCTTTCTCCACCAGCATTAAAGGCAGTTATCCTGTAATAGCGGGTGATACCTTCCGGCTCGTTCCCGGTCCAGTCTATGGCAATCGGGGTTTTGCCGGTTTGTTTTAAAAACTCCCAAGAGGCCCCGCCGTTGGTGGAGCGGTAAATTTTGTACCCGGAAAGATTGCTTTCCGGATTAGCCTGCCAGTTGAGGGCCACATGTTTTTCATAACCTGTGGCTTGAAGCGCTTGAGGCGCAACAGGAGCCTGAGCGCACATGATCAAAGGCAGGTTGATAACTGCGAACAGAAGAGCGTAACGGAATTGGGTTGTCATCCTGATAGTTTAAAAAACACCTTTTCCCATTTCGGGTAAAAATTGGGTAGCCCGTGTTAATGGCAGGATGAAATTATGACATTGAAGGATTTTTAAAAGAAAAATGCACCTCACCAATACTACGCCATGTAAAAAAAAGGCTTTTTCGGGCTAAAATGCCATGATAAACTCGGTTAGATTGGCCTCTTCGGGCAAGCCAAGCTTTTTGCGGAGCCTGTATCTCTTGTTCTCAATCCCACGAATGGAAATGTTGAGCAGTGGCGCAATCTCTTTGGAGGAGAGGTTCATCTTAAGATATGCCGCTAAACGAAGGTCTCCAGGAGTCAGTTCCGGATAATCCTGCATGAGTCGTTTGAAAAATTCATCGTGTACCCGATTGAAGGAGGCTTCAAAAATTTCCCAGTCGTGATCCCCCTCTAAATGAGCATCTATCTCCCTGACAAGTTTGGAAAATGCCCGCGGCTCGTTTTTGGTATCCAACAGGTTATCCTTGAGACTTTGCAGCGCCTCATTTTTTCTGATCAGATTGAAGGCCGCATTCGACAACTCCCTGTTTTTATTTTCCACCTCCAATAATAAAATCTCCCGTTCTTTTTCTGCTTCCATTTTCCGTCTGTCACGGTCCAGACGTTTCCGGTGTATGGATTCCAGCCATCCGGCAAACAACAACAACAGTAATCCATATCCTCCAAATGCCCATACGGAACGATACCAGGGTGGCATAATTCGGAAATGGACCTTTGCTTCCTCACCTCCGGCATCACTCCGCACCCGGAAAGTATAGTTTCCCTCTGTAAGATTGGTAAATTCCTTTTCTGCCACTGCTGACCAGGGCGACCATCCTTTGGAAAAGCCTTCCAAAAACCAGGAAAATCGGCTGGGCAGTGCAAATACTGGTTGCGCAAACTCAAAGATCAGATTATTATTCCGATAGGATAACTTAAGATCGTTTGCCGGCAAAAAGGCCTCTTGTTGTCCGGGGGAAGAAATCAGGCGAATAACCGGGCCTACCGTACCGTCCTTCGCTTCAATTTGACGCTGCGGGTCACTTTTAAGTAATGCAAAACCATTTTCCAGACAAAACAGATATACATCAGGTAATATACAGGCTACGTGTTCATAGGCAGGTACCAAATGAAGCGGGATTTTTTCCAGGCGCTGATCGGCTCTGCGTAACCACCATCCGCTTGTATCCATAAAAAAAGCTTCTCCATTAGCACCTGGAAGCCATTTTGTACCATTAACAGGCTCAAGCAGGGTTTTCCCATCCATATTTTTCAACTGAATGGCATTGGGCAGGGTATTGACAATCAATTTTTCCGTTAATCCATCGGAAATCTTATTTAATCCAAGCTGATAATCAGTGGTCAGCCCATCTGCCCTTCCAAATTTTTTGAACTCCTGAACCTGGGTTAAATCCGGATGCAAGCGTAAGCGATAAAGCCCTCTATTGGGGTTTGTTGCCCATAAATAACCATCGGAATCAAACTCAATTTTTTTAAGCGGCTCCGAAAACCCGCTTACCCTGTTGCCGAAATGCCAGTTACCATCGGGTTGTTTACGCAACAAAATAAGGCCGGTGTAGGTAGCCTGCATAAGCAAGTCAGGTCGGCCCGGAATTTCCACGGTACACCACCCGCCGGTTATATCAGATATTTTATGGGCGGCATTCCTGTTAAGGATGAATGTGCCACCGTTGTGGCCGCAAAGAAGTTGGCCACCAAATTCCTTCAATTGCCAAACCTGCCCCTGTGTACCCTCTACCAGATTAAACTGTGTTTGCTGGACCCCATTCCCGAAGGCCCCCACGTAAACCCCTTGATTGGTTCCCAGGTATAATTGTCCCCTGAATAAAGCGGCAGCATAAACAGTACCTATTTTGCCATTCTGATCAGTGTAAAAGGTTAAGGACGAGCGCAATGCCGCCAGGTCGATTCCTTTATCCAGCCCCATCCACAAGTTACCATCTCGATCCTGTAAAATAGCCAGGACTGTATTGTTTTGCAAACCGTTCTCACGATTCAGGTGTGCCCGCAACTGGCCGGATGAGTCAAGCCAGTATACGCCATCCAGGATGGTACCAATAGCCCATCCACCTTCATGAAGTGCGACCGCTTTGTTCAGCTGTTTCTTGCGAAAAACCTGGTTCAGAGGGTTAGCCCAGGGTTTACATTGGCCGGCATTAATGTCGAAAATGCCGTCGTTTGAAGTTCCGGCCCATATGCCTCCCTGGTTGTTTGGGATCAGGAATTGAACAATCTTATCCTTCAATAACTCTGAGCCTGGTATAATCCGAAAGGTTTGATCATCAAGCAATTCAAATAGTCCCTGGTTTATGACAGGTACCACTACCCGATCGTTCACCAGTTGTGCGAACATGACTGCCCCGGGCGGTTTTACAGGAACCACTTTCTGGAAGTCATACTTGTACAACATGGAAAAGGACTGAAACAAAACACCATCAGGAAGCTCCAGTATGTGCCAGATTTCCTCTTTTTCAATGTTGTTTTCACCCAATGCAGCACTTAAAGAAGTATACTGAAACCGCCCCTTTTCATCTTTCTGCCAGTACCCAAATTCCGCAAACCCACCACAAAACACCAGTCCGGAGGGTCCACAGGCTACCGTGCGCACGGCTTGTTTTTCAGGCAAGAAATAATGCCGCCAACGGGTGCCGTCGAATTCCATTAGCGCTCCGTTATTGCCAGCATAGATCCAGCCTTCGGCAGACTGCGCCAGCGACCAGTTTTGGTTTTGAGCAGCATAATCTGATGGTGGAAAATTGCGCAATCGTGGGGTATACTGTGCCAGGCAAGGCGCGTATTGCCAAGCCAGAAACAGTCCTAACCAGATGAATCGAAAACACTTTTGCACCGGGCAAATCTATTTATTTTGTTGCAGGAAGTGTTTTGATTCACGGATCAGATCAGGGAAAAAGGCATTAAAGTCTTCAGAAAAGCCTTCCAAATCTCCAAAAAAAGCTTCAGATAAGATAATTGGGTCAAATTTAGCGGGAATTCTCAGGCTAAAACGATTCAAAACCCAGTCTAACCCTTCGCGAACAGTGTACCCATGCAAAAACCTGCCATCCAGCATGCGTGGCAACCTTTCGGCCAATACTGGTGGCATTTCTGAGGCACGATTATGCAATTGAACATAAGTCTGCTCCGCAAACGCGTCAAATGACAGGTCACTATACCGATCCCAATGCAAAGCCAGCAGATGATCGTATAAGATATCAACTAAAGGAGGTGCATATCGACCGGCCAAACTCCGAATCCTGCGCACACTTTGATCGGTGGCTGCATGATTATCGGTAAAGGAATCAATGGCTCGGTGCAATAAAATGCCGGTTTGTACAGGAGCCGGATAACGTTGCCATTCCTTACCCTTCACAAAATCCCCGATAAAATTGCCCAGCAGGACGTCTTCATCGCCAAAAGAAAGAAAACAGTGGGCAAGGTGGTTCATTGAACTAGTGTTTGAGTGTTTGAGTTGGCGTTCGGCTGGGCAGATCTCGTAGAGGGTGCGAAGATCGTAAAGTTGAAACACTTGAGTTAGCTATTAAATATCCCACCCCAATCCGGAATAATAAGCACAAAGACCGATACATCTAACTCAACGAATCTAAACCCAGCCGAACGCCAACTCAAACACTTAAACACTCAAACACTCAAACACTAATATTAACTTTGCCTCCCAATCAAAGCCCACCATGTCAGAATCCAATTCCTCCATGCCCAAAGTGCTGTGGCAACCCTCGCTCATGATGCAGGAAGATAGCCACCTGAGCCATTTTATTTCCTGGCTGGCCACCGAGAAGCAACTGTTTTTTGAAGACTATGCTACACTGTGGCACTGGAGTACGGAACATCTGGAATTGTTCTGGGAAAGCCTCTGGCAATATTTTCAGATTGAGCACTCCGGTAAGTACCAAAAAGTACTCACCGGCAATAAAATGCCCGGATATCAATGGTTTGAAGGCACAACCCTCAACTACGCCGAACATGTTTTCCGGCAAAAAACCGATGAACGTCCTGCCATTTTATTCCAGAGCGAGCGTCATGCCCTTACCGAAATGAGCTGGGCAGAATTGGAAGCCCAAACCGCCGCCTTGGCCGTTTTCTTCCGGGAACAAGGCATTCAACCCGGCGACCGCATTGCCGCTTATCTACCCAACTCCCCGCACGCCGTGGTAGCGGTGCTGGCTGCTATGTCGGTAGGCGCCGTTTGGTCCAGCTGCTCCCCGGATTTCGGGGCTGCCAGCGTGGCCGACCGTTTTGCACAAATACAACCACGGATTTTTATCACCGTTGATGGTTATGCCTACGGCGGCAAATCTTTCGACAAGCGGGACACCGTGCGCGAGATTTGCCAATTATTGCCCACTGTTGAACAGGTTGTTTTTATCCCCTACCTCAACGAACAGGCGGAAATCCAACTCGATAAGCCTATCACTCACTGGCAAGAAATCGTCACCCGTCCACCGTCAACCGTCAACCGTCAACCGTTAACCGTCACCCGCCTCCCGTTCTCCCACCCCCTCTGGATCCTGTACTCCTCCGGCACCACCGGCATCCCAAAAGCCATAGTGCACTCCCACGGTGGCAATTTGCTGGAGCACCTCAAGTATGTGCATTTCCACAACGATATCCGGCCGGGCGAGCGCTTTTTCTGGTATTCCACTACTGGCTGGATGATGTGGAATTTTACTGTGGGCGCACTGTTGGCCGGCGCCACCATTGTATTATATGATGGCAGCCCGGGTTATCCGGATATGAATGTGTTGTGGGAACTGGCGGAAAAAACCGGCATCACCCACTTCGGCACCAGCGCGCCTTATCTGGTAAGCTGCATGAAAGCCGGCATTTCTCCCGGCAAACAGTTTGATCTCAGCAAAATGCGCGGTATCGGCTCCACCGGCTCCCCGCTGCCTCCGGAGGCTTTTGGCTGGGTGTATGACCACATAAAAGAAGATCTATGGCTCTCCAGCATGGCTGGCGGAACAGATGTATGCACCGCCTGGGTGGGTGGCAACCCGCTGCTGCCGGTGTATCAGGGCGAAATACAGTGCCGTTGCCTGGGCTGCGCCATGGAAAGCTGGGACGAAGAAGGCCAACCGGTACCTGCCGGCGAAGTGGGCGAAATGGTGGTAACGAAACCCATGCCATCCATGCCCGTTTATTTCTGGGGCGATAAGGACGGGGAAAAATACCAGGCATCCTATTTTGACCACTATCCGGGCGTTTGGCGGCACGGCGACTGGCTTCAAATCACCGAGCGTGACACGCTGGTGATCCTGGGGCGTTCGGATGCCACCCTGAACCGCCAGGGCGTACGCATTGGTACGGCGGAGATATACCGTGCATTGGACCAGATTTCGGAATTAAAAGACACCCTCATCATCAATCTGGAACGGCCCGACGGCTCTGATTGGATGCCGCTGTTCGTGGCGTTGCAGCCCGGACAATCACTCACGGATGATTTGAAAACCCGCATCAAAACAGCCCTGCGCACCGCCTACAGTCCGCGGCACGTACCAGACGATATCCTGGAAATTCCGGATGTGCCTTACACCATTTCCGGCAAGAAAATGGAGACGCCTGTAAAAAAGGTATTGCAGAAAAAGCCGTTAGATAAAGCATTCAACCGCGATTCCATGCGCAATCCGGAGGCCATGGACTGGTTTATCCGGTTTGCGGAGCAGGGAATTCAACAAAGTGCTTGAACTGAGCGTCTCACTTTGAGTGAGACGCTCAGTTTAAGCACTCCGCGCCTCCGCAGTAATAAACCTCAAATCTCCTCATTCTCCAGCACCAATACCCCTTCCAGATTTCGGTTGGCTGCGGAAATAAGCGCTGCGGCAACATCTGACGCCTGAACGCCCCGGTATCGCTTTGGAATCAACGGCTTGAGCAACTGAGCCAGAAATATCCCGATTTTTTCGCCCAGCCGGAATTCTGTTCGGTTGCCCAGCAGGAAGGACGGACGAACAATCACCAGTTTGGTAAAGCCAAGCAATTTCAGTTTTTCCTCCAGCTCGCCTTTCGTTTTTAAATAAAAATTGGAGGTCCGGGCACTTGCCCCCACCGAGGAAACCAAAAAATACGCCTTAACCCCTTGTTGTCGGGCTATTCTACCAATCTCATAAGGATATACACCATCAATCCGGTATTGTACTTCTTTGGAACCGGCTTTTTTCAAAGTAGTCCCCAAAGCACAATACAATTCATCGCCCTGGATTTTATCCGGATCAGGCTGATCAAAATCCAGGATCTCCTGCCGCAATTTCGGGTGATTTAGATCCAGAGGCCGGCGCACCAGCGCAACCACTTCTCTGTATGCAGGATGCTCCAGCAACTGCTGCAACAAATGGCCGCCAACCAGTCCGCTGGCGCCAATGATGAGGGCTGTTTTATGTTGATTGGTCATTTAGTGGACATTTAGGGGTCATTTAGGGGTCATTTGGGGGTCATTTAGGGGTCATTTAGGGGTCATTTAGGGGTCATTTAGTGGACATTTAGGGGTCGTTTGGGGGATGTGGGTTGATCGGAACAGATGCCAAGCCGAACGCCTTCTGCGAAATCTGCGGGAAACTCCTCCAATGTGAGTACCGGCTTCGAAAAGCGAACATAACAAAGGTTTCGCACAGATTTTACGCAGAAGCCCCTCTGCCTGCATAAACCCATCTCAATCCACAAAGCAAAGCCCCACATTTATCACATTACCCCTATTTCCCACATGAACAATTATTGCTTCGCTTCAGGCCGGTCATAAAGACAACAACTATGCAGTTTGTTGTACACTTTGTCTTCTGCACGAACCTTATCCGTATCGTGTCCAACAGCGGCTACCGCCTGGTGAATTTTGGTGGGCTTCACCTTGGTGGCATCAAAATTTACAGTTAAAATCTTTGTGTCTACATCCCAGTCGGCAAGGGTTACGCCCTTTATTTTGGCTGCTTTTTCAATACGTTTTTCGCACATGCCGCAATTGCCGTACACTTTGAATTTGGCTGTCATAGTCTCCGTTGCGGGCGTCTGCGCCTGTGTATTCGTGAGACTGAAAAGAAATATGCTGAAAAAAAGAATCTGTTTCATGATGAAAAAATTTAATGGTGAAAAAAAACTCAAACCCCTCACCCCCCTCAAACCCTTCACCCCCCTCAAACCCTTCAACCCTTCGGCGGCTAAACCCGCCGCTACATCAAATCCCCTTTGGCGACCAACGGAGCCCAACATATCCTACCTGCCGCATCATGGGCGCCCATACCTGGGAGCCGTTGAAGAAAGGCGAAGCCGGATCATTGGCGGCTATGATTACATGGTGTTGCTGGTAGCCTGTAATATTCTCGCAGCCAGCATATAGCTCAATATTCTGTCCAAATTTACGTGTTACCTGAGCATTCCAAAGCGCAAAAGTTGGGCTGTTAACCGGGAAGTCGTGCGTAAGTTCATGCGGCAGGAAGGAGTTATCGGGCAGTCGCTGTGGGCCAACAATCTGAACGTGGGTGTTCACACTCCAGCGTTTGTTTGGCGTTGTATAGTCGATGGAAACCAATCCTCGTTGTCTGGCGACCAACGGAACGGTTTTTAAACGCCCGTCTGCAAAAGTAGCCCGGACATCATTCCATTTAAAGGCGAATTTGACATCCAGACCAGGCAACAGATTGTATTGAAAGTTTAGCAATACACTGTTACTGAACGACTTACCAGTACTATTGTAAAAGTACACACTCAACTGGGAGTCTACCGGCGGTTGTTCTACGTCCACCAGCACCTGACGGATAAACTCTGTATGATACAGATCCAGGCTGATGCTGGCATCTCGTTGGGCAATTTTGAAATTCTGGGTGTAATTTACTCCGTAATTCCAGGCGTCCTCCGGACCGAGCACCTCTTCCGGCGCCCCTAAGGAAGGGCGTGAGAATTGAAAGCTCCGATTACTGGCCAACAGGCTGATATTTTCTGCCATCACGTTTGGAGAGCGGAATCCTCTACCCACAGAAGCCCTTACCACGCTTTTTTGGGTAAAATTATACTTGGCACTCAAACGGGGTGTCAATTGCCAGCCGAAACGACTGTTCCAATCGGCACGACCGCCAACAACGACCACGAAATCCGAACCTTCCATATGTAAGCTTGGCCGGCTGTAAGTATATTCAGCCATCACACCTGGCACAAATTCCTTACGATCAAGATTACCTTCATTGACACTTTCCCGGATATCGTCATAAATGATGGATGGAGCTACTTCTATACTGTGGTTGGTGTTACCGATGATGGTTTTCATCAGACTTTGCCAATACAGATTGGTTTGTTCCCCCAAATACGTATTCGGGCCAAACTGAGATTGTGTGCGGTGCCAGGAGCCACTCACTATATTGCCCAGTTCAAGAAAGCGCTTGCCTAAAAAACGTTCCTTACCATACTTTCCCCAGGCTTCCACCCGATCATTTTGCTGGTCGATTTGAAATCGCGGACCATTATACCCTTCAATGTCTCTGAACTGGCCGCTTTGGCGACGATCAGTCAGGGCATGGACATTGAATTGCGCACAACCGACCGGCCCGTCATACCTCCAGCGGTACATGCCGTTCAATTGCTGACGATCCGGAGAATCCTTGAAACGATCTCTGTTCATATCCCACTTGTTCTCCACAAAAGAGCCGTGTAACAATAGCCCGTGATGAGACAGCTCGCCTTTTTTATTCAAATGAAGATTTACTTCCCCACGACCCTCAGAGCTGCTAAAAACGTTTAGAAACAAGGGTTTATCCTGATCCGGCTTCACAATTTCAGCGTTTACCTGACCGGTAATACCTGTATTGCCATTTTTAACACTGCTGGCGCCTTTAGCCAGATCTACCCCTGCGAGCCAGGTGCCTGGTATGTACTCAAACGCAAACGGCGTGGCTATACCAGTCATAGATGGCCTGTTTTCTATCAAAAACTGGCTGTAAATACCCCGAAGCCCCAGCAATTGGATTTCTTTTACTCCGGTTAGAGCGTTGGGATAAGTAACATCAATGGCGCCGTTGGTTTGAAAGCTCTCGGAAAGATTACAACAGGGAGCTTTCCTTAGCTCCTGACTGGTTACACTTTCCACATTGCGCACACCAAGTGTAGAAATATGCGTGTCGAACCCCTTGGCGGATACCGTTACTTCCTGTAGTTGTTTGATGCCAGCCACTTCAATCCAGAGTTTATCTTCTCCTGGCAACACCTGAACTTCTGCTGGAGAATAACCAACATAATTCACCACAAGCGTGGCTTCCTGATCACGCTTAGGCAAAGAAAAGCGACCTTCTGTATCTGTAGTAGTGCCTTGTTTCGTATCTTTCCAAAATACGGAGGCGCCTATCAGTAATTCTTCTTTTTCGTTGGTAACCATACCGGAGATATGGCCCTCTGGCGTTTGAGCCATCAGGGAGAGATACCCGGCAAAAAATCCCAACAAGGTGAGTATTTGTTTCATTGTATTAGCTGATTGCTGATTAAAAAGATGCTACCGAAGCATTCCAATTGGAAACCCTTCGGCAAAAACATTACAATTAAGTCAAGCAATACTAACAACGAAAAACACCATGGCGCAAACAGATCATGCGGCCGCTCATGGCGGGAGGAGGGCGGTCAAAACAGTGAAACCAGGTTTGCGTTTCTTGTAAAGACCAGCGTGTATTAGCCGAAAAAACTGCTGGCTGAACCACTGTCTTGCCAAAGTCCAGCTTTTTAAAGTCGGACGATTTTACTTCATACTCTGTTTTCAACTTGAAAACCAGCGTCGTTTTTTTGGTGCATCCATCCTCCTTTTCAGAAGGCTTATCACAGCATGAAGCAGTCTTGGCCGGTTCAGGTTTTTTACAACAGTCAGATAGCTGAGCCTCGAGCTCATCCATATGACAGGAATCTTCAGCCTTAAAGAATGAAACCGTGGTTTTGCCAACACAATAGCAATATACCTGATGCATACTCACACCAGCCGTGGAACTCAACAGTGCCACTGCCCAAATCCAAACCACCAATGTCACATTTCTGGATATCATATAGCTATTGCGATGCAAAGATACGGTCAAAGGGCGTTTGTTGCAATCCTCTTGCCGGATTTGCCAAGCATTGACAGTTTATAAACAGTATTCTGGTCGATGAATCACCGGATAAATAAAACCGGCAATGTAATTTTGCCCGTCCAAATTTTGGCAATACCTCCCAAAAGTAAACCAAACTCATTCTTTCATGGAGACAATAGGCATTCTTGGCGCAGGAGCCATGGGCAGCGGTATCGCACAGGTAGCAGCAGCGGCTGGTCATAACGTAATTATTTGCGATAACCTGATTATTGCACTTACCAGAGCGAGCAAAAACATTCAAGCCACCCTCAAATCGCTGGTAGAAAAAGGCAAAATGACCGATGCTGAATCGTACGCCTTGTTCAGTCGACTGAAATTCACTGATCATATGAGTGAATTTCGCCATTGCAGTCTTGTTATTGAGGCTATTGTTGAGGATATTGAACAAAAACAGATCGCCTTTCGCAGTATGGAAGCGGTGGTTGACGAGCACACCATTTTGGCCAGCAATACCTCCTCTCTGTCTATCTCTGCCATGGGGGCTACCCTTAAACACCCGGAGCGTATTCTTGGCGTCCACTTTTTTAATCCCGCGCCTTTAATGCGATTAGTGGAAATTATTCCCGGGCTGCAAACCAATCCTGCTGTGGTAGAAACTGCCAGAGCGCTTATTGACAGCTGGGGAAAAACAACCGTTGTGGCCAAGGACACACCTGGCTTTATTGTAAACCGCGTTGCACGTCCTTATTATGGCGAAGCGCTTAGAATTTACGATGAAGGCATTGCAGACGAAGCTACCATAGACTGGGCGATGCGGGAATTGTGCGGATTTCGGATGGGCCCCTTTGAATTGATGGACTTTATTGGGAACGACATCAACTATGCCGTTACAGAGGTTGTTTTCTCTAATTTCTTTTACGACCCAAGGTATAAGCCATCCTTTACGCAAAAGCGCCTGGTAGATGCCCATTACTATGGTCGAAAAACTTCCAAAGGTTTTTACGATTACCGGCCAGGCGCCGTAATCCCGGAACCAACCCGTGATGAAGCACTTGGACGAGAAATCTCTACCCGCATCCTGGCCATGCTCATCAATGAAGCAGCCGAGGCGCTCTACCTCCGGGTAGCAAGCCGCGAGGATATTGAACTGGCCATGACCCAGGGGGTTAACTATCCCAAAGGCTTGCTCTCCTGGGCTGATGAAATCGGGATTCACAACATCGTAGACAAACTTGACTCTCTCTACGTTGAATACCTTGAAGACCGGTATCGTTGCAGCCCCCTGCTCAGAAAAATGAGCCGGGAAGGCAGAAGGTTTTTTTAGAAAATTCCCACATTCCCCACATTCCCCACATTCCCCACATTCAACATATGGCTTCTATTTTCACTCGTATCGTTAACGGAGAAATCCCGTGTCACAAAATCGCGGAAACAGATAAATACCTGGCCTTTCTGGATGTGCGTCCGCAAACGTATGGACACACCTTGTGTATCACCAAAGAGGAAATTGATTACATTTTTGATGTGGAAGATGAACTTTACGCCGGGCTATGGCTTTTTGCCAAACATGTAGCCAAGGGATTAAAATCGGTAATACCTTGTAAACGCGTATGTATTGTAGTAATTGGAGATGAGGTTCGTCATACGCATGTACACCTGCTGCCATTCAACAGCATGGAGGATGTAACCTTCAAGCCTGCTCCTAAGGTAAATATCTCACAGGAAGAAATGCGCGATCTGGCAGTTAAGATTGCTGCCGCTGTTGCCGCCTGACCTATGAAATCTATTTGGCCAATACTATTTGGGATTGTTTCTTTTCTACATCTGGCATTGCTGGGCCTGGGGATGCGTGAGATCACCCTTTTCACCAAACCACTGCTCATGCCGCTGCTTGCAGGCTGGCTGATGGCTGAAACCAGGCCAAGAAATGGTTTTTTCAGGAACGCGGTACTTTTGGCACTTGCCTTTTCCACACTGGGAGATGTGTTGCTGATGTTTGAGGGTGGGTTATATTTTCTTCTAGGGCTTAGCTCTTTTCTGGTGGCACATCTTTGGTATGTTGGGGCATTCACCAGAGTTGCGGGGCTCAGGAATGGATACCTGGCCAAACATCCTGTTCTGCTTCTACCGTTTCTGATTTACCCGCTGGTGTTGTTTTGGCAATTATGGTCTGGAATCCCAGCCGGCATGAAATTACCGGTTTGTATATATGGGGTTGTTATTACCCTTATGGCTTTGAGCGTGATGAACCTGAGGCACCAATTAATGCCACACCATTTTATTACCATGTTGGCTGGCGCGGTTTTATTTGTGATTTCAGACAGTCTTATTGCCATTTCGCGTTTTGGCCAGTCCTTTGAAGGATCCGGAATAGCGGTAATGTTAACATTTATAGCAGGGCAATATTTATTGATTTTGAGCGCTATAAGGTGGTTAAAAACCGCCGAAAGCGCTTAAAAGCCCGAAATCCTTTCACATGGATTTGCCATAAATTTACACAATGGTCATTAAAATACCATTGATTGCATAAAAAATGCGGAACTTGGAGCCGTATATTGCCCCCAATCGATTTCCAACAAAGTAACCAAATTGATTTTATCACCAAACGTTTCTGTTTAACAAACTGACTATGAAAAGAACGCTACCCTTGCTGTTCGCGCTTCTGTGCGCCCTTTCTCTTGTTGCTCAAGCACCTGTTTGTGTACGCGACTCCTCCATTTTGCAAACCGGAGGTTTGCTTGCTCCAGCTCCTTACACAGAGCAAGCCCCCAATTACAACCTCAATGATGCTTGCATAAATCAGCCCTAC
>JBIKUE010000035.1:0-42925 GCA_044347755.1 Saprospiraceae bacterium
CTACGGTGATATTGTTTTCTGCACAACCCTGGAGGAAACGCTCCATACGGGCGGAGGAGTGCTCTGGCCCCTGACCTTCATATCCATGTGGGAGAAGCATAACCAGGCCACTCATGCGTTGCCATTTGCTTTCGCCGGCAAAAATGAACTGATCAATAATGGTACTGGCGCCATTGGCAAAATCGCCAAACTGAGCTTCCCAGATAACCAGGGCGTCCGGGGTGGAAAGTGAATACCCATATTCAAAGCCTAATACCGCATATTCGCTCAAAAGTGAGTTGAAAATGCGCAGTTTGCCTTGTTTTTTGTCGATATTATCCAGGCGATTGACCTCCTGATAGGTCTGTGCATCTATGACACAGGCGTGGCGGTGGCTGAAGGTGCCACGTTTTACATCCTGACCACTCATGCGTATATCCTTGCCCTCCAGGAGTAATGATCCATAAGCCATTAACTCGCCCAGTTGCCAATCGATCTTGCCGGAAGCCACCAGTTGTTTTTTGGCTTCTGTTAGTTTGGCAATTTGCGGAATGGGGGTGAAGCCGTCAGGAAAACTCAGCAAATGATTGATCAATTGGTCGATCGTTTTTCGAGAAATGCCGGTGTCCGGGCTTTCCTGGAAGTCTGCATCTGCATTGGTTTTCTTCAGGGCTTTCCAGTGGAGTTCCGGTTCCTGGTAAGTGTAGGGAAGCGGTTTTTGCCGCACATTATCCAGACGTGCCTGCAGGTCAGCCTTGAATTTAGCCTCCATATCTTTGGCCAACTGCTCATCTACATCACCACGGGCAATCAATTTCTGGCTGTAAAGGGTTCGAGGATCCTGGTGTTTTTCAATGATTTTCCACAGTTCCGGTTGAGTAAAACGTGGTTCATCACTTTCGTTGTGGCCGTTTCGACGGTAGCACACCAGATCTATAAAAACATCTGTATTGAAGGCCTGGCGGTATTCAATGGCCAGTTCGGCCGCAAATACGCAGGCTTCAGGGTCGTCGCCGTTGACGTGGAATACCGGCGCTTGTACTACTTCAGCCACACTGGTGCAATAGGTAGACGAGCGGGCATCCTCCCAACCGGTGGTAAAACCAATCTGGTTGTTGATCACCACGTGTACAGTACCTCCAGTGTTATAACCATCCAGTTTCATCATCTGGATTACTTCATAAACGATGCCTTGCCCGGCCAATGCTGCATCACCATGGATCAGAATAGGAAGCAATCGGTCAAAATTGTCGGTATACAGAATATCGAGTTTGGCGCGACTGAATCCCTCCACAACCGGGTCCACCGCTTCGAGGTGGGATGGATTAGGCAGGAGTTTTACATAGACCTTTTTTCCATTCAGGGTTTCTGTTTGCGAGGAATATCCCTGGTGGTATTTTACGTCGCCCGAGCCGTAGCTTTGGTCGGGGATACTTTTATCTTCAAATGCGGAGAAGATTTGTTCGTAGGTTTTGCCTACAATGTTGCATAGTACATTGAGTCGGCCGCGGTGTGCCATGCCTATTACCACTTCCTCTACGGGAGTTTCCAGTTCAGCGGCCCGGTTGATCATCGCGTCGAGGGCGGCGATGGTGGATTCACCGCCTTCCAATCCAAAACGCTTTTGGCCAACGAATTTGGTAGCCAGGAATTGCTCAAAGCCAACAGCGCCATTGATCTTTTCCAGGATACGCTTCTTTTTATTGAGCGGAAAGCCGTAGTCCTGTGAAATAGCACGTTGTTCGATGCGTTGGCGTAGCCATTCCCGTTTTTCTTTGTCAAAAACATGGGTGCTTTCAAAGCCAATATTGCCGCAGTAGATAAACTTCAGCCTTTCAATGATTTCCCGCAGCGTTGCATTGGGCATACCCAATTGGTAGCCGCCGGCAAATCTTTTGTCCAGATCCGTTTCCGTGAGGCCATAATCCGACAGTTCAAGGCGGGGTTTGCGGTCTTTGCGTTGTTTGATCGGATTAGTGGTAGAAAGCGTATGGCCGCGATCGCGGTAACCGTAGATCAGATTTACTACTGCGAATTCCTTGCGGATCTCATCAGCGGAAAGGCTGCCTTCGGTACCAGCAGTTGTGCCGGCGCCATTGGCAACAGCAAAGTCGAATCCACGGAAAAAGGCTTGCCAGTCTTCTGTTACAGAAGTCGGATCGGCCTGCCAGTTGCGATACATGGATTCTATGTATTGCGGATGGGCGTTAAAAACAGGTGTATGGTCCGTCATTGTTCTTATATATTGGATCAGGGGAATTCAAAGGCAAATATACAAATATGTATATTTACGGGTGATCATTTTCCCTTTCAGGTTCAAGCGGGCGCAAAATTAGCGCCTTTTTACTGGTGTTTTGTAAAAACCTCGTCAATTGCAGCAGCAAGGCGGCGGTCTTTTTCGGTGATGATGTTGCCGGCACTATGCGTACACAGTTGAATATCTACCCGGTTCCAGACATTACTCCATTCCGGATGGTGGTCCATTTTTTCTGCAATCAGTGCTACTTCCGTCATAAACGCAAAAGCCTCTGCGAAGTTTTTAAAAAGGAAGGAGGCGTGAAGTTTTTGGTTGTTTTCCTGCCACATAAAAGGAACGATGGACGATGGTACGATGAATTATAACGATCTTTGGCAGATGACACTTTCGGCATCAGGGCTCAACTGCTTTAGTCTTACTTCTCCGATATGGTTCATCTTGCCAAACGCAACAGGAACTTCAATCTTGATATAATTATCAGTATAGCCACTCAGTAACTGTTCGTCTTTATGGTGTTCGAAAAGCACCGGGCGTACCTCATCCAGGTGGTTTTGATAAAAGGCCCTTCTTTTCATTTCCGACAAACCGCGTAGGGCCTGGTTTCTACGCTTACGTTCCTCCACGGGAACGATTCCCTGCATTTCTGCGGCCGGGGTATTGGCACGTTCAGAGTAGGTAAACACATGCAGGTAGGATATTTCCAATTCCTGAATAAAGCGGTATGTTTCCAGGAAGTCTTCTTCCGTTTCGCCGGGGAAACCAACGATTACATCACAGCCAATACAGGCGTGAGGCATGTGTTTTTTAATACTGGCAACCCGTTCGGCGTATAATTCTCTTTTGTAACGCCGCCGCATCTCGCGCAATTGTTTATCGTTACCTGATTGCAGGGGGATATGGAAATGTGGCATGAAGCGCTTGCTCTGTCCCACAAATGCGATGATCTCATCAGTGAGCAAGTTGGGTTCGATGCTGCTGATTCGGAAGCGGCTGATTTCTTCAATCTGATCCATTTCGCGTACCAGGTCTGCAAAAAGGGCCTCCTTACGGGGGCGTTCCCCTTCAATAACGGCTGTGCCGTTGCCAAAATCTCCAAGGTTGACGCCGGTGAGCACAATTTCCTTAACGCCCATTTCTGCTATTTTGCGGGCATTAGCAATGGCGCTTTCTACTGAATCACTCCGGCTGGCGCCGCGTGCCTGCGGTATGGTGCAAAAGGAACATTTGTAATCGCAGCCATCCTGTACTTTGAGAAATGAGCGGGTACGATCGCCGAAGGAAAAGGAAGAGGTAAACGTATTGACATCCCGTACTTCTCCGGCGCGAACCATGCCTTTGCCCGGGGCCTTGCTCAGATCATCCACATAATCCAGAATTCGGAATTTTTCTCCGGCGCCCAACACCAGATCTACTCCGGGGATCTCGGAGATTTCCTGAGGTTTCAGTTGTGCGTAGCATCCCGTTACCACAACAAATGCATCTGGTTGACGGCGCATAGCCTGGCGTACGATTTTGCGACATTCGCGATCAGCCTGTTCCGTTACGGAACAAGTATTGAGCACATAGATATCGGCTTCTTCTTCGAATTTTACGGGCAAATAGCCACTGGATTCGAAGAGCCTCGCCAATGCAGAAGTCTCCGAATAATTGAGTTTACAGCCGAGTGTATGGAATGCAACAGTACGGGGTGTAGCCATTTTTTTGCAAAAAGGAGCGCAAAGATAGGGTGATTTTCCCAAAAAAGGGGCATTATTACACCCTTAACAAAATAACAAGTATGGAAGTTGATCCGGGTTCAATATTCATGTTGCTGGATAATCCTGCCTGGCACTCGTTGAACGAGGCTCATCGGGATTTTAACGTAGGGAATGATACGATTAGGCTTTACCGGCCGGATGTTTGTCCGTTTGGAGGTATTCATCCTGCCAGTCCAGAGGTGATGATCCAGTTAAATGAACTGATTCATCCGGGCGCCACCTTTTTTATTTTGGGTGAGTTGCCGGCTTTACCTGAGGGATATGAGTTGATACACGAGCTTCCTTGTGCCCAAATGGTTTGCCAGAAACCAATCCTTGCCTCTCAACAGGAGCCCCTTGTATATCTAAACGACCATTTTCGGGAGGAGCTCGTTCAACTGGTGCAACTGGTTCAACCGGGATATTTTCAGCAAAAAACCTGCGAAATGGGCGACTATTTTGGCATTTTCCAGGCAGGGCGATTAGTGGCGGCTGCGGGTGAGCGGATGCAGATGGATGGGTTTACAGAGGTAAGTGCTGTAGTTACACATCCGGATTATGGCGGCAAGGGGTATGCCAAGCAGTTGGTAGCGCATGTAGTGAATAAGAACTTGACCAGAGGTAAGATTCCCTACCTGCATGTTGCCGAGCAGAATCTGCCTGCCATTGGTTTGTATGAAAAACTGGGATTTGAGAAAAGAAGGACCATTCCATTAAGAAAAATCCAAAGGAATGGTCCTGCCAATTATTGATACCAATGTATTTTAAACTCAAACTTTGAATGTGGAGCGTATTCAAAGGTTATCAATTGCCCTTTTTGAAGCCGACTGTATAAAGAGTGGTCGACTTCAAATTTTTTCAGCTTGTTACCTGTTTTTATCCAAACCAAAAACTTCCCGGTGCTAAACGATTTTTGCTTATCAACCACCTCTCTTTTTTGGATGATTTTTATGCCACCATTCAGGTCTTTATTTATCAACCTTCTTTTGATTCCAAATGACAGAAGGATGATGAATCCACTCAAACCAATTATGATAAAACCCAATTTCCACCATCCATAATGCTCACGAAGATCATAAAAAGATCGGTATCCAATAACGGCCAATCCACCATAAATAGCGCAGATTGCCAGGAAACTATGAAAGGCATCTGCCGGAATTTTTCGATATTCAAACTGTAGAACCCGCAAATCCTGATCTGAGAAAAAATCTCTACGCACTGGATGTGATCTGGCCGGTTTCAATGGTTGGTCTGGAGGTTTCATATTACCATTTGTACAATTTCCCAACGCTTCCATCAATATCGTATACATAGCATCCGGGAGGAATATGGCTCAGGTCTATGTCAAACGTGTTGCCTTGTAAATCCCTTTTCTGCACAACGATTTGCCCAGTCATATTCAAAAGGTTGAACCGGTTTACAGATGTAACGCCTTCCGGCAGTGTAAAAGTTGCTGTTCCATTCACCGGGTTGGGAGCTACATGAACGGTTTGGACGTTCTCTAACGAGACAGGGTCTGTAGTGCTTACAGTTAAAGGCTGTTCGGTATAAAATGCAATCAGTACCATCATTTCATCATCAGAAGTGGGACCAAAATTGACGGGCGCCGGACCTTCATTGACCCATTGTGCTTCATGGATAAGGCCGTTGCCCCATTTAATAGGCAGCAATGGCTCCCAGTAACGGATGGGAATGTGCTGATAATCGTACCAGGGAGAACCACATCCGGGCACCCCCATGCCGCAAGAGGCATCATAAATCAAATCACCTTTTTGGCCATTGGGTTGTCGTTTCCAGACCTTATAGCCTCGACCATATTTGTGGGTATGTCCCATAAGTCCCCAAATATAAATACTGTCGGCCCCTAATTCAAATTCTGATTTGGTGTGGGTTACCAGATCGCCGCTATTGGGAATAGGGATTTGAGGGTTAACCAATAATGTAGCAAACATTTCCTGATCTGCGGTGCCGGTAGCCTGGGTATACACATTGATATATGCCTCGCATTGATAAGGTTTGGTCAGTGAATAATTGATGTAATGAGAATTGAGATCGAGTACCAGGTTATTATCCCATTTAAAGGCGGTGTTACCAGGCAGGCGTAGGTCAGTTGCTTCCTGAACAGCTGCCACCAGATTGATCTGGTTGTGGTTGGCGTTCAAACGAAGGCCTGCCGGGATGGAATTAGCGCCATTGCCCGTGAAATTATATAACAGGAAATGGTGGGAAAAGGGGGAGATTTTGAAGTCAATTCCATCCACTTCCACATCTGTAGGCAGGGTTAATTCCCATTTTTGGTAATATTCCACTTCACCATCCGGTGCTAGAAAGAATGGCCCCATTTTTACCTGAAAACCTTCACCAGGGGCTGGCGCAGGAGGAGGGCCGTCGGGGAATGACATTTCACCGCCTGTATTGTAAAAGGTTTCCACAACCGATTTATTGAATAATGTTCCGGTAGTTTTTGCTCCGAACAGGATCCATTGCCGTATGATTTCCTTTTCCAGGTCGGAAAGCGCATTTGCAGGGAAGTCTTTTGGCATCTCACTGCCTTCATTGGCATGGAGAGCTCCGATGGTTGGTTCAAGTCCCCGATTGATTTTCCGGAACAAAAAACTTCGGTCAGCACGCCCCGGATAAATCCGCTTATAACCTTGGCTTGCCGCAAAAGCGTTAGCAGGATTTACGTTCACCAGTTTTGATGCCACGTTTTGAGCGCGCAGCAGCTCAGTGGGGCCCGTACCCACCAAATCCAGTCCTCCGGCAGGTGTTGCGCCACTGTGGCAGGAGGTACATTTGTTTTGGAAGATTTTGTAGACTTCCTGAACGGAGGGGAGGGTGGTTTGGGCGGCAAGTTGAAATCCAGTCAGGAGAAAAATCAACGTAAATAGTTTTTGCATGGAATAGATAATTGTTTTTGTTGTAAACGTTCAAGTACAAAGAAAAGTTACTTCTGGATTATGGAAGGTTTTTTTATCCGGTTGAAAAACGGCATGATTCGCTTCCCAGAGCGGTTGATCAGTCCAACTTGAATGCCTGATCCTTCCCTTGCTACGTTTATTAGTCCAATTTGAATACCTCGAATGCGTTTTGTGCGATTAATCATTCCGGAAACCTGAACTCCTTCGACATCCGTTGCTACATTCAACAGTCCGGCTATTTGGATGCCTTTCACCTTATGGGAGGTATTTAAAAGTCCGGAAACCTGTACCCCGTCCAAATCCTTTGCCTTATTCATGAGCCCTGCGGCTTGAAGAATCTTTGGTGAAGTCGTTTGATCAAATGTGTCTTTGGGGTTTTGAAGCATATTGATCAAGCCGGCGGCTTGAACCGAAAAACCCGGACTGAAACGTGCAACATTTACCAGACCAGACAGTTGAACTCCTGTTAAGGTATCGGCGGTGAAATTATAAATACCTGCAACTTGTACCCCCTGACAATTTCCTTTGTTCAGATTAAACAAGCCTGCCGCCTGAAATCCCTGCACCTTCTTTTGGGTAAAATTTCCAAGCCCTGCAACCTCAAATACGCGCACCTCAGAAGACTGACCGGCAAGCACATTGATGGAAAAATCATTAGCCACCTTACCACTCAGCACGTGATTGGTTCCCAAGGCTGGCAAAAATGATATTTGAAATCTTCGTTGAAAGGTATCCGGCACATTTAGCGCATGCCATTTATTGAGCTGTGTATCAAAAAAGTAGTCCAGTTCGGTAGCGGCCTGTTGCAAAGTACGACTAACAACTTTTTGGAACGCAGGGGTGTCAGGACCGGGAATTTCAACCGGTTGTAAGTCCAGATTTTGGTATCTTGGGGTAAGAGAGGCTACTTGTAAAACAGTGTCACGGTATCCAATCCTTGTTACAACGATTTGGCTTTTTTTCTTTACTTTCAGTTTGTAATAGCCAGTCGAGTCGGTTGTGGTAGCTCGCAGTGTTTTTTTATCGTATACGGTAACATTTGCCAGTCGCTGACCGGATTCATTCGCCCTGACCACACCACTCAGCTCTGTTTTGGGTGGTTTTTCCTTTTTAAGGATCAAATGACGACCGGTGCTTTTGACTACATAGTTTTCACCCAACATTTCCCGTAATATTTCACGTACTGTCCAATCATGAGCCTGCAGGGTAACCCTGTGGGTAGCACTTAAAATCCGGGCATTGTAGGACCATTCAAAGTCGGCTTGCCTGGCTACTTCATCCAGCGCTTCTTTGATAGGTGTCTGGTTGAACGTAATGGTCAGGCGCCGGCTTAGTACTTCAACAGCTTGTGCCGAAGATATGGAAAGAATCAGGGAGGCCGTCAGAGATATCAGGATTCTTAACATGGCAGATGATTATTCGGAACAACCCTTTCCTTCCAGATAGTATTGACCATTGATGACACTCAGTTTGAGGGAGAACGTTTCAGCGATCACCAACATAATATGTTCAATAGATTCTTGTTCAAAACGCACATGGAGTCTGCATTTTTCCAATAAAGGATCGGATAAATGAATTTTCACCTGATATGCTTTTTCAAGATCCGTAATGACTTTAGATAAAGGGGAGTCTTCAAAAACGAACTTACGGTTGGCCCAGGCGGTCACGTTCTCTGTCGGTTGGGTTTGGCGAACCATAATGGCGCCACTTTTAACGTCAATGAGTGCCTGATTGCCTGCCAATAATACTTTTTCAGCCTGTTTGGTTTGGACCTTTACTTTCCCTTCGTCTACACTCACCATGACCTCTTTTGCGTTGCTTTTGTTATCCACATTGAATTTAGTGCCCAATACCGTTACTGCTACATTTTGGACTTCCACTACAAATGGCTTATTGGGATTCGAGGCTACTTCAAAATAAGCTTCACCCTTCAGTTGGACAAATCTTTTATGCTTGCTGAATTGCGCAGTAATGCTTGAAAACCGGTTCACGGAAATGGCAGAACCATCGCTTAATTTTTGCGTAACAGGTGTCTCAGTTGCTGCAACAGCTTCTATTGGCAAGGTCGTTTCTTGTTTGAAGAACCACACGGCGCCCAACACCAAAACAAAGGCAGCTGCGATTGCCATCCATTGTATGGGGATGATACGCGTGGTACTTTTCACTTTTTGTGCCGATATTTTCTGTTTGGTACGCAAAAGAGCCTGGTCAACATCCAGTGTTCTGGGCAGTGGAGTAGGGTAGGCGCCCTTCCAGAGTTTTTGCAATTGAGTGAAGTATAGCTGGTTTTCAGCTGTTTCCTTTATCCATTGTTGCATGGCAGACGCTTCTTCAGGAGAGCATTCGCCTGCCAGAAATTTTGCGATGCGTTCGTCTATTTCATTGGTGTATAGCATAGTATCATGTTCGTCAGAAATGGATAAAGTGGAGCAACGCAGCTAAAAGTGTCAGGTATTCAGCCAATTCGAGGCGCATTACCCTGAGGGCTTTTCCCATATGTGTTTCCACCGTTTTGATGGAGATGCCCAGTTGATCTGCGATTTCACGGTATTTAAGTTCCTCAAACCGGCTCAATTCAAATACCTGGCGACATTGTGCCGGCAGGTTTTTGAGCGCTTTTTGGATCTTATCCTGTAGTTCCGGGATTTCATGGGCTGATTCGAATTCATGTTCCATTTGCCGGGTTTGGTGTTGGATATAACGCACCTGTACTTTGCCTGAACGCAACCGGTTAAGGGCCAGGTTGTGTACCATTCGATACAGGTATGCTTTTGCAGAGTGCTGAATATCAATAGTATTCCATTGGCTCCATAGTTTTACAAAAGCATCCTGTACCAATTCCTCTGCCTCAACCTGATCTCCTTCTGTGAAGGAAAAGGCGTAGCGAACCAATGGTGCGTACCAGGTTTTGAAGAGTACATCGAAGGAAGGCTCATTCACTTCAATGGAAGGTGTCAATACTTGATTTTCGTGTGTCAAAATATGCGTCTGATTTTATGACACCAAAGGTCCCAGCCTACCCTGAGCCTGTTTTAAAAAATTTCTTGAAAGACGAAAAATACAGGATGAAAGGTTGAAAGAAAGGATTGGATTGTTTGGGTTATTCCCATAAATTTTATTTCGGAGGTTAAAAAAAACGGTCCTCGACTCAGGGTAACTTAAGGTAAGCGTGTCCAAGGGGTATAAACAAAAACAATTAAAGATTTCAGCTATGAAAACATCCGTATTGAAAGTCAGCATTGGACTGCTGATAATGATCATCTTTTCTTTTTTGATGAGTTCCTGTGATCCCTTTGGCATAAAATCAACAGGCGAGCTCATTACCTTGGAATTTAGTGAAAATGATTTTGACGGCCTCGATTTGTGTGTGCCGGCAGATGCCGAAGTTCGCGTAGGAGATACCTACAAAGTGGAAATTACTTGCGAAGAAACAGCCATGCCTTATGTGGAAACCAAGGTGGAGGATGGCGTTTTTAAAGTGTATTTTTCCAGGAGTGTTAGAGATGTGGACCATATGAAAGTATTGGTTACAGCGCCTTTATGGAAGTCCTTTGATGTGAGTGGAAGCGGTGGTATTATTGTATTGGACTCTATTTCCGGAACGCAACTTGACATGGATGTTTCCGGCAGT
Source organism: Saprospiraceae bacterium (assembly GCA_044347755.1). GTDB lineage: Bacteria > Bacteroidota > Bacteroidia > Chitinophagales > Saprospiraceae > M3007. Next base: position 10,525 of record JBIKUE010000035.1, read on the forward strand.
GGAAGTATAAAAGCTACTCAGGTTTTTTTTGACCGGGTAAAATTGGATGTCTCTGGCAGTGGAGATATTCGCCTTGAAGGTTGGGGCGATAAACTTTGGGCTGATGTATCAGGCAGTGGAGAAATTCGTTGCTTTGATTATGAGGTGAACAATGCTGATGTTGAAATTTCCGGAAGTGGAAATATTCAGGTGAACGCATTGGAATCACTCACCGCTCACATAAGTGGCTCGGGCAATGTAGTATACAAAGGAAATCCGACTGTGAATGCACATGTTTCCGGTTCTGGTTCCGTTAGAAAATATTGACGCCCTAACCCCTGGCACCTTATAAGCTTCCGGGCTTTCAGATAGCTGAAAGCCCGGGCCTTTTCTCACCCGATTTCCTTTCCTAAACATCATGCAATTCCTGAAACTTTTGCTTGCCTTTCTGGCAAGCCTGCTACTCTCATGGCCAGTCCAGGTACATGGCCAAACCCAAAACCTCAAAGGCCAAATCATTGACAAGGCTGTACGGTATGAACTCATTGGCGCACGCGTACAGGTGGCTCCCGTAAATGAGGTAAATCCACAACCCATTGGCGCTGTTACGGACATTGACGGTCGGTTCCGTTTTCCAAAACTGCCTATTGGCAAGTACCATGTTATGGTAACCTATATCGGATATAAAGACGCGTTGGTTACCAATGTAGTATTGGATGCCGGTAAAGAAACCGACCTGTTGATTGCTATGGAAGAGGCTGTGATGGAACAAAAAGAGGTGGTTATTACTGCCAAATCGGCCAAACAAAAACCACTGAATGATTTGTCGCTGGTATCCACCCGCACCTTTTCTGTGGAAGAAACCCGGCGATTTGCTGCAGCTGTGAACGACCCCGCCCGCATGGTTACTTCCTATGCCGGGGTAGTGGCAGCTGATGATGGTAATAACCACATCGTTATACGCGGCAATGCACCAAATGGATTGTTGTGGCGTATGGAAGGGGTAGATATCCCTAATCCTAATCACTTTTCTTCAGCCGGGACTTCAGGCGGGGGTATTTCCATCCTCAGCGCTCAACTCCTGAGTAATTCCGATTTCTCCACGGGCGCATTTGCTGCAGAATACGGCAATGCTTTGTCGGGGGTATTTGACCTTAAATTGCGCAAAGGCAATATGGATAAGCGTGAATTTACCTTCCAGGCAGGAGTGTTAGGACTGGATGCGGCGGCGGAAGGTCCGCTAAAAGGTGGCAATGGCTCGTATCTGGTGAATTACCGGTATTCTACCCTTTCTCTGATGGCGAAAATTGGCGTTCCGTTGGGTGATGCCGTGACCAACTTTCAGGATTTATCCTTTCATGTGTGGCAATCCGCAGGTAAGGCTGGTTCCTTTTCCCTGTTTGGATTTGGCGGGTTAAGTAAGCAAACTCTCCAGGGAGATCCGGATACTGTTAGCTGGGTGGAAAACCCGCAATTAAAATATCCCTATGTTTTCCAAACCAATACTGGCGTTGTTGGACTGACACACAGCAAAGTTTGGGGCGCTAATACACACCTCAAAACAGCCCTGGTATATTCAGGTGTTGATAACATCGTAGAAGGTAAGGAATATGAGCGTCCAGGAAACAATCTACGACTGGATTTTGAAGCAGGCAATCAGCAAACCAAGGCCACCTTATCTACAGTGTTGAGTCACAAGTTCAATGCCCGGCATTACCTGCGCAGCGGCGTGTATGTCAATCAGCTATATTTCAAATTGCAGCAACGTGAATTCGATGCGGAAACAGAAAAAATGCAGGAGTATTTGCGGCAGGATGGCAATAGTCAAACCGTTCAGGCATTTACCCAATGGCAATATAAACCAACAGACCGGGTAACGTTTAACCTTGGTGTGCACGCATTGTCCATGTTGCTGAACCAAAAAACGTCCGTTGAGCCACGAGCAGCATTGCAATATGCCCCCAATGCAAAACACCGGTTCACGCTGGGATATGGTCTGCATTCACAGGTGATGCCGCTGGGTATGTATTTTCTGAAAGACGAACAGGGGCGACTGGTGAATGAGGAGCTCGACCTAAGCAAGGCGCACCATATGATAGCTGCCTACGATATCTATCCGGGTAAAAACCTGCATTTCAAGACTGAGGCCTACTACCAGCATTTATTTAATGTGCCTGTGGATCATGGTATAGCCAGTTCCTTCTCTGTGTTGAATGTCTTTGGTGGACTGGAATTTCATGACCTGGATAATTCCGGCAAGGGAAGAAATTATGGACTGGAATTCACCGGCGAACAGTTTTTAACCAGAGGGTTTTACTGGTTGGCCTCTCTTTCACTTTTCAGGGCTGAATACCAGGGTTCAGATCGGATTTGGCGTGATGGCCGCTTTGATAGTCAATACGCCAGCTCGGTTACGGCAGGTAAGGAATGGGCCTGGAATAAAAGAGGTAAAAACAGGACCTTCGGCGTAAACCTGAAAACCGTTGCCGTAGGTGGCCAAAAGGAAACCCCCATCGATCTGGAGGCATCCCGGGCCGCCGGCAAAGCAGTATACCGGGATGAACTGGCATTCTCTACCCAGTTACCGGATTATTTTCGGGTTGACATAGGACTACGTCTGAAGCGGAATTACAAACAACTGACCACTACACTTGCCCTGGATATACAGAATGTAAGCAACCGGCAAAACATTGGCGGCCGCTTTTACAATTCCGATACGCAAAAGGTAGAAACCTGGTATCAGGCCCCATTGCTTCCGGTTTTGGCTTACCGAATAGATTTTTAGGCTTTTCGACGGAAGGTGTTTTCGTACAACTGTATCCAGTCTTCCGCACTCATTTTTTCCATCAATTGCCCGATGAGTGCATAAGGGATGTCCGTAACCTTTTTGAAGCGAACACAACTTTTCCCCATGTCCAGTTTGGATTTGCTATGTTTAGGGAATTCCTGAACAAACCATTCCAGCAAAGCAGGGTTGGCATATATGCCCATGTGATAAAAGGCCAGGAAGTTCTTTTGCGCAGCAATACTCACAAAAGGTAGCGGTAATTTCGGGTCGCAGTGGTAACCGGAAGGGTAAATGCTATGGGGTACCACATAACCAATCATACCATAACTCATTTCTTCCCGAAAATCGGGTGAAATGTGATTCAAAATGGTGTCACGCAATTTGGAAAAGGCTTCCCGACGGTCTTCGTCTACAGCCTGGATGTATTCGGATGGAGAATTAACAGAATAGGTCATGGGAATGTGGGGAATGTGGGGAATGTGGGGAATGTGGGGAATGTGGAAAATGTGGGGAATATGGTAATGCAAATATCGCATTTTATTCTCTTTTTCCCCACATTCCCCACATTCCCCACATTCCCAAATCAGCGCTTTTCATCCAAGGCATCTCTAAGCCCATTTCCTATCAGATTGAAAGCAAGTACCGTAAGGGCGATGGTTAGAGCAGGTGCGATGGCAAGTAAAGGTTTGCCGCTAAGTGCATATCCATAATTTTCATTCAACAGGTTTCCCCAGGAAGGGGCAGGAGGCTGAACGCCAAACCCCAAATAGCTTAGTCCTGATTCGAGCAGGATGGCCGTTGCGAAATTGCCTGCCATTAATACTAATAGGGGCCCCATAAGGTTGGGTAGAATATGCCTGAAAATGATGCTTCTTTGTCCTATTCCCATGCTTTTGGCTGCTTCCACAAACGAAAGTTGCTTGATAGCCAATACCTGGCCTCGCACCACCCGTGCCACATCTACCCACATGGTTAGTCCCACAGCCAGAAAGATAATGCCGATACCACGACCCAGGGCAAGCACTACGGCGAAAACCAAAAGAAGTGTGGGAATGGACCAAGTTGTATTGATCACCAACATCACCAGATCATCAATGCGTCCACCCAGGTATCCGCCTAATGCACCGATCAGAATGCCCAGAGTAAGTGAAATAAACACGGCTATTAACCCAACCGTAAGGGAAACCCTGAAACCGAGCAGCAGGCGACTCAACATGCAGCGGCCATATTTATCCGTACCCAGCCAAAAATATTGGCTGGAAGCAGTAACGGACTCCAATTGCGCAACAGGGATACGCTTCCAAACTTCGGCACTTCCATATGGCTGGTAAAGCAAGGTGTCGCCTTTAATTTGCACCTGGTTATGTTGTAAGGGAAGGGGTTTATATGATCTGGGCCGTCCATGCATCAGCGTTGCAAAAAAGGATGGCTCGGAAACGTCGTTATTCAGGGATTTTTTTAGAAAATACAGTTGAAATCCTGGTTTTTGAAGGGCAATTTCCGGGATTTGCATATTGGCATCCGGCGAGGAGTCGGGCGTAATAAAGTAGCCCAGCACTGCTATCAAAATGGCAAGGCCAATAAAGACCATGCCTCCGAATGCCGGAAGGTTGCGCCTAAATCTACGCCATGCTTTTGCCCATTCAGAACGGGATTCCATGGCCGCAATATCCTACAATTTTACAACTTTCCGAATCACTCGTCCTCGATCAGTGTTAGCCACCACGAGATATACACCTGGATTTGCCGGGAGTTGGAGTGGGGTAGGTGAGCCAGGGTTAAATACTTGCTGCAAACGCTTTCCTCCGCTATCCCAAACTTCAACGCTTTGCAAGCGAACTCCTCCCTGAACGGTTACCTGAACCAAGCCATCTATGCTCCATGTAGGTGCTATTTGTACCATACCATCCAGATTCGGTTGTTCCACGGAAACCGGAGAGACAAAAATGGAATCCAGGCTTGCCTCTGAAATGAGTATTGGTGATTGGTCAGCAGATTCGAACATAGTTTTAAAAGCATCAATTTCCGGAGAGGAAAAAGCGAAGATTGGATCCATCCATTTGGGCGGCAAGCTTTGGTACCAGACTCTGGCGCGAATATTCAGGTGCCCGGTCAATTGCTGGTTGGGTAGCTTAAAATGCAGGATATCCGCACCTGATCCTTCTGTCTGATTACTAAAACGATTGAAATCCATATCATTACCCAAGCCGACTATTTTGGTAGTATCATACACCGGATCGTCCGTTCGGAATCCCTGAGGGGTAAGTCGGTTGTCTTTTATGGCCATAAATCCACGCTCCAACACATTTGTAAAGTCGCCCCAGATGTCTACTGGAACCATTTCATAAATCTGCACCTGATCTTCAGCGGAAATCACGTTGTGGTGGGGTTCGAAGTTGGTGTTTTCTCCGGCAATGGTATAATCTGGATTCATTTTGCCCGAATGAAACACGGTTTGCCCGCTGGTCGTTTTTACTTCAAACTCTACCCAGGCACGACGGGCGGGGTAGCCGGATGGGAACTTGTGTCCTGCTTTATTTTCCAGTTTTAAGGAAAAATACATGGAGTCGCCTGTTGGATCTTCGGCTTTCAGCGACAAGTTCAGGGTCTGTTTTTGTAACATACGCAGCGTAGCAGAAATAGTGCTGTCAAAATGTTCCGCTTCAGCGTCAATGCCCAGCGCCTGTCGATTTTCTTTCATGAGTTTGAGCATGGTAATATTGGCGCCAGCCAGTTCGTGCAAACCAAATGGGAACTTGGCAAACAAAAACTGGTAGTTTGCTGAAATTACCACCGGATCAGGGATTTGCGCCATGTGACATTTCTGGCAACTAATGTTGTCATGAGACTCATCGTACCTGCTGTTCAGCCATTCGTGGTAAGTAGCTTGTTCAACAAAGGTGTTTCCGGTTGAATTTCCGTTCAAATCAACGGTATTCGTGATCAGGGTATGGCATCCTGCGCAGAGACCGGCGTCGCCAATATGCTCACCGAATTCAGGCGTAATGCCCACGAAGTTGTGCATTGGTGGGGCAAATACAAACTTATATGGGCCGTAGGCAACACGGATATAGTTGGTGTCGAAATTCAGTTCGCCAGAATGCAAGGTCCCTATCAATTTGGGTGATTGGGCATGACAAGCCTGGCAGGTAACACCATCCAACCCTAATGAATCTGAGTACAAATTAGAGAGTAAATAATGGGGTTGATTTCCTTTTAACTTATTCTGATAATGGCCTGCCGGGGCATGGCAGGAGGTGCATTTATCCTGAAGCTCCAGGCTGTGTGCCGGATTGACCAACATTTCATGGCTCACTTTTGCTCGCCAAAACGGATCCCGGGCACTGTTTGCCATCATCGTACTGCGCCAGTCGTCGTGGATGTTTACATCTTCTCCTGAGGATGTCATAAAAGCCACCATGTTGGGATCATGGCCATGGCAGCCAGAACAAGATCTGGAAGTGGGGAAAAGAATGTTGGAGTCCACCATTCCATGAATAGGATCTTTTTCGCCATATAATTGGCGTGATGTGATGCCTGTTTGTATCTGCTGTCTGAACGATGCAAGTTCTGCCTCTGAGTGGAAATTGCCTGAATGATTATCTACAGGAATCAGAGAAAGAGCTACTACAATTGGCGGCGCCATTAAGGCCAGCAGTGTCATTTTTTTCATGGAATACTACAATCGAAATTCAGGGACGAAAGTCGAAACATTCCTGCAAGTTGACGCCAATAAAATTTGTCGTCAGGCGACGATGAGGTGTTTGAAGGGTTTAAGCAGATCTTGAATCATATCTTATAACTCATATCCCATATCTCAAAAAAAAAGGCCGCCCCCTTTCAGGAGTGGCCCTATCTAAACCTAAATCATTCCGTATGCAAATTTCGATCAGGCGGTTACAACGGAGTTGTAAGTGCCGAATGGGGTTGGTACGTAAGCTTGAGCAGCCCAATCGTTTTCCCATTTTTCACCGTTGATGAGGAAGCGATATTCGTAAGAACGTCCTTTTTCGAGTTCAACGGCTGTTTTGAAAGAACCGTCTTTTTGTTTGGTCAATACGACACCATTCTGCCAGTTATTGAAGTCGCCGAAAACAGCTACAGTCTCAGCGTTTTCAACAGCTTCTTTTGGAAGGGTGAAGGTTACTTTAGCGCTTTTTGCAACCGGAGTGGCCGTTTTTACCGCGGCGGCCTTAGGAGCTGAAGTTTTTTCAGCTGGAGTGGTTGTTTTTGCAGCAGCTTTAGGCGCTGCAGCTTTTACTGCTTTTACAACCGGGGTTGCTTTGGATTCGGTAACTGGAGTTGATTTGATAGCCTTGGCTGCTTTATCAACTTTTGTTTCAGCAACTGGTGCTGCTTTTACTGCTTTGGTGGGCTTTTCAGCCACAACTTTTGGGGTGGATTGCTTTTTCGTTGCCATATAATCAGGTACTAATGTTTTAGGAATTGGGGCTTCTTAGTGTAAAACTTACGCAAAGGTACGACATTTTTTGATAACCACCAATAATTCAGATTATTATTCTGTCAACAGCGTGTTAAATTTTGCAATACAGAATTTTGTTTTGTTTAATGTGGTGTTTGGGAATGTATAGTCAGTAAATAAACAGTTTGCAAAACCAAATATTACTTTTACGGCTTAAGCTGGACATGAGTTATCGGGTAAAAGGCATCATTTCACACCATTCTTCGCTTATTTCCTTATTTTTTTCGAGAAAATTGATTCTACTGCCTGTAACGTAATGGTCTTCTCTATCTTTGCCGCACCCTGGAATCATCCTATACTTCATCTGCTTGCCTCCATGGCAGGTGTTTATCATTCAACATACCATGTCCAAATTGCTCTCTGGAAAAAAAGGAATTATCTCTGGCGCTCTAAACAGTGAAAGTATTGCCTGGAAAGTTGCAGAACGCTGCGTGGAAGAAGGTGCCCAAATTGTACTTACCAACGCACCTGTTGCTATGCGTATGGGCGAGATTAATGCCCTTGCAGAAAAATGTAATGCTCCTGTGATTGGAGCGGATGCTACCTCTATGGAAGATCTTGAAAAACTCTTCTCTGAGTCCATGAATCACTTTGGTGGCAAGGTTGACTTTGTATTACATTCCATTGGGATGTCGGTGAATGTTCGAAAAGGGAAATCTTATACGGATCTGAACCATGAATGGATGCAAAAGACTTTTGATGTAAGTGCCATTTCTTTCCATAAAATGATGCAAACCATCTGGAAGCTGGATGCTGTCAATGATTGGGGAAGTATCCTTGCCTTAAGTTATATTGCTGCGCAGCGTGTATTCCCGGATTACTCCGAAATGGCCGAATCAAAAGCCTTGCTGGAATCATTCGCCCGCTCTTTTGGATACCACCTGGGTACTGCCAAGCATATTCGGGTGAACACCATTAGCCAATCTCCTACTATGACTACTGCAGGTCAGGGCGTTAAAGGGTTCCACGATTTCTTCAACTACGCAGATAAAATGTCGCCCCTCGGCAACGCACCGGCCGAAGATTGCGCCAATTATTGCATTGCTTTATTCAGCGACTACACTCGTTACGTAACAATGCAAAACCTGTATCATGACGGCGGTTTCTCCACTATGGGGATGAACCCTGCCCTGATCGGTTAAACAAAAAAATCCCACATGCCCAATGGACTTTACCGGCGCATGATCCAGGCACTGGCCTTCTCTATTTTTGCTCAGGTTCGGACCACGTTGTTCGGCAATGGGGTAGGCCGTGCCGTGGTATATGGTGCCATTTTTCTAGGGCTCAACCTACACATTGTGCAGGCTCAGCAACCTGCCAGTTCCACTATACGGCCAGTACGGCAACCAGATGAGCCCCTTCTCATCACGTTTGCCCTTACCCCGGAACGTTCTGTGGCATTATCAGACAGTTTGCCGGATTACCAGTTCAGGATGTACGATCCAGCCAGAAAGCATACGGTGGATTTTGGAACCCTGGGGAACCTTGGCTCGGCGGCCCGACCCATGTTATTTGAAATTTCGGAGTTGAGAGGCGCCAGTCCGGGGGTGAGTGCATTTGACCTTTACAAGATTAGACCTGAGCAACTGGGCTTCTATAAAAATGCGCGGACCTTTAGCGATGTCTCATTTTCGCAGGGCCGAAATCAGTTTGAAACCAACCTGAATGCCCGATTTTCCCGAACCTTTGAAGGTGGTACCAATTTTTCCCTGGAATATCGCACCCTCAATAATCTGGGCCAATACCGTTACCAGCGTGCCAAACACAATGCGCTTGCTGCCGGTTTGTGGATCCCCATCGGCAAACGGTACCAAAGCTTTTTCATTTTCACCAAAAATGTAATCCGCCACCAGGATAACGGCGGAATCGTTACCGATACTGTTTTTGGCGATGGGCAGTTTGCCGGTCCGATCGCCGCAGAGGTACGATTACCCCGGGAGGTTGCAGCTTCGCGTCTGGACGATCAATCCCTACAGCTTACCCAGCATTTACAATTGGCGGGGAAAGGCAGCGAAGGGAAACGTATACTACGCGCCACACATACCTTCGTTTGGAACCAACAAAAATTCAAATTTTCTGATCAAGGTTCTACTACCGACGGATTGGGGGATGATGCAGCGTTTTTCGAGCCCACTTTTTTGGTTGATAACCGGGGGCTACGGCATTTCTTCATGGTTGATCGAATTGATAACGGGTTTACATTGAATACGTTTAAAGCTAAAAGGAAGGGTCAGCCATCAGATCTGCTGGCTTTCGGACTTGCCCATTCCTACTTTACCGTAGATCAGGAGACTAAACTTTTCCGGTTTTCCAACCTGTTTCTGAATAGTCAGTTGTCTTTTGCCCCATCAGACCGTTTTTCCTTTACGGCTCAGGGCGCATTGGGTTTGCTGAAAAATATCGGAGAATATCAAGTGAAAGGCGCCTTGAAACTAGGGCTTGGCAAGGCGGGTGTTTTTAATGCCGGGTTGCATAGCCAAATCCGTCCGCCCGGTTTTGTGTTCAACGAGTTATACGTGAGTAAGCGGCAAATTTGGAACAATGACTTTGCCAAACCTATTGAAAATACCCTGTTTGCCTCCTATGCACTGCCTGTAGTTGGGCTCCATGCCACTGCACGGGCCCACCTGGTAAACAACTACCTTTATTTTGATCAAAATGCACTTCCGGCGCAAATCACCACGGCTTTGCAAGTGAATCAGTTGGTCTTAGAGGAAAATTTTCACTTAGGTAAGGTTCATTTTGACAATATGTTTGCCTTGCAGCAATCTAACCGTGAAGATGTGTTCCGTTTACCGAAATGGTTCACCAAGAACAGTATTTACTTTTCAGGAAAGGTGTTTAAACGGCGTATGCAAATGGATGTGGGAGCAGATTTCAGGATTAACGCAGAATTTAGGCCTGAAGGATACCATCCACTCTCCTGGCAGTTTCATTTGCAGGATGAGATTACCCAGAAACCATATCCTTGGGTTGATTTGTTTTTGGCCTTTAAGGTGCAGTCCTTTAGAGGTTTTATCAGGTATGAAAACTGCTATACCTTTTTGGATAAGACCAAGGTGTTTTATCAAACAGCGCGCCATGGATTGCCATTCGGTGCTTTACGCTTTGGAATAGCATGGCGATTCCTGGACGACAACACTCCTTCGAACGATGGTCAGCAAAACCAGGGTAACAGTCCTGCCAGTTCACCATTTGCCCCGCGTGGCGCCAATTAGACCAATATTCAACCAAGAATAGCACCGTAAAAAGGTGTTCCTTTGTAGCCAAACTTTGATTATTCATGAAAACAATGATCACTCCTTCAACTAAAGTACTTTTCTTATTTTGCCTATTAATCATGGCTCAGCCGCTTTTTTCGCAGCCAGGAAATGATTATAAAGTGGCTTCAATCGGGTTTTACAATCTGGAAAACCTGTTTGATACGATTGATTCTCCTACCACTAACGATGTGGATTTTCTCCCACAGGGTCGCTTAAACTGGAATACGGAAAAATATCTGTCAAAACTCAATAATATGTCCAAAGTCATCTCCCAGCTGGGCACCGAGTTGTCGCCAGATGGTGTGGTGTTGTTGGGAGTAGCAGAAATTGAGAACAGGAAGGTTTTGGAAGATCTATCGGCACAACCGGATCTCGCCGACAGGAAATATCAGATAATTCATTATGATTCACCAGATGAACGTGGTGTAGATGTAGCGTTGTTGTTCCAGCCAAAATATTTTCAGTTGTTGGGAAGCATGGCAGCTCCTGTAAGTCTAAAAGATCCCAAAACGGGAGTGGTGGATTACACCCGCGATATCCTTTATGTTGCTGGTATGTTCGATGGAGAACCCCTTCATATTATGGTGGGCCACTGGCCATCCCGCCGGGGAGGCGAAGCAGGGTCCGGATGGATGCGTGCGGCCGCGGCTTCGGTTTGTAAGCACTTGTCGGACAGTATTAAAACACAGGATCCTGATGCCAAAATTATCATCATGGGCGATTTGAACGATGATCCGGATAACAAAAGCGTTGCCAATGTGCTGAAGGCCAGGCGAAATGCCGATGATCTGGAAAAGGATGAATTGTATAACCCCATGTATGACTTGTTCAAAGACGGAAATGGAACTTTGGCCTATAAGGATTCATGGAATTTGTTTGATCAGATGATTGTTTCAAAGGGACTTGTGAACAAGCAGGCTGGAGGTTGGCAATTATATAAAGCCCATGTTTTCCGTCAACCATGGTTGTTTCAAACCGAAGGGGCATTCAGAGGGTATCCATTCCGAACCTTTGTTGGAGATATTTTTATCAACGGTTACAGCGACCACCTTCCGGTTTACCTGTATTTTCTAAAAAAGAAGACAGGCGCCCCGTAAGTTGAGGCCATTATACTTCATTCGCTATTATGGATTTTTTCTTCGCCACCCTTTTTTCCCTGTTCTCCATTGTGGACCCGCCGGGCGCCATTCCGGTGTATGTGGCGCTTACCAGCGACCGCCCTTTGCCGGAACGCAATAAAATTGCTTTGCAAACCAGCCTGTATTTCCTGCTGATCTTGTTGGCATTTTTCATAGCGGGGAATTACATCCTGTCCTTTTTTGGATTAACCATTCATGCATTGCGGATTGCCGGTGGTATGACCTTGCTGATCAGTGGATTTGGCTTAATGTCTGGTAAATTTGCCAAGCGAAGAGGGTATGATAAAGAGGTAGAGAAACAAGCCCATGAAAACAAACAGGATATAGCTTTTTCTCCTATGGCCATGCCCATGCTTTCCGGGCCCGGTTCCATTTCCTACCTGATTACGCAGTACAATCATCACCCGGATTGGTCAGATCGGTGGCTGATTGGAGCGGCTATTTTAGCAGTTGCCTTTTTGGTATGGGTATGTTTGCGCATGGCCCCTGTACTGTTTAAAATTTTTGGCTCAGGTGGCTTAAATGCTATTGCCCGGATCATGGGATTCATAGTGATTGCCATTGGCGTACAGTTCATCGTTGATGGATTGGTACACCTGGTCATGGAAATGCGTTAATGCAAAAATCCGCCTATTTCCCATGAATACGGAATTATTGACGAAGGCCCAAACCAAGTTGCTAAAATCAAGCGTAACTTTGGATGTAGCAGATTTTGATAAAAAGCTACTTTCAAAAGTACCTGAGGGTGCTGTTTTCGTTTGCAACCAACTTTTGCCCGGTGTGGATGAGTGGATAATGCTTTCCTTGCTCGCTGAGCACTTTGATCAAGTAGCATTGCTCTATCCCTATCCAACGCCCTTATCCAAATCGCTCAAACCATATACCATTCGTCCTTCCGGAAAAAGCCTGGAAGATCGCTTTTTGAGCGTTAATTTTGCTAAACGCCTGGCACGAAGGGTTAAAAAAGGAAATGCCATTGGGCTGGCACTGGATTTTTCAGATAATCCGTTGAGCCATTTGGGTAAAAACCTGGTTCGAACGCAGGTGCTCAGGCAGTTGCGAAAATCTGGCCAGGCAGTGGTGCCCATTCATTTACAGGCAGAAAAAACACCTGGTGGTTTGTTGCGGAAAGCCATACCTGGTTTACCCTTTCATTTGAATTCCGGCCCAGTACGCATCAGCGTTCGGGTAGGGAACCTCATTTCGCCGGACGACATTGCCAAATTGGGGAAGAACAGGATTTGGGGGAAATTCCTGCAGGCAAAAATTTTCTCGCTTGGATCCAGTTTCGATGTTAAACCGGAATTTTTTACCGGGAGTCAAAAAAATGCTCAATCCCCCGTAGCCAGTCCTGTAGATCCGGCCTTAGTTGCCGCTGAAATCAAAGCCCTGCCTCCGGATTGTAAAGTGGCAGAACGAGGTCAGTTTGATGTGCTGGTTGCTCCTTTCCATGCTCTTCCCAATACGATGTTCGAAATAGGCAGGTTACGGGAACTAACCTTCCGGGCAGCCGGGGAAGGAACCGGAAAACCCCGTGATATGGACGAGCATGACCTGTATTATTTACAATTGATTATATGGGATCGGGAAAAGGAACAAATAGCAGGAGGGTATCGATTGGGCCTGGGGGATCAAATTTTTAAACGCTTTGGCGTGAATGGATTTTACACACATTCCTTATTTAAAATGAAACCGGGTTTGTTTCCCATCCTGCAACAATCCATAGAACTGGGCCGGACCTATGTGCCTGAGGCCTATCAAAAGCATCGCCTGCCCTTGTTTTTGTTGTGGAAGGGCATTCTGCACTTCCTGCTGGCTAATCCAAAATACCGTTTTTTGCTGGGGCCTGTCAGCATCAGCAAAGATTATTCCGAAGCCTCCAAAGGGATTATCGTTGAATTTGTACGTCGGTTCTTTTTTGATAAAAAACTTGCAGCAATGGTATCGCCCAGAAAAGCATTTCGGCCTAAAATTAAATCAGTGGACACCAAGCTCCTGGCAGAGAATCTAAGAGGAGAATTTGACGCGCTGGAGAGCCTGATAGAAACCATCGAGCCAGCTCATTTCAAGGTTCCGGTACTTTTTCGACAATATTTGCGGCAAAATGCCAAATTTATTGCCTTTAACGTAGATCCGAATTTCTCCAACTGTTTGGATGGTTTGATGATTCTTGACATAGCTCAATTACCTGCCAGTACGATAGAAGCATTGCAGCAGGAGAAATAAAAAAGCATGTTGCTGGTTCAGTAAAACCATGCAACATGCTAATCTCAACTATATATTCCTGAATTAGTAAACCGAAGAGGTAAGATCCACACAATCGTGCGTATCTGCGCCGAAGGTCCAGGTAGTCACTACATTCGTATTCACTGGAGGCTGCCAGTTAAAATAATTGATGCCGGCAGTTGTAATGGCCCAATCGCGGTTGATGTTCACTCGTTTGTATTCCAGGTCATAACCAATGCCGCAGTTGCCGCTTACCCATCCGCCCAGTTCATCCAGATCGTTTAAAAAGGTAGCAACTCCACCCTGAATAGGCACCTCATATAATTTGGCAGGATCTCCCCCGGTGCCATTGCTGGCAGCACCAATGAAATACATGCCGTTGGGATCACTTACCAGGGAGAGGCCTTTTAGTACATATCCGTTGTCTGGAAGGGTAACAGTGCCTGCAGTGGAATAGTCTGCATAGTTGTTGTTATTTGCGTTACTGATTTCTATCACTTCGTTGGTGTTTTCCCGTAGCCCGTAAAAATTTTGCGTCACTGGATCAAACTCCAGATCGGCCACAGTGCCGTTTAGGTCAGTTGATAAATAGCTGCACTGGCCAGTCAAAGGATTAATTTTAAACAATGAGTTATCATACGGACTTGGTAATCCACTGCTTGTACCTGGCTTGCCGGTGGTAATAAAATATTGCCCCCAATCGGTCAGGCAAATCCCCTTAAGGTTAACCAGCTCAATTACATTGCCGGCAGGATCTATATAAAAAGCAGTCTGGTTGCTCACGATATTGTCTGCACTTTGGTCGATACCAAGAACTCTACTGGTACCGGCAACATCAAAATTGGTCACAGCATAATAAACGGTTGCACGGTCGCCGGCAACTGGTTGGTTGGTTTTTTGATCCTTATTCGGGTTCAGGGTTTCTTTCTGGCAGGCTGTAAAAGTGGCTGCGAGGCCCACCAACAGGATAAGAGCATTGTATTTCATGATAAAAGGAGTTGTGAGTAGATGATTTACAGGCAGGGGCCTTTCCGAATATTCGGTAGGCCCCTGCTGCGTGTTTTGATGTTGGTTTATTGAACGTCTGAAGAAAGGTCTTCGAAGTTTTGGCCATTGCCACCCCAGAACGCGCTGTTGGTTTGAGGTCCGAAAGCATTTACCCATCCGAAAGAGTTCAAGCCAAGCCCGTTGATGGAGTTGCGGTTGATCAACATGGCATTCATATCCAGGTCAAAACCAATTCCGCAGTGGCCGGCAGCCAGGTCTGCAATGGGTAAAACAGAGGTCAGGAACGTGGCTACTCCACCGTTGTTTGGCATGGTGTAGATGCGGGCATTACCGCCGGCTGCCAGGGTAGCGGCCACGGAAATACGCAGCCCCTGTGCGTCGCGCACCATGCTCAGACCTTTGGCGCGGTAGGTAGAGCCAAGACCCGTGATGTTGCCAACATTGGCGTAAGTGCCCCAGTTGTTGGCATTATCATTAATGCTCACCAGCTTGTTGGAATTGTTGGCCAGACCATAAATGGTGTTGTTGTTCGGGTTGTAGTCAATGTCGGAAACAGTGCCAACTTCGGCAGGGCTGTTAGAGAGGATACCAGCCTGGCCGGTTGCCGGATTTACCTTCACCAACAGGTTACTGTAAGCATCTACCACGTTGAAGCCGGTGGTTACGAACACCTGATCGTTTACCACACAAACGCCTTTCAGGTCGTCGAGGAAGAAAGGTTGTCCGAGAGCATCCAGAACATATACCGCTACGGTGTTGGTGATGTTGCCGGTGGCAGCCTCCATGGTGTGCAGGCGACCAGGGTTGCCGGCAGAGAAAACAGTAACGCCATAAACCAGTTGAGCGCGGTCTTCGGCAGTTTGGTCAGCCAGGTCAGTAGCAGGGATGGATACTGCTTCTTTTTGACAGGATTGAAGTGTGGCAGAGATGGCAACAATGCCAAGGATCAGGAGGAATGAAAAACGTTTCATTGCAAAGAGTTTTTGTGTTAATGATGAAAAAAAAGTAGTTTTTGTGTAGTTTTCAAAAGGGCTGGGATTTGCGCGACCCGGGTGATTTGCGCTTTGATGTGACAAAGATGGGCCTACCTGTTCCGAGGTAAAAAGTACAAATTGGGGGCCCTGTTCCTGAGGGGGAATGCAGCGATTTAGACACAAAAACGCATAAAAAAGCCCGAAAAGCCGGTGGAAGTGCCGGTTGCTCGGGCTAAAAAAAAGTACATAAAAAAGGAGGGGATTCTGAAAACGGGCCTTTTCAGGACCAAAAATTATCCCAATTCCCGGGCTTTTTCCAGCAGCCAGGCCCTGTCGGCCAGCAATTTTTTCTTGTTGATCCGTTCAATCAGCTGCTGCGAGCGTTTTTTATCCTTGGGCGGCGACTGGGTGAGCTGCAGCATGATGTTGAAGAATTCGATGTACATGGTGCGCAGCGTACTGGATACGGTTTTAGTGGCAGTCCGCTCAAAGTATTTCCTGAAGGCGTACATTTTGTACATCAATAGTTCCGATTGAAGTTCGTAGTAGATTTTCAACTCCAGGCAACGGACCGTTCCCTGATAATGAATATGCAATGAGGGGTCGGGTAAACTGGAGAGCGCCTCGTCATAACGTTTTAATGCAAAGAGGCATAAGGAACGATTCATTTGGTAAAAAAATTGGTTGGGGTCGCCACCAATGATTCGTTTTTTGTAGGATTCCATGAATTCAAGTGCCCACTGGTATTCTTTTACTCGAATGGCGATGTGGACGATGTTGGTGTATGCGTGGGACGCTATTTCATTGTTGATGAAGAAGAGGCCGCGATCTAGGCTTTCTAGATTTAATCGGTGTAGAATATTTACAAATTCCAGTTTCCCACCATTTATTAAAAGGGTACACAAATTACGAAGATATGTATAATATTGAGCTTGGGTATTAAATGATAGTTTATTTTCAATTTGCTTAAGCTCTTGCATCAATGTTAAAAATGAAGCTGTAGAAGGGTTAGGATCGGTAAGTAGTTCATTGATTTTGAATGAAATATTAAACAGTGGGCTTTGACTTAATAACCAATCCTTTCTTTTAGATTCTGAATCTATTTCAGGCAGAGGTAATCCCTTCTGTTGCAAAATATAACGGTTTTGCAACTCGATTTTATAGATATGGTAATATAAATCCAAGTTGTTTGTTAAATTTGGAATATCAAGATCACTGTCAAATTGATTCAAAAGGCTTTTGAGCTCATGTTGTTCCTCTGCTATCTTTAACAAAACTTCATACCGCTCAAGAGATTCCATGGAGTTAGACTCAAGCGATTTTTGGATTTTGGTAAGTTGAAACTGTGCTCTATGCTCTAATCCTAAAAGCCTTAGGCAACTTACCCAATTAATTTGCTGGATAATTTCATTGTTTGGATCCGTATAATACTTAATTAAAATAAAATTTTTTATAATCTTGGTTAATTCTACCATTAATTTTTCAATTTTGCCAGATACTGTTTTTTTGTTTGGGTAAATTTGCTAATAAATTAAGTCCTTATCGATTACATCATTGACGGACTCTCCATCCTTCAAAAGAATTTTGTACAGGGATATCAACTCAATCGCATTGCTACCTGAGTTAAAGAGAGGGGACTCTAAAAAAAGAAAAAGTTCAGATCTGAGTTTAGGGGTTAACGAATTGATTAGTTCAACCAAGTAGGAGTTGTTCATGGGAGTAGCTGGAATAGAGGTGCAAATTTGTACTATTTTTTGAACAGTTTCGGTAGGTACTTTGCGGTAGTTTAAAATTGAAAATGACTTTTCATCATGAAAAAAACAGGATTAACACTCATCGTTTGCTTTTTGACGATCTTCTCTCTTTATGCGAACAACCCAAATTTGAAGGAACAACTCACTCCTGAATGGAAGGTTAGCTGCAATTTGCCTGCACCAACGAACTTTATATCAAAAGGGATTGGAAGTACTACAGTAAAATTACACTGGGATTATCAACCTGACGCGGTAGGTGGCTATCGGATTCAAACATTCAGAAGCAGTGATAACTTGTTGGTTAGCACCATTGTGAAAGGACAAGATATTTTGGAGGTTGTAGTTGATGGTCTTGCATCAAATACGGAATATTATTCCCGTATTTCAAGTATTTGCAGTGATGGTAGTTATAGCACAAATTATTCTGAAGTTGAATTTATCACCTTGATTGTTGAACTCGTTGTTATCGGTTATCAAGGATCAAACACCTCACCTGTGTGTACAATTAACAGCAATGGGGGATCATGTATGTTTTCAAACGCTTCTGGCTTTATTAATAAATTTAAGGTAACGCGAGGAGCCATTGTGACTTATTTTGGAGTAGAGTTCAAACCTGGTCGAATCCAAGTTCTTAGACCTTATTCTGATCCATATTTTACTTTCAGTTGTGACGGAACTAGCTTTCCATCCCCTACGAAGTGTACAGTGTCAACTTTTGTTGAAATGGATTTACTTGAAGACTACTTTGGTTCATTTCTTGTACTCGGAGGTGAAGAATATACTGCCACGCTTTCAGCTACTTTCGTTCAAGGTTGTCAAAATTGTTCCATACAATATTTGGGAGGTAGTTTCGAAAACGGCCTCCAAGCCCCACCCACCACTTACGAGGGTCAACGCTCCGGCTTGCCCAATACACCAGATTTTGCAGCGGTGATGCCTAACCCGTTCAACGACCGCCTCCAGGTTTGGGTGGATGATCCTTCCGTAGAAAGTGTTCAATGCCAGTTGTTTAATATAAACGGCCAAAAAGTGCTGGATCAACAATTCCAGGGCGCACAGGACACCTACGAACTGATTACAGAAAACCTGGCTAACGGCTTTTACCTCCTCCGTGTGGAAGCCAATGGCATGGTTCAAACCCTGCGGGTGATCAAGGCTGAGTAAAAATCATTGAAATAGCATGTGCAATGGGGCGCCCTTTCCGGGGATCGTCAAAATCCACAATAGGGCGCCCCTCACTCATCCTTGCAAAAAAGGATAACTGCTTCCCACACAAACTTTAATTAAGGAATACAGCGATTCAAGGGGCAACCCTTGAAACTGCTACTTATTTGCCCGGAAAAAGCAAATAAACTCAAAAACTGGCCTCAATTCTTTTTATCATTTAACCATTCCGATTTATGAAAAACACACTCTTCTTTTTTGCACTTCTTTTGGCTTTTGCTTCTGCATCTGGTTGTTACGAAACAACGGACAACTCCAGCCTAACAACAGATCAGGAGGTTAAAGACCTCAGTGTTCTAACCGTCGGAGATCGCGGCGGCGATGGTAGTTGTTGTTGTAGCCTGGTGGTTTCATCCACTTATTTTGCCGGTTTGACCATTTGTGGACTTGAACCTGGCGACGGTACCAGCAATAACTTTTGCGACCGTTTTTGTACCACTACCTGCGGACAAGGTTCGGGTTATGCCAAAACCTTTCCGGTAGGCAAAGACCCGCTTTTCTGCATATACAGTGGAAGCCCGTTCCGAATCACCAACAATGGCGTGCTGGATATTCAAATTTTCTTCATTTGTAATGGTACCCCGTCTTCGCCCACTACAATTCCGGCTCTAAGCTCAGTGGTATTTACCAATGATTGTAATGGAACAACGACGCTTTGTACCGAAACGCCCTGTAATGGCTGATGAAGCCACCCCCCTGAGAACCAATTCAATAATTCCCATTTCATAAAAGGATTGATGGACATGGCCTTGTGAATCTGCACCATCTGCGTACCAGGTTCACAGGCTTTTTTGATTTCATCGAGCCCTGGCCCCAACAAGTCAGGGAATTGAAAAAGTAATAACAGCCAGAACTTATAAACATGAAACACTACTTCCTGCTCATGGCGGCAGTTGCGCTGCTTTCCTTACCGCTGAATGCGCAATCACCTTGCGCCTGCCTTAATAACGAAACGCTGGATTGCACCCAAACCGACCAACATCCGGAATCTGTTACGATTAGCGGCAATTCTCTGACCTTCAAGGTTTCGGACAGTCCGCGCTCTCTGGGCATCAATCCCAATGCCCGTTACAAGGCTTTCTGGATCTTCGGTGATGGCAATTTCAAGTATTACCCGCATGGCGACATGACCGCCGACTTGGCCACCCTTACCCAGCCTTACACCTACCACCGCAACGGCACCTATTATGCTGAATCGGTTTTATCTGAAAAAAAATCGAATGATGAACCACCCGGAACAACAGCTCGATGGATCACAGTAACCAGTACTCCGGATCAGGGAACCGCCTTTACCACCACTTTGTCGGGCGGTAATACTACCCTGGACCTACTTAATAATGATAAATTTCGTCCTGAATACCCCACTGGCTTTGCCCTTTCCATCCCGGCCGACAACGCCAACAAGGGTATTTACTTTTTTTATAACAGCCGTGCAGAAAATGGCTCTTATGTGCCGGACGATGTTCAGGCATTTGAAAAAGTCCTTTTGCCTGATTATGTAAAGTCGGCCAATGTAAACTTCACGCAAGGGCTGACAAGTAATCTGCCCGATGAAATTGCCAATGGCATTTCCAGCCTGACAGCGAAATTCAAAAACTATATATATCTGCCGGTCAGTGCTACGGCCGTAAACAATATGCCGAGTGGATTTTCGGAATACCGGTTTTTCCCTTTCCTCAAAACCATCTGGGAGGACGGTCTTCCTTCTTGCCAGGTTGCGGCTATTTCAGTAGGTAATACTGCTCCCAGCGGCACTTTTTACACCGACGGCCGCCTGGCACAACTGACCAATGCTGTTGATAAATTATTTCCTGGTACCGGCATCAGCAGTAACTTCCAAATTGGAACCAATAGTGGAGGTGCCGTATACGTTCGGGGCGCCATGGTGTTTGACATTCAGATGGTAGGATCCATTGATCCAAATGAAATTGAGGTGATGGAAGTCTTGGATATGAAAAATGGCCTCTATCGTGCTACTTGTCGGCTAGAAGCCTGCAATAAAGGGCATGTTGCTCAGGATGTGGTGCAGGTTAGTATCAACGATCACAACCACCTGTTTGCAAATTTCAAGGTGATATCCAATGACACCATTTCTACTGTGGTAGAACATGTTACCAAATCCGGCGTACACCAATGGAAATTTGACTGGACGGCACTGCTTGATGATGTTCCATTGGATGTATCTTTGGAAAAAGGTCACCACATAGAGATGTGCAATGATCTATTGTTTTCTGTTGAAACAGATGCTGTAGGACTCAAACGCCTTATAGAGGGTGATGGCCTGGAGCTTTGTACCCGATTCAGTCTTGCCAATACCAGACTTTTGGAGGAATGCGTCTGTAATTTACCTGTGAGGGATGCCAAAGGCGCCAACTAGCCCATCGCTATTATCCTACCATCAGCCGCTTTTTCTTTTTAACCGCAGAAGTGTGGTGTCTACATTGTGCCTCTTCGGTTAAAAAGAACCTATGAACCAGCTACGCCCATAAACTCAGCACCGTCACCCCGGCAATAAACAAAATCAGGTAAAATCTGGCCAAACGGCGCTCTTTTCGGATCAAAAGTTTAACCGCGCCTTCCTTGGCTGTCACATTGCCAGCCCGGATAATCTGTAGCAATACCAGCGAAATAATGGCGTAGCTTAACAAATAGATCTTATCCATCAACACCATATAACCGGTGTCGGGCAGGGCATCGCTGTAGGATTGTTGCAGGAAAACGGCTGTGAGCAGTGCTCCAATAGGTAAAGATGACCGGGTGTCAATATGCTCCGGGTGCAGAAGTAACGCACCTATACCTACCAGCATGACCACCAGCAAGGGCAGGAGCATCTTAAGCAAAAAATAACTGAACGGGCGGGCAAGGGTAATTTGAAAGCTTAGGTTGCTGTAACGCTGGGCATTTTCTTCCGGATTGCCAAAATTGGTGCCGTAATCGTGCACCCGGGTGCTCATGGCAAGTCCCTTGCTTTCCCAGCCTACGAGGTTCAGGGTGTTGCGGATCAGGGCAGCATTGGTGTCGGGCAGGTATATCAGGGAATCTGCCGGATGCTCCGGATTTTCAATCTGGATGTCCAGGGAATGCTGGTCCAAAGGGAAATGATTCAAGGAAAAAGAGTGGAAAAAGCGACCTTCCTTGCGGAAAATCCGATATTTGGTGCCATCCTTTAATACCACTGGTGTGCTGTCGCCGTCAAAAGCCGCATTGTCCATGCTCCATTTTTCAATGGAATTGACAAACTCAATGTTGGTTGGGTCGATGTCTCCTTTCCATTTAAACCAGATGTAAAAATCGGCATAAAAGGAGTGCTCATCCATATTCAGACCGTACATGTTCATCAGGTAAAAGCCCACACGAGCTTCCTGTGGCTGGGCCTGCGCCGTTGTCAAAAACAGCAAAAGAAGGACGGAAAACAGGGTTTTGCGCATACCAGGGGATGGATTGTTTGCACAAATGTAATCAATGAGGAGTAAACCGCCGAGGTGCGGAGTTTATACTGTCGGGGTGACTGCCAGTCACCCCGACAGTATAAACTCCGCACCTCGGCGGTAAAAGCCTACTTCTTCAACCACTTATCCAGCCAGCCGAAATACTCCTTCTGCCAAACCATGGAGTTTTGTGGTTTGCTCATCCAGTGGCCTTCGTCAGGAAAACTCAGGAAGCGGGAAGGGATACCACGTAATTGCGCTGCCTGAAAGGCTTGCATCCCCTCACCAAAAGGCACCCGGAAATCCAACTCATTGTGAATTACCAAAATAGGGGTGTCCCAGTTTTGAACATATTTATGCGGGCTGTCCTGTACATACATTCTTGGCGTATTCTTTTCCCAATAAGCGCCTTCAAAGTCATGATTCGGGAACCAAACTTCCTCGGTAGTGCCGTAAAAGCTTTCCAGATTGAACAAGCCACAGTGAGAAATGAATGCCTTAAAGCGTTTGTTGTGGTTGCCAGCCAGCCAGTACACCGCATACCCGCCAAAGCTCGCGCCTACCGCGCCCATGCGCGTGGCATCAATAAATGGTTCTTTTGCCGCGGCATCTGTAGCAGAAAGATAGTCTTTCATAGCATCGCCCCAACGACCCGTGATGGCGTCGTTCCAGTCGGCGCCTGAACCAGGCATGCCCCGGCGGCAAGGCGCTACAACCACATAACCCTGAGCGGCCATTAATGCCAGGTTCCAGCGGTAAGAGAAAAACTGGGAAAGTGCAGACTGCGGTCCACCCTGACAATAAACCAGTGCCGGGTACTTTTTCTTTGGATCAAAATTGGGAGGTAAGACCATCCAGACATTCATGTCTTTGTGGTCGAAAGTTTTTACGGTGCGCCGCTCTACCGTAGGTTGTGCCAGGCTCTTCCAAATGTCATCCGTAATAAAGGTTCGCTGGGTTGCGGTGCCATTTTGAGGGTTCACCGTATATAATTCTGCCGGATTTACCATAGAGATCCGGGTGGTAATCAGCTGGTTTCCAGCTACTTTCAGGGCAGTATAATCGTGCGTTCCGTTTGTGATCCGCCGGATTTTTTTATCAGCAAGGGTAATTTGATAAAGTTGATGCGTGAAATTTTCGGAACTGATGAAATAGACAGATTTGCCATCTGGCGCCCAAACAGGGTTGGTAGCCTCAAAGGTCCATCCCAGGGTTAATTCATCGCGTTGCTGGGTGCGGGTATCCAGCATCATCAGCCGTGGTCTGTCTGCTTCATAACCTGCAGTAGCCAATGAGGTCCAAAGCAAATAATGGCCATCAGGTGAAAAAACCGGGTCACGATCATACCCGCGCAGGTCTTCCGTAAAATTAAGCGTCCGACCGGAGGAGAGCTCGTAAGCATACAAATCAGAATTGGTACTCTGCGCTTCTGCCGTACCATTCAGTTTACGGCAGGTATAGACAATAAAGCGGCTGTCGGGACTCCAGGTAATTTGTTCCATGCCACCGTCCGGAGTAAGCGGGGAATCGAAACGTTCGTTTTGGATGTTTTTAGGTTCCCCATGAAATTGGCCGTTGCTGTATTCCACATAAAATACATTGGAATAGGCATAGTCATGCCAACTTTTCCAGTGACGATAAAACAATCCTTCTGCTATCTTGGCTGTGTTTTTTGGCTGATCCGGATATATTTCAGCAGGCGTTTTATCCAGTTTTACATCCTTGCAAAACAATACCTTTTTGCCATCCGGAGCGTAATGGAAACCATTGATCTCCAGATCGTTTACTCTTTTTGGAGCATCATTTCCACTCAGAGTGGTTTCATAGAGTTGACCATCCATCAAAAATCCAATCTTTTTGCCTTCAGGGTGGAATTCCGCATCCGAGCAAGTCTTATCAAAATCAGTTAATCTTCGGGTTTCGTTGTTGTTCAAATGAAGTGCATAAAGTACTCGAGTGCCCTTATTTGCAGATACATCGTAGCGCTGAACACCATAAATTGCCCATTGGCCATCAGGTGAAACGCAATCCAGGCTAACCCTGCCGAGTTTCCAGAGTAATTCCGGTGTAAGAATGGAGCTTTGCGATTTGGTATCAGTGGCCATTATCATGGTGAAGCAAATGAGTAAAAAGAGATGTTTGAGCATAACTGGAAGTAGGTTGTGTAATGGTTGATTTCGGAAAATTGGGCTGTGTTTTCTTCTGACCTATTACTTTTAGCCCGCAAAATTCAATCTTTCACATTCAAACCGCACGAATTAAGATGAAAAAATACCTAACGGAGTTCATCGGCACCTTTTTCCTGGTTCTTACGGCGGTATTGGTCAATCAACAACCCGGGATTGCTCCTATGGCTCCATGGGCAATTGCAGGGGTCTATTTGGGGATGGTGCTTGCCGGCGGCGGGCTTTCCGGGGCTCACTACAACCCGGTGTTAACGTTGGTTGGTTTGATGAATAGAAAACTCAGCCTTACAGATACCCTTTACTATATAGTTGCTCAATTAATTGCCGCCACGATGGCTGCATCCATTGGGGTGTTTCTTCATGAATGTGGAGGTGGGACAAGCATCATTACCCGGATTCAGGAGCAATCCTTGTGTGTAGTGATGGCTGAGTTTTTGGGCACTTTTGCGCTAACCTATGCGCTGATGCATGTGGCTTTTGTGCCCTCCGCTGAAGGGAGCCTGCAACACGGAATTACAGCTGCTTTTTTATTGGTAGCACTATCCTACACGTTCAGTCGACTATCCGGGGGATTTTTCAATCCCGCACTTGCCTTTGGCGCAAGCGTGGCTGGCATGATTGCCTGGGAGGACCTATGGGTATATGTACTGGGGCCAGGACTGGGCGCAGCGGCCGGAGCTACTGTTTATCAGTTAATCAATGCCCCGGATGATGGGTATTAACCCAATACCATTTCCAGATCAGAGCGGTCGAGCGTAGGAAATTCTGAATCCGCTGTAAACAACTCCCTCCCCAGTTTTCGCTTCTGTTCCTGTAGAAGCAGGATTTTTTCTTCCACCGAATCCCTGGCAATAAATCTAAGGGCCGTTACAGGATGCTCCTGCCCAATTCTGTGCGCACGGGCAATAGCTTGGTCTTCTCGAGCCGGGTTCCACCAAGGATCCAGAATAAACACGTAATCTGCAGCCGTGAGGTTTAGGCCCACACCGCCGGCGCCCAGGGTCATAAGGAATGCCTGTACACCGGGATCGGTTTGAAAACGATTCACTGCTTTAGCCCGGTCGGGCACGGCCGTGTCGCCGGTAAGCCACACGTATGCGCTGCCTTCGGCTTCCAATAGTCGCTTGAAAATTTGCAGATGTTGCTCAAAAGCGCTGAAAAACAGCACTTTGTGGCCTGCGCGGCGAACCTGATCCCATTGAGCCATAACATCAGTGGTTTTGCCGCTGATACCCTCATACTGATCATCGGCCAGAAGTGGGTGACAGGCAAGCTGACGCAAGCGCATCAATGCCTGAAGGGCCTGCAGCCTGGTTTTGGGATCGTCAAACAACGCCAGAATCTGGTTGCGCATGGCAGATTTTACCTCCTCGTAACGGTTGCGTTGCTGTTCATCCATCTCGCAATAAAATACCTGACTGCTCAACGGCGGCAAATCCGGAGCAACTTCTTCCTTGGTTCGGCGAAGGAAAAAGGGTTGTACCCGTTTAAACAAACGTGCTTTGGCTTGTTCATCGCCCTGTTTTTCAATAGGCCATTGAAATTGCTCCCGAAATTCCGGGTAGGTTCCCAGGGCCGCCGGGTTGATGAACTCCATCTGCGTCCATAAATCAGCTAATGAATTTTCAATCGGAGTGCCGGAAAGGGAAATTTTATGTTTGCCATGTAAACTCCGAACCACTTTGGAGATGTCAGAATCACGATTTTTGATTTGCTGGCTTTCGTCCAGTACAATGAATTGCCACGGCACCTTTTCCAGTAGTGTAAGATCCTGTCGGGCCGTATGGTAAGTGGTAAGAACTACATCGTGGGTATTCAGTGTAGTCAGGTTTTTTTGCCTCGTTGGACCTACATGTGCATACACAAACAGTCCGGGCGCAAATTGAGTCAGCTCTTTTTGCCAGTTAAATACCAAAGAGGCCGGTAGAATGACCAATGCGCCTAATGGTTTTAACGTTTCCCGGTGCGCAGCAAACAGATCCAATTGCCCCTCTTGTGTTTCAGAGGAAGACGCTGTTGTGTGGCTCTGTTTTTCTTTGGCCCAAACCAGGGTGGCGATGGTTTGAAGGGTTTTTCCCAAACCCATGTCATCAGCCAAACAAGCGCCAAGTCCATGTTCGCAGTGCCCGATCAACCATTTTACACCGGTTAGCTGATAAGGACGCAATGTGGCCTTTAACTGATCCGAGTGCAGGTATGCTACCTTTTCCGGATCAATGATAGGCAAAGCCATTTCACTTTTTTCTCTGCCCATCCCTTCCAATAAGGTGTATAGTGCTTTGGGCAATCGGAGGTTTTCTCCCTTTTCCTGTAATGAAAGGGCGAGGTCTGTATATTGGGTAAACCAAACAGCCGGTATCAGGAAATAGCTTCCATCCGGCAAGGGAAAAAAGGGATCTCGCTTTTTGAGATAAGGGAGTAAATTACGAAAGGGGAATGTGTGTATTCCAACCTGCAATTGACCATATACATCAAACCAGTCGCCAGCCGTCCGGGAATGTATTTGCAGGTCGCCTGCCAATAGTGTCAACGTTTTCCCGTCTACCTGAGGGGTTGACACCTTAAATCCGGCATTGGTCAGGCGGACTTGATGTTGTCCCAGCCAGTCCAAAAGTTGCTCCAGATCGGTACTGGATGCTACACGCCATAATGAACCGACTTCCTCTAATCCCATTTCTCTGAGGGATTGTATCCGGGTAGCTTCCAGGTTTTGATCTCTGCAGATCAAATGAACTGTAACTTCTGCATCCGGATCATCAGGCACCTCCAGACTGGTTACCCGATCCCTGCGTTCTCCATAGGCAAATGTAGCACCATCGTAGTCGAATATCGGCTTTAAATACCATTTCTGTTCCAGGATGTTCTCTACTGACTCCAGCGTAGTTTGCCGTAAGGTTTCAGTCTTCAGAACCTTAAAGCCTTCGGCTTCTACCTGGCTCCGGCGCACGCTTTTGGCAATAAATTGCTGGAAATAGGTGCGAGCTTTATCTGCCGGGATCAGGATAGCTTCTTTTTGCCTAAAAGGCTTTACCATGTTTCCGTTGATCCCTGGAACCTGAAATAAAGTATGGCCATCAAGGATCCAGGCTGGATCAGTATTGGTCAGAGGGATGAGATCATGCACTGAGATGTTCCATTGTTCGGTTTCTGTTCCAAGCTTAAGTCGGTATTCAATGCTGGCGTCAGGATTTTTTCTGAAATACAGGTGAGGGATTAACGGGGTTTTACCTACAGACAATAATACATCTTTTGCCAGGGTTTTGCGCTCGGCATCTAAAGTGAGAGGTAATTGGTTGCGCACAATTTCCTGCAGAAAAAGATCCATTTTATTGAATATGTACTTTTCTACTATGGGCTTGGTGTTATTATCAGCCAGCAATTGAGGTAGGGTAGACCAGGTTTTGGCTTTCGGAGCCTTGTATTTAGCTTCCAGCGATTTGGGCTGCAGTTGTTCAATGAGCTCAAACAACCGGAGTTCCACCTCAGAGGGTGTCAGTTGGTAGGCGCTAACGGTAGCCTGGGTTGCACGTTGAACCAGGTGCGACAACTGGCCATCCTTGCTGAGCTGAACTACATTAGCGGAAGGCAGGAATAGGGTAGGGGTGGCCGGATAAAGGTTAAATACAATCTGAAAGGTCATGCGGCAAAGGTAGTGAAGCCAGTGCCTGACCTATGCGTTGAATTTTCTCAAAATCTACTTCTCCCATAGATTCAATACCTGATGCTATGTCTACGCCAATGCATTGGCCATACACACCAGCAGCATCCAGGTTGGTTTCATGCAGACCTCCTGCCAACAGGAAGGGATATGGAAATTGTTCCGGGAGATTACCTTCAATACGCACTCCGGCTCCGGGTTGGGCGCCATCCAGAATAAAACAATCAACATCTGCTGCATAGGGTTCCACCAGGGTTTCCATGATGACAGCATTAGGTAATTCAGTAGGCGTTTTGACAGCCAAAATAACGCGCACTTTTAGACTTCTTACAAATTCAGGTGTAACGTCGCCTGCATATAATTGAATGGTTTTGAAGGGAAATCGCTTCAGTATTCCTAGAATCTCCTCTTCTGAATTTTGATAAAAAACGGCCACCAGACGGGAATAACCGGCTGGTTTGAAGGCCTCAAATGCATCCGGTGTTAGTTTGCGTTTACTGACCGGAGAAAAATTGATGCCTATTAAATCAACATCATGCCCAGACTCCAACTGCTGCATAATCTCAGCGGTTCGGATGCCACAGGCTTTAAAGAGCCATTTACCCTGATGATGAAAATGATCATCAAAGGTTTCAGCAAGTGCGGGTTGTTTCATCATTAACCCTGTGCCGATCAAAAATCCGTCCGCATGTTTCACCATTTGAAAGTGACCATGGTTAAGCACCCCGGATTCAGAAATAAGATATCTGCCTTTGGCGTCCGACCGAAGTGTATTTACCCGATTGAGGGCAGTCCGGAAGGTTTTTAAATCACGATTGTTTACACCCAAAACCGGGAATTCCAGATGCTGTACTTTTCCCAATTCTTCGGCATCGTGAACCTCTACCAGTACTCCCAAGCCAATAGATGTAGCCGTTTGAAACAACTGCTCTAGTTTTTCCGGCTCCAGAATAGCAGCAATCAAAAGGATCAGATCAGCACCTGCCAGCTTGGCTAGATAGATTTGGATAGGATCCAGGATGAACTCTTTTTGGAGCAAAAGTGGAGGGTCAGAAAACTCCTTCAGGGTCTGTCTGGCAAGTTTCAGGTCTTCATACGTGCCACCAAAAAAAGGTTCATCGGTAAGGACAGAAATGGCTCCTGCTCCTGCTTTGGCATAGGCCCGGATCTGATCCGGAAGGTTGGCATCCTGATGTATCCAACCTTCGGATGGGCTTTTTCTTTTGAATTCTGAAATGAAAAAAGGTTTGCCAATAGCTTTAGAAAAGGCCAACCGTTGGTAAAACAACGGTTCATCCTGTACCGTATAGCAGCCAGAAATAAGGACACTCAGGTCGTGCTCGCGATATAAGCCTTCAATTTCCGTCCTTTTGGAGGCAACAATTTGATCCAGAATACTCATGATCAGGATTTTTCCTCCACAGATGATTCCGACAAAGCTGATTGATAATGTTCAAGAGTGTTTCCCATGACGCCCTTGCGGATTAATTCTTCCATTTTTTGATAAGCCTCGGTTAATGGTATGTCCTCTACGAATCGGTTGTAAATGAAGGCAGCGTTTGCAGCCACCAGTTTATAGTGCTCAGAGACCAGTTGGCCGGAGATGATTTCCCGGGCAATTTGTAAACAGATGGCCGGATTAGCAGCGCTAAGATGGTCTAATGGAATTGGTTCAAGCCCGAAATCTTGTGGCTGAATGACATAATCTGCTCTTATTCCATTGCTGTATTCCAGGATTCTGGTTGGTCCGCTCAGGGAAATTTCGTCCAGGCCTTCATTTCCCCTGACAACAATGACGTGCCGTTTGCCCATTTTGATTCCAGTTTCAAAAATCACCTCCATCAGATCAGAAAATGCAGTGCCAATAAATTGGCGCTCTGGCAGGTATGGATTAATGAGTGGCCCCAGGGCATTGAATACGGTTGGAACCCCTATTTTGGTTCTGATGGCGGCAAAATGCTTGAAAATAGGGTGCACATCCGGTGCAAATACAAACGCCAGATTTGCCTTTTTTAGGGTTTGAGAAGCTTGAGCAGGGTTGAATGTTGCAGGAATACCCAGGTTTTCCAACAAATTAAAACTTCCATAGCGCCCGGCAGCGGCCCTATTACCATGCTTGGCAATAGGCAGGCCACTAGATGCCAGCAGCAGACTTACGAGGGTAGAAGTATTTATTCGGGGTAGCCCTGAACCGCCTGTGCCGCAAAGGTCAATCAGTGATTGGGAAAGTGATGGATGGAGTGATGCAGTGAGACCATTGCCAGATTTGAACTCCATCAGGATTCTGATAAAATCGGCCAGTTCAGGGGCATTCCTGAGTCGATGACTGAGCGAAACCAATAGTATTTGTTTTTGATCTTCGGAAAGTTGGCCTTCTTCAATCGCTTTCAAAAATGCCCGAAGCATCTCTTCGTTAATCGGATTGCCGGATTGCAGAGTCTGAGAAAAAGTGTGATAAATCAGGTTTCCTGCTGCCATTCTTCCTGCAACAACATTGCGCAGCATCCTCATGCCGGCCTGGTTTTTCATAGAGAGCACAGATTCCGGGTGGAACTGAATGCCTTCAATGGGCAGGCGTTTGTGTCTTATGCCCATTATGACTCCATCGCCGGATCGGGCGGTGACCTCCAATTCAGAAGGAATGAGCTCTCCTGCCCAGGAATGATATCGTGCTACCTCGCATCCTTGTTCAATTCCGGTAAAAATGCCCCGGCCATCGTGCTCAATTGTCACCGCCTTGCCATGAACAGGTGCAATGTTAGCCAGGCTGCCTCCAAAAAACTCAATCAGGGCCTGATGCCCCAGGCATACGCCTAAAATGGGTTTTTCGCGGTAAAACCGTTGGATGATGGCCATCATATTCCCGGCCTGTTTCGGCACAGAAGGGCCGGGCGATAATACGAGCATATCAAATGGCACGCTTGACAACATTTCAGGCTCTACTGTATTGCGAAATACTTTGACATCACAACCCAACTGGCGGAAAAAATCCACCAGGTTGTAGGTAAAAGAGTCAAAATTGTCGAGCATCAGGATGG
This sequence comes from Saprospiraceae bacterium, assembly GCA_044347755.1. Lineage (GTDB taxonomy): Bacteria > Bacteroidota > Bacteroidia > Chitinophagales > Saprospiraceae > M3007. The sequence continues at coordinate 41,673 of JBIKUE010000035.1, forward strand.
TCATGGGCCAGGTGGATGGGTGTTTTAGTGTTTTAGGAATCGTATTGTTGTTCTGGATCTAGATTGTATTGCTGTAACAGTACAATGATGCAAAGATTCAAAAACATTTATGAATTATGCAAGTTATCCGGAAAGAAAAATAAAACGCGGCACTATTGGTGAACCAACTTAGTCCCTAAAAAACTGAAGGTTGCTTTTGGCGCCTGATTTCGTTGTTTATCGCTTATTATGTCCCGCATAACGCACTCTAAACGCCTAATCAAACCCCAAAATCATCACTTCAGTTTTTCAGTTACTAAATTGGTTCACCATTAGCAACCTAAGACTTGAATTGGCTATCCTGAGTAAATCGTATTCCTGTACAACATTCAGCTATTCAGTAAAATAAAAAAGCCCCGGCGCTTTTGCCGAGGCCACTAACCAAATCAAACTTTCTAAATTTTAAAACTTCCTTTTAAGCTGCTCGTAGTCCAGGAAATAAAGCAGCTTAACAGAAAAATTATTGGAGCCTTCAAAGTCATTGAGTCTACCTGCGTTATTCAGATAGGTGCGGTTTGCCGCAAAACCGGAGTCAAAATGCCCGATTCCATTTTTATATACCAGCAATAAGTCAGAGCCAGGCGCAAACCTCCAGGTGTAAATCAAATCGATGTTGAAAAAATTGGCTGCAACATCGTTCAAGGTTTCACCTGCATGGCTGATACCTGTATACGGACTTGGCATCAGGTTGCCATCATCACCCAAGCCATAGAATTGGCTATAAGTAGCTTTTTGCCAATAATGACGGGCAAAAAGGGTGAGATTCATCTTGTTGTTAAAGGAGTAGGAAGCATTCAGGTTATTGTTGAATCCACGAATATTCCTGCGCCCCATAACTACCGCATTTTCTGGCAATTGGTCTGCCCCCAGGGCTTTATCGTGGATTTCCCATTTCCATAAACCTCCTACATTGTTATCTAGGTGTTCACGCCCAACTCCAACACCCACACTGAGTTTCCCGTTTGCTCGCCAACGAATCCCGGCGTTCATCGTAAGATTAAACCGGCCATCTTCTAAAAAACGCCGTCCACCACCTTCAAAATAATAGGTAAAGGGTTTACGATTGTCGCTATTGTACCACATATAAAGGTTTCCACTTTCAGGCACCTCATAATAGGCATCATAATCCAGCCGGCGGGGTTCAAAATAATCATGCATTCCCCAAGGTGCAACATTCAGGTTCATACCAAAATTTTGAAATTTTCGAGTATTCC
>JBIKUE010000136.1:0-11861 GCA_044347755.1 Saprospiraceae bacterium
GCAGTTAAGGCTGCCGTCCTGAATAAATTTATTCAAATAGCCGCTCCTAAATCTGTGAAAGTCGCTTGAGGCCTAAACGGGATAGGGAAAATCTGGCTTCCAACAAGATTCATGCAACAAAGCCTTTAAAACGCCTCCCCTGTGAAAATATAAAACCCTGCGCCTTCCTGTGTGAACCCCACATCAAACCGCACAAATATGTCTTTTTTAGGGAACAAAAAATATCTCAATCCTCCACCTGCTGTAAAACGAACAAGCTTCAGGTTAATGGTCTGCAACTCCGGGGCAACTATTCCGGCGCCTACAAATACCGCAGCGCCAATTCTTTTACTGAATGGCAACGGCAAAAAACGGTATTCAGCCTGGCCGGCGTAATAATGCCGGTCTCTGTACCGCCCAGTGTAATAGCCCCGCATCAAGGATTCATTGCCCATCAGGCTCAACATGTTAAAGGGTGCATTACCTGATACAATATTACCACTTGCCTGCCAGGCAAATACCTGGTTTTTCCAGGTGGGTATGTATTGGCGTACCTCCGCACTGAAGTTTTCAAAGCCATAATCACTTCCCAGCGATTCGCTATAGTGCAACCACGACAGCTCAGCAAACCAGCCTTTGCGGGTATTCAGATAATTTGGTCTGGAGTCATATACCCAGCCCACGCCCGCGCCAAGGTTGGTAGATCCGCCTGATCCTTCCGGTAACGGTCGGGTAGGGAGGTCACCTCCAAAATCTACCTTGCCCAGATATTGTGCATCAACTAACAATCCGGCAAACATATTAGGCGCCACACGGTGCATAATGCGTTCCCGCAGCAGGTAATAGACTCCGTTAACGGTTACAGGATCCTCCTCCTCTGCCTCCGGACCAATGCCGAAATACAACAGAGGGAAACGCTGTAGTCGTAACCGACCCAAAATCAACCACTTGTCCTGATCGGTATATACGGCATTGTCTACCCAAAGGCCAAATTGAGAACGCAGGGTGCCAAATCCGAAAATGGTAATTTCACTCAGGCGATTTTCCAGGTACTTGTTTTTGGCATGAAATAATACCGATCCGGCTATACCAATTTCCAGACTTGTTTCCGGAGCGTAACCAAAAGTGGGGTAAAACAAAAAACGGGGTTTTTCCGGAGGCCGATCTTCTTGTGAAAGCCGGTTTAGTAATCTGCTCAAGCGACCGGTAGAATCGGCTTCAGCATGCAAAACCACTGTGGTAAATATCAAAAACAGCCCTATGGTAAAAGACTTTGTGCACATAAATTGGGTTCAAATCTGATACAAATCCTACTCAAAGGTGTATATAATATCCTCAACCGGAATAAGTTTTTGTCTGATCTAATTTTCAGTCAGGTATATGCTGTTTTCGTTAAGGCTCGCCGTACCTTTGCCCTCCATTTTTTTAATAATATGAATAAACGCGGTAAAAATCCACCCAGCTATTGCTCGTTTTGCGGGCGTACAGAGGAGGAAGTGATGATTTTGGTGTCTGGTATGGAAGCCCAGATTTGTGAAGCCTGTGCAGAAAAAGCCCAGGATATCATTGATCTGGAGCTCGATAATGCCGGTGTAAAGCGGGAAAGCCGCAAACAAAAAGCGGAAACGCAACCTGGTTCCGGAAAAAGTGAACGTTACGGTGGCCCTGTACACCTCATTCCTCCGCGTGATATCAAAACTTTCCTGGATCAATATGTGATCGGGCAGGACGATGCTAAAAAAGTATTGGCTGTGGCCGTATACAACCACTATAAGCGCCTCCAGGAACTGGAAAAGAACAAAGGCAAAGTGCGCAAGGAAGATGATGTGGAAATTGAAAAATCCAACATCCTGCTCGTTGGTCAAACCGGTACAGGCAAAACCCTGCTGGCCAAAACCATTGCCAAACTGCTCAATGTGCCTTTCGCTATCGTGGATGCCACCGTTTTCACGGAAGCCGGCTACGTAGGCGAAGACGTGGAAAGTATTCTGGCCCGATTGCTTCAAATGTGCGATCAGGACGTTGAGGCAGCGGAACGTGGCATTGTATACATTGATGAGATTGATAAAATTGCCAGAAAGCAGGATAATCCCAGCATTACCCGCGATGTATCCGGGGAAGGTGTACAACAAGGTATGTTGAAAATGCTGGAAGGTTCCGAAGTGATGGTGCCTCCGCAAGGCGGCCGCAAACACCCGGAGCAGAAAATGGTAAAGGTGAATACCGAAAATATACTGTTTATCTGCGGCGGCGCGTTCGACGGCATTGAAAAACTGATCGCACGTCGTGTTAATACCCAGGTGATCGGTTTCAACAAGAAATCTACCGCACGTATAGACCGGGATAACCTGCTTCAATACGTTACTCATGCCGACGTAAAGTCCTACGGCCTGATTCCGGAATTGCTGGGTCGGTTACCCATATGCACCTATCTGGAGCCCCTGGACCTGGAATCTTTACGCCGTATCCTCACCGAACCCCGCAACGCCATCATGCGACAGTACCATAAACTGTTTGCCATGGAGGGTGTGGAACTGATCATTGAACCTGAGGCATTGGATTTTATTGCAGAAACAGCACTCGATTATCAGCTTGGCGCCCGTGGCTTGCGATCGCTCTGTGAGGCCATCTTCACGGATGCCATGTTCGATCTGCCAAGTTCTACCAACCATGCAGAGAAACGTCAACAGGTAATCAGTCGTGAATATGTAGCCGAGAAGCTGGAACATTCCCGGATTGGTAGGCTGAAAGCGGCGTGAGTTTTTTACCGCAGAGGCGCGAAGGCGCAGAGTGGCGTTTTCCAAACATCTTTCTCCGCGCCTTCGCGCCTCTGCGGTAAAAAAAACCTCACCTACTCCACATACAACACCAGTCCCTTCAAATACGAGCCCTCCGGGTGAAACAAACTCACCGGATGATCAGGGCTTTGGGACAAGTGGTGCAACACCCGCACGGGTCGGCCTACCTCCATGGCTGCGGCAGCCACAGTGTGGTAAAACAGTTCCCGATCCACCACCTGAGAGCAGGAAAAAGTGAACATAATGCCTCCCGGGGCTACTTTACGCAAAGCCTCGGCGTTGAGGCGTTTGTAACCCTGCACCGCATTGTGGCGTTTATCTAAACTCTTGGCATAAGCCGGCGGGTCAATAATCACCACCTCGTAGTCTTGCTCCGTATTCTTCAGAAACTTGATCACATCCTCCGCATAACCTTCATGCGCGCCTTCATATGGCATGTTCAGCGCAGTGTTTTCCGCACACAAGGCAATGGCTTTAGGGGAAATATCCACCGAATGAACCAGTTGTGCGCCTGCCTGCAGGGCGTAGCAGGAAAATCCGCCGGTATAGCAAAAGGCATTCAGTACACTTTTCCCGGGCGCATATTGGGCCAGGAGCAAGCGATTTTCCCGCTGATCCAGGAAAAAGCCGGTTTTCTGGCCGTTTACCCAATCCACCCGGAATTGTACCCCGTTCTCATTCACTATGGCGCTATCTTCCGTATGTTCAGTTGCGCGCCACAGGTAGTCATTTTGCTGCGTTTCTGCATATTTGGGAGGCAGGCTTTCCACACTTTTATCGTACACTGCCTGCAACGTTTTACCCAAAACTTCCTGTAAAGCTTCAGCTATCAATGCCCTTTGCCGATGCATCCCGATGCTGTGGCACTGCACAACGGCTGTATTACCGTACACATCAACAATCAAACCCGACAGCCCGTCGCCTTCGCCATGCACCAGTCGGAAAGCGGTAGGGGAGCCGCCGTTCAGGGCATCAGAGATTTGCGGCAGCGCTGCCAAACGGGCATCGTAGGCCGTTCGAAGCTTGTCGGCCCAAAAATTCACCTCATTTAGATCCGCCGGACCGAAACTGATGAGCCGGACTGCAATGCTGCCATGGTGAAAATGCCCGATACCCAGTAATTGGCCTGATTTATCGTGCACAGAAGTCAGATCGCCGTCTTCTGGTTGGCCTTCCGTGCGGGCAATGGCGCCGGAAAAAACCCATGGATGGAAACGAAGCACCGGAATTTCCTTGCCGGAACGGAGAAAAACGCGAATAGTAGGAGTCATTAGAAAAATTAAGGCTGCAAATTCGCGCTTTTGTGCATTTTTGTCGGCAGAAACATTGAGATGGATAAAGCAGCCCGCATTTTTTATCATGTTTACCTTATGCTGACCCTGTTTGGCATGGTAGTGGGAGTATTATATTTTTTGCTCATGCGGAACGATTTTCTGACTCAATACCCTGATTTAGAAGCCTATTACCCACAATATGTGGCTGCTGCAGCCCTTACCGGCGTAGGGGCTGTAGGCTCACTGAAAAACCAACCCTGGGGAATGTGGGCCATGATTTTGGGCATGACCGGAGCATTCGGAATTGAATGGTTAACCGGGTTTCCCTGGTTTCAAATGACAAGAATCCCGCTATCCTTGGCCGCACTGCTGCTATTGATGCGCTGGAATAAACAGATATGAGATATGAAATATGAGATATGAGTTAGGAGATATGAGATATGAAAGGTTTAGGCACGACCCTCATATCTCATATCTCCTAACCCATATCTCATATCTCCTAACTCCTAACTCATATCTCACACCCCATCACTCATCTCTCAAACAACACCAATGCCCACAATTTTCAACTGGTCTAAAACCATTGCGGAACTTCCCGGAAATCCGGTGCCTGCTGATTGGCTTGCTGCCAATGGCGATGGCGTTAAAGTTGCCTACATTGACCGGGGAGTCAACCTCGGACTCGCCTCTCTGGAACATGTAAACCAGCCTGGCGCCAAGTTTTTCACCGGCGCCCCGGGTTTTTCCGTGGCCAAACTCACCGGCCAGGACCTGGTAGGCGAGGCGTTTGGTACAGAAGGTCGCGGACACGGTACACTGTATGCTTCCTTGCTGGCTGGCAAAATTCCGGCCGCCCCACCTGCAGATAAAGACCTGGTGAACGGGTTGGCCAATGGCGCTAAATACTTCATCATCAAGGCGCGTAATGCCAATGATAAAAAGACCACTGCCAAAAACATCCTCGATGCCATTGAACTGGCCGGAAACCTGAAAGCAGATATCGTTATCCTGGGGCAATCCATTTCCAAAGCCCAGCTGCCGTTTGAAGGACTCAATATGGCTGCTGTTGACCGGGTGTTTAACCTGCCCTCGGTGCAGCGCATGTTTATTTTTGCGCCTTTGAAAAACCTGGAACCCTCGGATCCCTGGGCCAATATCGCTGCCGACAATATTCCCAACCTGCGTGCGGAGGTATTCAATGTAGCTCGTTTGCCGGTAAATTTTGAATCAGTTTCTTCCGTTATAACCCCACAGAATATTTCGTTCATGCTGGCAGGTTTTTCCGGAAAACTACTCTCCAAAAACGGCGATGCCTTCGACATGGAATTTTCTAATTCCGGCGCTGTGGCAATTATGGGCGGTATTGCGGTACTGGCCTTAAGCCATTTCAAAAAACAAAACGGCGGCGCTTCGCCTACACGCCAGCAATTGGCCCAGTTGCTGGCCACCTGCTGTACACCGCTCCAAAATGCTTCCGGAAGCCAAACTGACCCGGCATTTTTCCGAAACTTCTAACCAAACCGATCATGAGACCAATTTTCTTCTTTTTGCTCTGCCTGCTCCTGCACGCAGGCGCACACGCCCAAACCCTGTTGCAGGATGCAGAGGCGCTGCGTGAGTATTTTGATCAGCCGGATGCTTCGGATTTTGACCAGCGACTCATCTTCAACTGGGATGCGCTGGATGCCCGGCATTCCGAAATTATGCGCAAATATTGCATCACTAAGGACACTCTTACCACTTACTGGGTGGAGGAGTCTTTCCGGGATAATGTGTTCCTGCTGGTGGAAAGAACAGACCAAAACAAAGTGTTGTTGGCAGGGTTTTCCAAGGGGGATCGGTTTGAAAAAACCACCACCGGCGTTTCTGCTTCCGGTTTTTCCGTGAGTACCCTTGCCGACGGGCTGGCGCGATTTCTGGTAAAACGCACCAAACAGGAACTTTCTCTGGCCTTTTTTGACGAATTTAAAGAAACCGTACGCAACGACAGATACGTAGGGCATTTTTGCCCCTTCACCCAGGCGCAACTGCTCCGCATTGACTCCGATGTGTATCAGTTCAACGATTACCTGGAATCACTGCGGGAAGGATTTACGGCAGATATGACTTCCCTGCCCATGAGCCTGGAAACCTTTGTGCGGGATGAGTCTTTTTGTCAGGGTTGTACCCAAAAGGAGGCGGGTATCGTACTGGCCGATATGTTCCATATTGCCCAGCAAATGGTAAACGGAGAATCGCCGGTGGATATGATCAGTTATCTGGCAGACCCGTCTTACGCGGCCATTCAAAGCACCCCGGAAACCATGCCGGTACTGTACAACATGGCTGGCGGATTGCGCTTTTTGAACTTAATGTCGGAGTCGTTCCGCAATCCCAACGCGGTTGACCCAAAGATGCCGTGGTACACCTCAAAGGAAATCCGGGAAAAGCTTAAGGACCCCGTGTTGTTGCGCATTTACCTGGGTTTGTTGTGGCAAAAAGCTGGCGATATCCAGTTTCTCGACGATTCCGGGGCGCAAAAAACCAATCTGCGCCTATTGATGGCCCAGGCAAACACAGGAGGCAATCTGGTAGCCAACTGGCGCCGTTCCATAGAATCCATGGCCGATCTGACCCAGGCCACACAATTCTCCCTGCGCAGCAGCAGCGGTACGGATGGCACCACCGCCGACGATTTTTTTGCCTATGCGCAATCTGTGACGGATATTTTGCAGAATGTAAACCAGATGGGTAAAACCATGCTGGGACGGAAAAAAGACATTATTCCAACCGACTATATTTTCCTGATGCGGCATTGTAATTCCCTGTATTTCAATGTGCGGCAACGCAATTTTGCTGGCGCGGTGAGCAATGTGATTTATTGTCTCAACCTGATCGGCAGCGAAAAGGAAAAGATTGCCACTTTGTTGAAATACGCCAATTTTATGGCCGCTGTAGCAGAAGCCAATACGCCAGACGAAATGGAACGGGCCATTGAAGCCTTTGCTTTGCCGCCCGGAAGCAGCCGAATGAAAAAACAACCCGGTCAGTTTGCGGTGGCGCTGAACGCCTACACTGGTTTGGCTGGCGGATGGGAGGTGCTGGATGGCGCAAGCAAGGTGCAGAACTTTGGTTCCGTTGCCGCTCCACTTGGATTGAGTTTATCGTGGGGGTTGGGCAAACGCCATCCGGTTACCAAAGTGGATACCTTAAAGTCTGGAAAAGTGAAGATAAAAGTGCGCGAATACGGCAGCCTGGGCTTGTTTGTGCCCATCATAGACGTAGGGGCGGTGACGGCCTACCGATTCAATGACGCCAATGCACAAAATCTTCCCGAACTCACCTGGAGTAATATCCTCTCTCCCGGACTTTACCTGACCTACCATCTGCCCAGAAAATGGCCCATCGCATTTGGGGTAGGTGGACAGCTCGGCCCGGGCCTGCGCAAAGTGACAGAAAGCGGACTGGAAGTAGACCGTAGCGGCTTCCGTTATGGCGCCTTTGTGGCTGTGGATATTCCTATTACGTACTTTTATCTGAATAACAGGTTTAAAAAATAGTCCATATTCTGTTATTGGGTGTTTGGTTTTTAGTGTCGGGGTGACTCCGGAGTCACCCCGACACTAAAAACCAAATACCCAATAACAGACCATTAGATCAGGCTGCTGCTTTCCCCTCAAACCCATCAATACGGCGGCTAAACCCGCCGCTACATCTAACCCTTCCATGCATCCATACAAAACACTTCTCATCCTCACTTTTGCCTTGACTCTGAGCAGCTCAGCGTTTGCACAAAAGAATAACACCCATCCCAAAGCCTTTGAAAATATACTGATTGCCAAAGCGGCTAAAGGTGATGCCTATGGCCCTTGTGAACCCAGTATTGCGGTGAATCCCAAAAATCCGCAAAATGTAGTTGCGGGGGCTATTCTCGATCACTATTACTGGAGCAACGACGGCGGACGAACCTGGGAAAAAGGGAAACTGACATCCAAAACCTCCGGTGTGTACGGCGACCCTGTTTTACTGGCTGATTGGAGTGGAAATGTCTACTATTCCCACTTGAGCAACCCCGACGGCAAAGGCTGGTCGAGCGATAAATTGCTGGACCGCATCGTGATTCAGAAAAGTACCGACGGTGGCAAAACCTACGACGACGGTTCCTGGTGCGGACTCCGCCCTCCCAAAGACCAGGACAAACCCTGGCTTTGTGCAGATCCAAAATCCGGAGCCCTGGCCTGCTCTTGGACGGAATTCGATAAGTACAATTCCCGCGATCAGGAAAAAGACCGCAGCCGCATCCTGTTCTCTCAGAGTCTGGATGGCGGCAAAACCTGGTCGGAAGCTATCAATATCAGTCAGTTGGAAGGCAATTGCCTCGACGACGATGATACCCCTGAAGGCGCTGTGCCGGCTTATGGCCCCAATGGAGAAATTTATGTGGCCTGGAGCTACGATGAAAAAATCTGGTTTGACCGCTCCACGGATGGGGGCAAAACCTGGTTAGAAAAGGACATTGTTGCGGCTGAGCAACCGGGCGGCTGGAACATCGAGATATCCGGCCTTAACCGCACCAACGTAATGCCTGTGCTGGTTTGCGACCTGTCTGACGGGCCCAACCGAGGGGCTCTGTACCTGTGCTGGGGCGATCAGCGCAATGGAGAAAAGGACACCGACATCTTCCTGGCTAAAAGCACCGATGGCGGCAATACCTGGAGCAAACCCAAACGGGTGAACAACGACCGCAAGGGGCGGCAACAGTTTCTGCCCTGGATGGCCATTGACCAGGTAACCGGCCATGTATACCTGGTATTCTACGACCGCCGGCACCACACGGACGACCGCACCGATGTGTACGTTGCGGCCAGCACCGATGGCGGCAAAATCTTTAAAAATCTCAAAGTGAGCACTAAGTCCTTTACCCCCAACACCCAGGTATTTTTCGGCGATTACAACCATATTTCAGCCCATAATGGAGTGGTTCGGCCCATTTGGACCCGTCTGGATCAGGGGGTTCTGTCAGTTTGGACGGCGTTGATGGATTTTGGGAAGAAGTAGACGTGTGCTGGTTTGAGGGGTTTGAAGGGTTTGAGAGGTTTGAGGTGGGAGCGCTGAGCCAGAGATGCCGAAGGGCTAAACTCTGCAATGGGACGCAAACTTTGTAGTATTCGAAATGCCATGCGCAGCGACCCTCCCCCTTTGAAGGGGGCCGGGGGGATGAAAGCGTACAGCACGATGTTACCATATTGAAAATTAATGCTTTGTGGTTGTTTGATCGTCCTGCTGTACGTGTTCATCCCCCCAACCCCCTTCAAAGGGGGAGGATCGTTGCGCTTGGCATACCATGGGTAACTAAGATGTGGCCTTCTACAAAACCTTAAAATATCAACGTTTTATTTTGTGGGTAATCACCCCCCCCCTCAAACCCCTCAAACCCTTCAAACCCCTCAAACCCTTCAAACTCCTCAAACCCCTCATGGAAAAAAACCTGCTTTGGGAAGCCTTTGCCGCCCTGACCAATGCGGAAGTGCGGGAGTTCGGCAAGTTTGTCCGATCGCCGTTTTTCAACGGCAGGCAACAACCTGTGGTGTTGTTTGAGTACCTGGACGGCTGCAGGCGTTCGGGGCAATTGCCGAAAGAGGCAGAGGTGGCGGAATTGTTGCAAAAAGAAGAAGGCGGCTTGAAAATGCGGCAGGCTAATTCCGCTCTGCTGGCTCTGCTGGAAGAATACCTTTCTGTACGGGAGTGGCAGCAAAGCGGCAGCGCAAGAGGCGCTTTGCTGCCGGCGGCCTACAGGAAACGCAATTTGCCCAAACATTTCACCATTGCGTTGCGGGAAGCCAGACAGCGCCGGGAAAAGCAGGATTGGCGCGATGCGGAGTACTTCCACGATTTGAATTTGCTGGAATGGGAGCAGTATCAATTTGATACGGCTACCCGACGCACCGAAACCTTCAACCTGCAGGCCAATTCAGATTGGATGGACACGGCCTTTGTGGCCCGGAAACTGCGCTTAGGTTGTTTGGCGGCAGCGCACCAAACGGTTTACCGCACACAGTACCGCATGGGCTTGCTGCCTGTGTTGCTGGAGTATTTAGATACGGATACTGAAGGGCAAAAGCTGTTGGAATGGTCTGCGGTGGCCTTGTATTATCATGGCTATCTTTTTCAGACGCAACCGGAGCAGGCGGAGCAACATTTTCAGGCTTACCGGACATTGCTGGCCGGCTTTGCCCGGCAGTTTCCGCCGGATGAGTTGCGCACCTTGTATTTGCTGGCCATCAATTTCGGGATCAAAAAAACCAACGAATTGCGGGAGGGATGGCCTCAGGCTACCCTTGATTTGTACCGTGGGGCCCTGGAATTAGGCCTGCTGCTGGAAAATGGACGCATTTCCCGCTTTGCTTTTAACAACATCATTGCCGTGGCGCTCAGGGTAGGGGAGTTGGACTGGGTGGAGCGGTTCATACTGGACCACAAGCAACTGCTGGAGCGCCAGTGGCGGGAAGTGGCAGCCAGTCTCGGACTCGCGAGGGTAGCGTATGCGCGCAAGGACCACCACACCGCCTTGCTGCACCTGCAGCGTTCGGATTACAAGGATTTGATCAATAACCTCACCGCCAAAACCCTGCAACTCAAAATTTACTACGAAACCGACGAGTTTGAGCTGCTGAAAAGTCACCTCGCGAGCATGCGCACCTACATACGCAGGCACACGAGCATAGGCTACCAGCGCACCAATTACAGCAAAATCGTGCAATATACCGGGCAGTTGATGGCGCTTGATTTCCGCAAAACCGATGCGGTAGTCAAGTTGCGGGAGGCGATTCAGGGAGAGGAGATTCTGACAGAGAAGGAGTGGTTTTTGGAGCAGTTGGTAGGGTAAGGGTATTGTCCTAAATTTTGGCAAATATGTAATTCATGAGATTAAGGCATCTAAGGATACAAGCTGGATGGTTCGCTATTAAATGTTATTAAAATCTTACATCCTAATTTTTAATCATGGGAAAAAGTTTGTTTTACCTCTTTATATTCTTGATGGTTACCTCTCAAGGACATGCTCAAGTTTTCCAGGCCATTATTCCTGAAGAAATAATTGCCAGCAGCCAGCGTGCATTGGGCTTTGTTTTTGGATAGCTTCACACTAGTGGCGGGGGGAGGGTAACGGCTACTTTGTCAGATGATTTTTTTATCCCAAGGTATCAAAGTTTAATTCGATCTAGAAGTCCTGGGTTTTGAAAAATTTTTCGTATCTATTTAAATGAAAAAAGCACTTTTTTCACAATTGCTCTTCTGCTGTTTCCTACCATATTTGGTTGGGCAGGAGCCGATATCCGTTACCCTTGATTTCGAACGAGATACCCTGTCTGTCTATTCTCCTTGGGCGTTTACATTGAGCATAATCAATACCTCTGAAAATGATGTTTCAGCCTTCCCATTAAGGGTGGAAGCTGGATGGGTTATTGAATTTGGATACATTAAATTACAAATAAGGAGAGGAGAGGGGAGCATCTGGCAAAATACTAATGCCATTGTTAGCAGACAAACAGATACTTATATGAGTAATGATAGTTACAAAAAGATTCTGCGCCCCATGGAAAAAATGGTAGGCGAATTTTATTGTACACCACCTGTTTTACTCATAAATAATGGAAATATCGATGTCAGGGTTTTATATTATCCGTTTGGGTGGGGATCCCCTATAATGCATAATCCGGCGCAAAGTGGACAGTAAAATCCGGTGAAAGTGAACAGTAAACTCAGGGTCAAAAGCGGTCATTTTTCCGGAGCAAACTGAACACTTTTTTCAGCTTGAATTTGCTTTAAAAAT